>NZ_JBHNYN010000003.1:0-430304 GCF_054960695.1 Vibrio sp. PSi01
AGAAAAGTTGTCGCTTCTGTCGCCGGATTCAAAGGCAACATCAAAGAAGAATGGCATATTTTTACAAAAATTGGAAAGTAACCACTCTTAGTTATGCCTCATCTGAAACGTTATCTTTAGGTAGCGTTTCAGTACGCTTATAATTCCTTAAATAGCATATACCTAAGCCGTCTATAATGTTAATCTTGTCACGTTATCAACATAGAGAATTAATCCATGAGCAAACTAACCGCTGATACTCAAGCAAATCTAGAACTTTTCGTTTCTGAAACACAAGAAACTAAACTTGTATGGGGCCTTCGTAACGAAGAAGGTTGGCTAGCATGTGACTCAAGTGAATTCGAAAGCAGCGAAGTGATGCCATTTTGGTCTTCAAAAGAAGATGCTCAGACTCACAACGTTGAAGAGTGGGCTGATTTTGAAGTATTAGAAATCCCACTAGATATCTTTGTAGAAGACTGGCTACTGACTCTTGCTGAAGACGGCGTTCTTGTTGGTACGAACTGGAATGCAACATTAGAAGGCAAAGAGCTTGAACCTTCTGATCTAGCGAAATTGTACATTTAATTTCCAATAGCGGTCGTGCGAATAAGTACGACCGCTATTACCCTGATAACCATCAACAAATCAGAGATACAACTCGCATAAATCACTGTAAGTATCATTCAAAAATTGAAGCAACCTCAAACTAATAATAGAATGTCGTTCTTTATCTGATTGATAGTTCCTCGTGATTCACTCCGTCTTTATTACTTTTCTGCTTTTAACCAGCTTCTATTCTTATGGCCAAGTACCTACATTAGATCGCCATAACAGCTTCCCCGTCAGTGACTCAAACATAAATCTTGATTCTACTCCCAACGCTGACTGGAATGCTCTCTATTTATCCACTTTAACTCGTTCCCCTTCCCGCGCACTGAACATGCTGCAAACACGTTATACGAGCTTAAATCACTATGGAGATAAGCTATACCTTTCTTCATTATTGTACGAATACATGAGTCATCGCTCACAACCATTTTATGGTATTGCTTCAAACAACAGTGAATATCAAGCAATAGAAAAAGCGTTCATTTCAGCGTTAGTAAAAGACAGACAAGGTCACTACGAAGACGCTCAACAGGGCTTTTTGACGCTACTCACTAAGATGCAATCACGCAATGATATAACGGGGCGTGCACTGTTGAAGTACCAACTGTGTCGCTCTCTCAATGAACAAGCCAAATATCACCAAGCTAACTATTACTGTTCTGCACTTCAGAGCGATTTTCAAAACCTCGTTGACCCAGTATTACCCAAATTCGTGACATATCGAGTCATCGCCAACAACCACCATTTTCGTAGTGACTATCAAGCAGCGTTAAATACTTACCTGTCTTTGATCAAAGTATTCCCACAAGGGCATGATATATCGGGCATTTATAACGATGTTGGCAATCTGCTCAAAGAACTAAAACAATATGAAAAATCAGAACAATACCTCAAAGAAGCACTCATACTAAGAGCCGATACTTCTGCTCTAATGAAAGCTCAAGTGCACCATAGCTTAGCCGAACTGTATTTAAGTCAAAGCCAAAGTAACCTAGCAATTAAGCACTTTCAAAAAGCGAGGACAATGCTAAGCGCATCTCCCCATAACTATGGCATCGCTTTGACAAACTTAGGCTTGGGAAAAGCCTACACACAAACACATGATTATGAGTTAGCAAAAACCTATTTGGTTGAGTCTCTTTCTGCCTCTAATGAACTTAACAATAACGTTATTCGTATCAACGCTTATTTGGCATTAAGTGACATGTTCGAAGAACAACAGCTGACAACTGAAGCGCTAAACTACGCACAGCAAGCGTTGGAGTTAGCTGAGCAGGTCACAAGACTTAAATACGTCGCCCAAGCTCTTCTTCAGCTTTCTGATATTCACCAGTCACTCAATGGTTACCAACAGGCTTTTTATTACTATCAGAGACACTCAGCAATACAATTAAAGGCCAGAGATATTGATAACAGGTTAGCTTTTGAGGCTCTTGACCTTACTCATGCCAAATATGAGCAAGAACTGAAGAATTCTTTCCTAACACACCAGACAAAACTCGATCGCCTTCGAATTGAAAAGATGGAGCACCAAAGGTGGATGTACAACATCATCATGTTTGTATTACTCTGCGCTGCCAGCTTTACGGTATTGGCAAACAAGACCATCCGAGCGAGAACCGCGATTGACGCAATGACCAAAGCTTACAACAGGACCGAAATAATACGCAGGATCAAGCGAGTTAGACATTGCCAAAAAAACAAAAAACAACACGTACTCGTTTTACTGGATTTAGATAAATTTAAAGAGATTAATGATGAGCATGGCCACCCAACGGGTGACATAGCACTTGTTCATGTCAGTAACCAAATAAGAAAGCATTTAGTAAAAGGTGAGTTATTTGGACGTTTGGGCGGCGAAGAATTTCTTATTATGCTGACCGATACCAAGCCGTCTGAGGTCCGTGAACGCGTTGAAGAACTGCATTATGCAATATCAAACAGTATTTTCCTGTCAGAAAGCAAAAAGCCACTTAATGTAACCGCGAGTTTTGCTTATCTAGCAACCTCAAACGCACTAAGTGACTTTGATGATCTCTACTCTGTTCTTGACCAAGCATTGTATCAAGCAAAGAGTAATGGTCGAAACTGTATCATTGACGCTTATAACGAACCAATTGACATACCTGAAGCTATTTATACTCAGTCTGTTTACGAACCAACTCAGTCATAATACTTTGACGGTCAACTAAGTAATCGTTAAGGCCGGCCTTTCGTAGTTCACATGCTGGGCAATCACCACAGCCATCACCGATAATACCGTTGTAGCAGGTCAGTGTTTTGTTTCTAACAAGTTCGAGAGCTGAGTACTGATCTGCCAACGCCCATGTTTCAGCTTTGTTCAGCCACATCAGTGGTGTTTTGATATCAAGCTTCTTATCCATGCCTTGCACAAGCGCAGAATTCATCGCTTTTACAAAATCATTACGGCAATCAGGATAGCCAGAGAAATCTGTTTCACACACACCAGTAATCACAGTTTCAGATCCGATCTGGTATGCATAAATACCCGCCAATGTTAAGAACAGAATATTACGACCAGGAACAAAAGAGTTCGGCAATCCATTCTCTTGTAGCTCATGTGATACAGGGATATCGTCACGAGTCAGAGAGCTAATAGCCAACTCATTTAGCAGCGTCACATCCATCACTTTATGCGCTTTCACACCAAGCTCTTTCGATAATGACTGAGCGACTTCGATCTCTAACTTATGGCGCTGACCATAATCAAAAGTAATCGCATGAACTTCATCATACTCTGTTAGTGCCTGAACAAGACATGTAGTTGAGTCTTGACCACCACTGAATACTACAACTGCTTTTTTCATTTCCATACCTATCTAAAACTGGCGAACTATCATAAACGGGAAAACTGTCCGCAAACACGCAAACTGCTGACCAACTAAGCGATACTCAAATACTTATGAGTTTGGATTGATAAGCGCCAATTGCGCTCAATGCAGGTATCAATACAAAGTTGTGTTGCGCGTTCTTTTTGACTAATTGGTTGCAGAGCGACGACCGTTTCACTCGAAACATCCGCTCGCTCCAATAAACCGTCAAGCTGTTCAATGTCTTTGCCTGTACCCACTGGATGCTTAATTTCATTAGCACGTTGTAAGGCACTATCTAAAATATCCAGTTTCGCTTTCATCGCCACTTTTGGTGACACCGTAACCCAAGTGTCAAGTGTCACTTTAACTTCTGATGTTCCACTAGTCTCAATCTGACAACGACAACCATGCTGCTCAAATGCTTTAGTAAGCGGGACAAGATCGTAAATACACGGCTCACCACCAGTAATCACAATGTGCTTCGCAGTGTAACCTTGCTTGATGTATTCATTCACAATTCCTTGAGCATCAATTGCTGACCAAGTTGGTGAATCCTCTGTCTTCACCATGATATCGCCAAGGCTGGTTTCATCTTCAGGTAATGCTTCCCAAGTCTGTTTCGTGTCACACCAAGAACAACCTACTGGGCAAACTTGTAGACGAACAAAAACAGCCGGAACGCCAGTAAACACGCCCTCACCCTGGATGGTTTCAAACATTTCATTAATCTTGTACAACTTTTCCTCAGCTCAATCATTTGGTCAAATAAATCAACCGCAGACCTTAAAGCACTTACCCCCTTTGGTCAAACAAATGAGTACTGATAAATGAGTTGATCAAAGCCCTAGCCTGAAGTTTCAAGTTCCCTTA
The DNA here is from genome assembly GCF_054960695.1 of Vibrio sp. PSi01. Classification (NCBI taxonomy): domain Bacteria; kingdom Pseudomonadati; phylum Pseudomonadota; class Gammaproteobacteria; order Vibrionales; family Vibrionaceae; genus Vibrio; species Vibrio sp. PSi01. Next base: position 4,296 of record NZ_JBHNYN010000003.1, read on the forward strand.
TCCTTTCGTCCATTAGATTTGGTTAACTTTTAATTTTTTGGTAAGGAAAAACATGTACAAACTGATTGCTCTTGATATGGATGGCACACTACTCAACAGTGAAAAAGTGATTTCTCAAGAGAACAAAGACGCGATCGCTAAAGCACGAGCTGCAGGAGTAAAAGTGGTTCTCGCTTCTGGTCGACCTTTAGAAGGTATGCAAAGCAAATTAGACGAGCTTTCAATTAACGGCGAAGATGACTTTGTACTCTTTTACAACGGCTCTATGGTACAGAACGTTTCTACAAAAGAGATCATTCACAGTGAGATCAGCAACGGTAAGGCTGCAAAAGAGATCACAGCACTAGCTGAACAGCTTGGTGGTTATGTTCATGCATTCAGCAAGGTTCACGGCTTAATCACACCTGAAAACAATGAGTTCACCGCTATTGAAGCACGTATTAACGGCTTAGAGATTACCGAGTTCGATTTTTCTCAACTAGAAGATGACCACGAAATCATCAAGACCATGATTGTCGCGGAACCAAGCAAGCTGACTGAAATCATCGGCAAGCTGCCACAAGAGCTTCAGACTCAGTTTACTATCGTACAAAGTGCACCATTCTTCTTAGAGTTCCTAAACCCAAAATCAAACAAGGGTGTCGGTATTGAAGCGATAGCGAAACACTTAGGCATTAAATCGGAAGAAGTAATCTGCATGGGTGATGCTGAAAACGATCACCATATGCTTGAATACGCAGGCCTTGGCATTGCAATGGACAACGCAATGGAAGAAACCAAGAAACTGGCGGATCACATCACAGCAAGCAACGACGACCATGGTGTAGCGGTCGCGATTGAGAAGTTTATCTTCAACTCGTAAGCACTAGATAGAGCCCTCTACTTTATCTAACTCACCTAAAATACATTGATATAAATAAGGCTGTGCATTGCACAGCCTTCTTTTTACATGAATCGTTCTACTTATTATTTTCTAGCCCAAGGCAGACGAAATGCCACCACACCAAACAAAATCAAGATTGGGAAACGTAACGTTTCAATAATAAATGAAGCAATACCACTGAAAGAGACAAAGCTTCCTGCCCAGCTAATCAGCAGATTTCCCGCTAACAACATAGCCATCACTCCAAGAACGATCTTGAATGAGAACTGACCGACCAAAGGTTTCGAGTCTGTTAACGTAACTAGGCATGCAATCGTCATCAAAATCGCCACCCAGAATGAGAATGTTGGCAATGGCCATATCACCGTGAGAACAACCGACAGTAAGCACAATGCCCACCAAACACCTTTAGAACTTAATAAGGCACTGATATCTACATCCGGTTTCGCGTCTAATCTCACGATATGCCACGTCGTTAATGCACCTAATACTCCACCCATTAATACATCACTAAAAAACGCACTGCCTGAATAAGACTTAAATAGCATGATCCACAGCAGGCCAGCGAGCACTATCAGAATAGCTTTTTGCTCCAAGAGGCGATTTAGTTTCCAAAAGACTAACAAGGTTAAACTTACCCATAACGCAGCTAAGAGACTTGGGAAACTATACCCACTGCTCATCACTAACTTTAAAGTTGGAAGGTAGGCATGGGGACGAGGAAAGCCAAAACCTTGGTGGGCGATCAATGTCAGTAACGTTACAGATATCAAAGTGAAGCCAAACTTCAACGCGAAGTTACGGCCAAAATACCAAGTAATTAGCGGCAATATCACGATGAAAAACCAAGGATTTGCTAACAAATCGGTCAATAGCACCGTACTAGAAAACGCGCTCGGTATGATGTCGAATATATTTTGAAGTGAAATGATCCAACCTAATTCTAGTTGATGGACTTTAGGTGCCGCGCCCACCAGCTCAGTCACATACGTCACCGGTTGGTCCGTCGCGGATAAAAACAGCTCATTAATCTCAGACCACTGTTCTGGATAGCGGTACTGATGATCTTGCAATTCAGCAGGAGGAAGTAACATCGCTCGGCTGACTTCCACGCCGTAATGAGGCGCAAACCAAATCGGCAGCTCAAAGCCACCCAACTCATTTCGAGCTTTGTAGCTGATCACTTCAGAATCGGAGATACAATCAAACACGACGGCACTGTCGGTATAACCCAGCACATCACCGACCGTTACCGACAAACCCGCCTCTTCCCATGTTTCACGCTGCGCTGCTACGGCTGGCGATTCACCAGCAACGACAGTACCACCCGGAAGAGATAAATGACCTGTGATCAATTCGTCAACTAAAACGATTTGGTTATCAACACGTACTACACACAAAGCGCCCGCAATATCGTCAGGCAAAGTGTTATTAGCCCATGCGGAAGTAGCACTCAAAAGAGATAAAATAAAAACGAATAAATGTCGAATAATCAACGAATTTACCTAAAATAAAAGAAGAAGTTTAAGACTGCTAATGCATCACGTCTATTGTAATCAAAGCGGCACAAAATCGCTGTCTATGTTTTGCGCAGAGACTTCCTCATCCATTGAATGTGAGGAGTGAACCCCATTTTTTGATAGAAGTGCTTGGCAGGCGAATTAAAGTCCCAAACCTCTACAAAGACTTGTTCAACACCGTAATCATCAAAAGTAGCTTCAACTTTGCTAAACAACTTTTCAGCAATCGATTCTTTGCGATAATCAGGCAAGACAAACAGTTCATCTACACTCCCCATCGGCACTGGTTTACTTACCGTTGAGATAAGCTCACAAAAATGCCCAGAGATAAAGCCAACAATCAGCTCACCTTTTAATGCCACGTAGACTAAGCATTCAGGATCATCCAAGTAACGTGCAATGCTTTTTTCCTGCTCAATCTCTTCTGCCGTTTTAAAGTGCTCTGGGCTAGCGAGGTGATGATGATGGTGGAGATCGAACATTAACTCGTTAAGATGTTCCAAATCCGTGTGCTTTGCGGCCCTTAAGGTGACATTCATGACTATTGTGCTTCTCAAACCAAATTAATATTTAAACTGAGTCTAGTTTACTTGCCGCGAGTATCTATACAAGTTATTGAATTAATTCATTGTTTGAAGTGCGTATTTTAGATACAAAAACGGCCACATTACGTGGCCATTCTGTTTAAATAATTTAGAATTAAACGAATATCTAGGCTTTAGCTTTATGCGCCGTTATCTTCTTTCTCTTCTTTGAGTTCAGCAAGCTGTTGTTCTAGTTCGATAAGTTTAATTTCAGCCTCAACTTCAGCAACTCGCTTTTCAGCATCGGTGCGATTATCTTGTGCTAAGCCATCAGCAGTCACTTGAGTTCTTTGAGCATTTCTTGCGTCATCCGTATCTTTCATCGAACCAGCTACACCACCTGTCACACCTCCTAGTGCTGCACCTTTAACCGCTAAGCTTGCATCTCCTGTCAACGCTCCAGCCGTTGCTCCTAGTAAGGCACCACCAATAGCACCACGATTACGCGCTGCATTTTCATTTTCGTTATCAGTGGCAGGAGATGCACAGCCAGAAAGAGTCACAATCAGTGTCGCTAAAAGAAAAGGTTTAGTGAATGTCATAGGTGTCTCGCTTTGGTTTCGTTTGGAATGAAGTCATCTTAAACAGAACACCTAACAACATAAATAAAGACCAGTTTAGATGATATATAACGGTTGATTATGTATTAGTCGCTCAACACTTCAGGATTGGGAAACATTTGATTTATTAGTCACTCCGCAAAAACAAAAAGACGATCAGTAGGGCCGTCTCAATAACTCTTGTGACTGGGTGGTAAGCGTTAGCTCCTCGACCAAAATTTCTGAATATTTTCTGCGCTTGGAGGCGGTCTTACACCACAATCTCGATAGTGGTTTTTATCACCAATCCCCAGTATTTTACCATTTCGTTCATCAATCATCGCAGCCACTTTAACACCGTCTCCAATATGCCGAGTCAACACGACAATTTCACTCGCTCTTTCAGATCTTACAGCGCCTAGGATTTGATATTCGTAGCGACCTTTCCTTGAATTAACGATCATCTTCGAGTTAATAGGGTCGGCTTCATACCCCACGCCCATATCAAAAACCGCTTGATAGAGATCGACGCCAGTCTTGGACACACATTTAAATATCTTGGGATGACTCAATTGCTCTAACAACACTCTACTCGCTTCATCCTTTGAAATACTGTCACTAGCAGCACCACTGACCAGTAAAGCAATCAATAAAAAGTAAACTCGCATAAAAAAGACCTCAATATGTGGGGTTCATAATGAGGTCATAGTAGACGCAATGGATAAGCGGATGAAGAAAGTAGAGTTTAGGTAAACCATCACGCTGGGTTATGCATAAATCAACAAGCCGAAGATCAAATTGCCCAAACAGCTAAGCCTATTTACCGAGCTTTTCAGCAATTTCAGTTAAGCTGGTAGGGTCGTCAATCGTCGAAGGTACCACGTACTGTTCACCTTCTGCGATCTGTCGAATAGTTCTACGCAAGATCTTACCTGAACGAGTTTTCGGTAATCTCTCTACCACTAAAGCTTGTTTGAAACAGGCAACAGCGCCGATTTCGTTACGAACCTTACCAACCAGTTCGGCTTGTAGCTCAATGCCATCTACTTTTATTCCGTCCTTTAACACAACTAGGCCAAGCGGTAGCTGCCCTTTCAAGTCATCATGAATACCGACAACGGCACATTCTGCAATCGCGGGGTGACCACCAACGATCTCTTCCATTTCCCCAGTAGACAAGCGATGCCCTGCAACGTTGATCACATCATCAATGCGCCCCATGATAAACAAATATCCCTCATCATCGAGGTAGCCGCCATCACCGGAGACATAGTAACCCGGGAATTGGCTCAGATAGCCGGATTCAAATCGATCATGATTACGCCATACCGTGGGTAGACACCCGGGTGGCAACGGGCGTTTGAGCGCCACAAAACCTTGTTGATTGGGCAGAGCAAGCTCACCTAATTCATTAAGAATTTCTACTTGGTAACCGGGTACTGGCTTGGTTGAAGAACCCGCTTTTACAGGCAAAGATTCAAGCCCTGTCGGATTTGCAGAAATAGCCCAACCCGTTTCGGTTTGCCACCAGTGATCGATAACCGGTTTATTGGTATGAGACTCGACCCAATCCAATGTTGGCGGGTCCAAACGCTCTCCTGCCATAAAAATCGACTTGAGCGATGATAAGTCATATTTGGTAAGTAACTCGCCTTCGGGATCTTCTTTCTTGATTGCTCTAAATGCTGTAGGTGCAGAAAACAACACGTCCACTTTGTACTCTTCACACACACGCCAAAACGCTCCTGGATCGGGTGTTCTCACCGGCTTACCTTCAAACAGAATAGAGGTGCAACCGTGAATCAGTGGCGCATACACAATATAGGAATGCCCAACCACCCAACCCACGTCAGATGCCGCCCAAAAAACACCATCTTGCGGCATATCGTAGATAGTGCTCATCGAGTACTTCATCGCGACCGCGTGACCACCATTATCACGGACTACGCCTTTCGGCTTACCGGTGGTTCCCGATGTATAGAGGATATATAAAGGATCGGTTGCCAAAACGGGAACGCAGCTATGTGGCAGAGAATCCGCAACGGCCTGCTGCCAGAGTACATCTCTATCTTGGTTCAGTTCAGCCAGGCATTGCTCTCTTTGGAATAGCACGACTTTTTCTGGTTTCCAACGGCTGTCCATGATCGCTCTGTCGACCATTTGCTTATATGGCAGAACCTTGTTTATCTCGATCCCACAAGACGCTGTAATCAACACTTTTGGTTCAGCATCTTCGATACGAACTGCTAATTCATGAGGGGCAAAGCCACCAAACACCACTGAGTGCACCGCACCGAGTCGAGCACAGGCCAGCATGGCCATAGCCGCTTCCGGAATCATTGGCATATAAATCACCACACGATCGCCTTTGGTCACGCCCTGTGTTGCCAACATGCCTGCGACTTTTGCCACTTGGTCACGTAATTTGTTGTAAGTGTAGGACGACTGAGTACCCGTTACAGGCGAGTCGTAAATCAACGCCACTTTATCACCGCGACCATTTTCACAATGATAATCCAGCGCCAACCAACACGTATTCATCACCCCATCAGGAAACCAACGTTCAATACCGTTATCATCAGTTTGTAATATCGTTTTCGGTGACTCAAACCAATCTATCGCTTGTGATTGTGTTTCCCAAAACGAATTAGGGTCTTCCCTCGCCCATTGGTACTCGGTGATATAGTCTGTTTTTCTGTTCATTCGATTCGTAGCAGACATAGTGCCTCCTCCATGATTAATCCATTAGTCCAAGCGCCTTGCTTTTGGCTGTTCACTTGGGTGCACTCTTTTCTCAGCGTTGTGTTCGTGGATATTTAACCGTTCACGACAATTGCTTTACTTAGGAAAAGGCACACGGATGGCACCTTCCATGATCACTCGGGCACTACGACTCATTATCGCCCGTTCTATTTTCCAACCGCTTTCCGTCTGAATAGCTTTAGCACCCACTTTTAAGGTTCCTGATGGATGACCAAAGGTAACAAAATCTCGGGAACCCTCACCGACTGCCAAGTTCACTAACGTACCTGGCACACTCGCCGCTGAAGCAATGGCGACCGCAGCCGTACCCATCATGGCGTGATGCAGTTGTCCCATAGACAAAGCACGCACCAGAAGATCAGTATCCTCGGCAGCGACCGATTTACCACTGGAAGCTTGGTACGCTTGAGGCTTAGCAACAAACGCGACTTTAGGTGTGTGTTGGCGTGATTCAGCTTGTTCTAAAGAATCAATCAGCCCCATCGCTACTGCACCATGTGCTCGGATGGATTCAAACAGAGCCAAAGCTTTGGCATCACTATTGATATCAGATTGAAGCTCTGTACCTTGATAACCAACCGATTCAGCATCAACAAAAACGGTGGGTATCCCTGCATTGATGTATGTTGCTTTGATGCAGCCCAATTCGGGAACATCTAAAAAATCGACAACATTCCCTGTAGGGAACATCGAACCACTCGCATCGGCAGGGTCAAGAAAATCGACTTGGATCTCAGCGGCAGGAAAAGTCACACCATCAAGTTTAAAGTCACCTAACTCTTGGACTTCACCATTGGTGATAGGCACATGAACAATAATGGTTTTCTGGATATTCACTTGCCATACTCGCACCTCAACAACACCGTTTTCAGGGATACGAGTCAAGTCAACCAAGCCACTATGAATAGCGAACGGACCGACCGCTGCAGACAAGTTCCCACAGTTACCACTCCAATCCACAAACGTCTTATCTATCGCCACTTGGCCGAATAGGTAATCAACATCGTGATCGGCTTTACTGCTTTTCGAAACAATCACGGTTTTACTGGTACTCGATGTTGCACCACCCATACCATCGGTTTGTTTACCATAAGGGTCTGGACTGCCAATCACTCTCAACAACAATGTATCTCTCGCTTCTCCAGCAACTTGCGTTGATTGAGGTAAATCACTTAGATTGAAGAAAACCCCTTTGCTCGTGCCTCCTCGCATATAAGTTGCAGGCACTTTGATCTGTTTGTTTGTCATATCAAGCTCCTACTGTGCAAGAAAGTCTTTGGCAAAACGCTGCAATACACCACCAGCGCTGTACACGTTCACTTCGTCTGCAGTGTCTAGTCGACAGGTCACGGGAACATCAAGCTTTTCACCGTTTTTACGAGTAATGACTAGAGCCAAATCAGAACCTGCTTGGATGTCACCATAAACGTCGTAAAGCTCGGTACCGTCCAATTCTAAGGTGTTGCGATTGGTCCCCGCTTTGAATTGCAGAGGCAGTACGCCCATGCCAACCAAGTTGGTTCTGTGAATTCGTTCAAACCCTTCTGCCACAATCACTTCAACACCCGCTAAACGCACACCTTTGGCAGCCCAATCTCGTGATGAACCTTGTCCATAATCCGCACCCGCCACGACAATCAAAGGCTGTTTACGGTTCATGTAGGTTTCTATCGCTTCCCACATTCGCGTAACTTGCCCATCGGGTTCAACTCTTGCCAATGAACCTTGCACGACTTCCCCAGCGTCCTTCACCATTTCGTTAAACAGCTTAGGGTTGGCGAATGTTGCTCGTTGCGCGGTTAAGTGATCACCTCGATGGGTCGCGTAAGAGTTAAAGTCTTCTTCTGGCACTTCCATTTTCGCCAAGTACTCACCTGCCGCACTCGAAGCGAGAATCGCATTTGAAGGTGATAGATGATCCGTGGTGATGTTGTCGCCAAGAATCGCTAACGGTCTCATACCTGAAAGGCTTCGTTCACCCGCAAGAGCTCCTTCCCAATAAGGTGGCCTGCGAATATAGGTACTTTTAGGTCTCCAATCATAAAGCGGTTCAGTAGTCACCTGCTCTTCGTCTGGCTGGAACATTTTCACGTAGATTTGTTGGAATTGCTGAGGCTTAACATGCTCACCGACAACCGCATCAATTTCGGCATCACTTGGCCACAAATCACTTAGATAGATTGGCTTACCATTGCTGTCATTACCTAAGCTGTCTTTCTCGATATCAAAGCGAATCGTGCCTGCCAAGGCATAAGCAACCACCAATGGCGGTGAGGCTAAAAACGCTTGTTTAGCATAAGGATGAATTCGACCATCGAAATTTCGATTCCCAGATAACACAGCGGTTGAATACAGGTCGCGGTCGGTGATTTCTTGTTGGATTTTAGGATCTAAGGACCCGCTCATTCCGTTACAGGTAGTGCACGCATAGCCCACGATACCAAAACCAAGCTGTTCCAACTCAGGAAGCAAACCTGCAGATTCAAGATAGAGCTTGGCAACTTTAGAACCCGGAGCAAAAGAGGTTTTCACCCATGGCTTACGAACTAACCCAAGCTGATTGGCCTTCTTAGCCACCAATGCTGCGGCGACTACGTTTCTTGGATTACTGGTGTTTGTACAAGAAGTAATTGCAGCAATAATCACAGCACCATCGGGCATTTGTTCATCGCTATATTTCGCCGAATGTTGTTCTTTCCACGATGATTGGCTAATGCCTTGTTTGGCAAGTTCACTGGTTGGTAAACGACGATGGGGATTGGATGGCCCTGCAAGGTTGCGCTCAACTTTAGACAAATCAAACTCAAGCACACGCTCGTATTGAGCGGAATCTAAATCATCGGCCCATAAGCCAGTTTGCTTAGCGTATAGCTCAACTAACTCAACCTGTTCAGGCTCGCGTCCTGTCAGCTTTAGGTATTGTATGGTCTGTTCATCGATATAGAACATACCTGCTGTCGCGCCGTATTCTGGCGTCATATTCGATATAGTTGCGCGGTCACCAATGGTCAGTGCACGAGCCCCTTCACCGAAGAACTCTAGATAACTGGAAACCACTCTCTGATTACGAAGAAACTCTGTAATCGCAAGCACAATATCCGTTGCGGTTATCCCTTCTTGTCGTTGACCCGTCAGTTTAACGCCCACGATATCAGGCAAGCGCATCATCGATGGACGACCGAGCATCACAGTCTCAGCTTCCAAACCACCTACACCTATTGCAATAACACCCAGAGCATCAACATGAGGAGTATGGCTATCGGTCCCGACACAGGTATCAGGAAACGCGATGCCTTCTTTAGATTGAATCACTGGAGACATTTTCTCCAAGTTAATCTGGTGCATAATTCCATTACCCGCAGGAATCACACTCACGTTTTTAAACGCGGTTTTACACCATTCAATAAAATGAAAACGGTCTTCGTTTCTGCGCTCTTCAATCGCGCGGTTTTTATCAAATGCTTCGTTATCAAACCCGGCATGTTCCACAGCCAAAGAGTGATCAACAATCAGTTGAGTTTCGACCACTGGGTTCACCTTGGCAGGGTCTCCGCCTTGGTCGGCAATCGCGTCTCTTAATCCAGCCAAATCTACTAGGGCTGTTTGACCAAGAATGTCATGACACACCACACGCGCAGGATACCAAGGGAAATCAAGGTCACTCTTGCGTTCAATGATCTGTTTTAAGCTGTCTTCAAGGATTTCAGGATCACAGCGTCTTACTAATTGCTCTGCCAATACTCTCGACGTATAAGGCAAGGTTTTATAACTGCCCGGAGATATCGCTTCTACCGCTTCGCAAGCATCGAAATACTCTAAATGAGTTCCGGGTAAAAGTTTCCGGTACTGATTTTTATCAAGGTACTGAGCTTGTTCAAGTTTTACATCAGACATACATCCACCATTATCTGTTAAATTCTATTCGTTGGTTCTTGAGGCCTTGTCGTATGAAGACGGAAGTCACCTCAAGACATAAGTCGGCTCGTTATAGAGGGCTAACGTAGATGAATAGGTAACCATTCTTGATGCTCTGGCCCGGTGTAGTCTGCACTTGGACGAATGATGCGATTGTTTTCTCTTTGCTCGAACACATGCGCCGTCCAACCGGTAAGGCGACTCATCACAAAGATAGGCGTAAATAATTTGGTAGGGATATCCATGAAGTGATAGGCCGATGCATGGAAGAAGTCAGCATTACAGAACAAGCCTTTCTCGCGCTTCATAACCGCTTCAACACGCTCTGAAACGGCGTAAAGCTGTTTATCACCGACCTCTTGAGCTAGCTCTTTTGACCAACGCTTGATTAGAGCATTTCGTGGGTCGCTTTCACGATAAATGGCATGACCGAAGCCCATGATTTTGTCTTTGTTAGCAAGCATCTGCATGATGTTAGTTTCTGCTTCATCGGCGGTTTTCCAATCTTGGATCATTTCCATTGCCGCTTCATTCGCACCGCCATGTAAAGAACCTCTTAGTGTGCCAATTGCTGCTGTAACGCACGAATGAATATCTGACAGTGTTGATGCACAGACACGGGCAGCAAAAGTAGATGCGTTAAACTCATGCTCTGCGTAAAGCGTTAGCGAACAGTGCATTACCTGCTTATGCAGTTCACTCGGCGCTTTATCTGTTAGCATTTTCAAGAAGTAGCCACCCAGACAGACTTCGCTTTGATCTTCAGTATCAATGCGCACGCCATCGTGGCTAAAGCGATACCAATAACAAATAATCGCAGGGAAAAGCGCAAGCATTCGTTCGGTCGCGAACAGTTGCTCAGAGAAGTCAGACTCTTGCTCTAGATTACCTAACATTGAACAACCCGTTCTCATCACATCCATTGGGTGAGCGTCTGCAGGAATAAGCTCTAGTGCTGCTTTCAAAGGTTGAGGTAAGCCGCGTAGACCAACCAACAATGTTTTGTAATCGTCTAGCTCTTTGGCATTGGGTAAGTGACCTCTTAGTAGCAGGTGCGCCACTTCTTCGAACTGAGCGTGATTAGCAAGATCGGTAATATCATAACCACGGTAGGTTAAGCCGGTTCCTGATTTTCCTACCGTACATAGCGCCGTAGTTCCCGCACTCTGACCACGTAGACCAGCACCACCGATTGCAGGTGCGCTTGCTGGTTTGCTTTCGGGTTTTTCGCTTTGTTGTTGGTTTTCTGTTGAAGCCTTTTCGACAGCTGCTTTATCACTCAAAGATACAGACATGATGAACTCCTTTTCTGTATTAGCCGCCTGCACTCTTTGGTGCTGCCTGTTTATATGTCCGATGATCTTTATCATCGGTACTGGATATGGCGACTAACCATTTCACGTTATTGGATTAAGTTGATTTTGGATTAATTGAAACGGGATTTACCCTTCACTTGAAAACAACTGATCAAGCTTGTTTTCGTAGTCGTGGTAATTCAGGTGTTCGTAAAGCTCTTTACGGGTTTGCATTGAATCCAACAGAGCTTCTTGATTGCCTTCAACTAACAAGTGCTTGTAAACATTCTCCGCCGCTTTGTTCATCGCACGGAACGCACTCAATGGATAAAGCACCATGTCGACACTTGATTGGGCCAACTCGTTACAGTTGTAGAGTGGCGTTTGGCCAAACTCAGTGATGTTCGCAAGAATAGGCACGTGCTTACCCGTTGCTGATTTCAACGCCGCCGAGAACTTCACGTATTGGTCTAGCTGATTCATCGCCTCAGGGAAAATCATGTCAGCGCCCGCTTCAACACACGCAATCGCTCGTTCAATCGCACTATCAATACCTTCAACCGCCAATGCATCCGTACGCGCCATAATCACAAAGCTCTCATCGGTTCTAGCATCGGTTGCCGCTTTGACTCTATCGACCATCTCTTGCTGGCTAACAATCGCTTTATTTGGTCGATGACCACAGCGTTTCTGGGCCACTTGATCTTCCATATGAATTGCAGCTGCGCCTGCCTTCTCCATAGCGCGAATGGTACGTGCAATATTAAATGCGCCACCAAAACCCGTATCGATATCCACCAGCAAAGGCAAATCACACGCATTGGTAATACGTTCAACATCCACCAACACATCGTTCAATGTGGTGATACCTAAATCAGGCAAACCATAAGACGCATTGGCGATGCCTCCACCAGATAGGTAAATAGCTTGATGCCCCAAGTTCTTTGCCATCATCGCGCAATACGGATTCACCGTACCGACGATCTGCAATGGGTCGTTGTCTTGCACAGCTTGTCGGAACTTTGCTCCTGCTGATAACTTCATAATGACGCTCCCTGTTAATTGTTTATTTCTAGCTAACCTTTAAGACTTACGGCTTTTGGTTATCGCCAGCACTGATCCGCTGACAGATTCCAATGGTCGCTTAATCAAGATCTTTGGATTGAATTTGTTGTTCTATCAGCAATCGACTGCCCGAGATGTGTCGTCGCATTAGCATTTCTGCTAGCTCTTCATCTCGATTACGAATCGCTTGTAGGATGTATTTGTGTTCATCGAGCGCCTCTTTTGGTCGAGACTGAGCCCTAGGCGATTGATAGCGGTACATTCGTAATAGGTGATAAAGCTCGTCACACAACAGCGAAATGAGTTTGCTGTTACGACTCGCTTTGATAATGCGGTAATGGAAATCGAAGTCGCCATGTTGATGGAAGTATGATGAACCTTCGACTTCATCGATATGTTTAGAATGTGTCGACAATAAGCCTTCAAGCCCAATCAACTCATCTTGTGTGATGTGCCTCGCTGCTAATCGCGCAGCCATACCTTCCAATGCTTCTCTCACCGCGTACAGCTCTAGCAGTTTCTCTGCAGAAAAGGTAATAACTCGAGCTCCGACATGAGGAATACGTTCGATCAGGCCAAGCCCTTCGACCCGCATTATCGCTTCACGCAAAGGACCTCGACTTACCTCGAAGCGTTTAGCCAGTTCAGGCTCCGAGATCTTACTGCCCGGTGCTAATTCACCGTCCACAATCGCCTCAACGAGGTATTCCGTCAGATTTTCTGACTTAGTGTTTTCTTTATCGCTCACACGAGTTTTCGTGTTTGCACTTAAGGTGAGATCTTTTATCGCAGTATTCATATTCACGCTGCTCACTTCTGATTGCCGACCCTAACTGTCAACAATTTCATAACATGAACATAAAATACACGATCAAATTGTCGACAATCAAGTGGATTGTCGACAATTTAGACTAAGGTAGTATTTTTTATAAACAATAAAACTTGCTAAAAACGAACAATAAATAACTTAAACATTTGTTTCTTATGAATCCAATCAGAAAAGAACCCTTCAACCCCTTGCCTATTCCAAAATGATTTAAAAAACGATGTGTCGACAACTTACAGCCGAACTAGTCAAACGCAGCTCATTTTCCGCATAGGCACCTGATCGCTCGCATACAAAGACAAAGAAGACGGCTGATGTGCCCTTCTTTTTATGTCTCACAGCGAATAGTGACATTAATCCCTCCCGTAAACTTTATGAACTTTATTCACCCAATGTTCTTTATTCTCAATATCGCCGCATTAAAGACAATTCATTAACACATCGTTAACTTTAACCTTACCTGCTAAGCAATGTCCTACTCGTGTTTAGCAGCTATATATAAAACATAAGTTTCTCTCCATTGAAGAGATCCCCTACATAAGGAACGTGAACCATGTTCAAGGCACTGAAACCTACTCTTGCGGCTTCTATTATCGCAGCTACCTTTTCTTTCAACACTTTTGCTGCTGACGTAGAGAAAATCCACTTCCTAATCCCTGGCGGCGCTGGTGGCGGTTGGGATATGACAGCTCGTGGTACGGGTGATGTATTGGTCAAATCAGACATCGTAGAAAATGTCTCTTTCCAAAACTTGTCTGGTGGTGGTGGTGGTAAAGCTATTGCTCATCTAATCGAGACCGCTAAGCGTCAGGAAGATACACTGATGGTTAACTCGACTCCTATCGTTGTACGCTCGTTGACCGGGATTTTCCCTCAATCTTTCCGAGATCTAACGCCAGTTGCTGCAACCATTGCCGACTACGGTGCAATCGTGGCGTCTGCGGATTCTAAATACAACTCTTGGAAAGACGTGGTTAAAGAATTTGAAGCCAATCCCCGTAAAGTAAAAATTGCAGGCGGCTCAGCTCGTGGCAGTATGGACCACCTAGTAGTCGCTGCAGCGTTTAAAGGCGAAGGTTTCGACGCTAAGAAAGTACGTTACATCGCCTATGATGCAGGAGGTAAAGCGATGGCTGCTCTACTATCTGGCGAAACACAGCTGCTTTCGACAGGCCTTGGTGAAGTGCTAGAGATGTCTAAATCGGGTCAAGTTAAAGTGCTTGCAGTCACGGCACCAAAACGACTTGATGCTGCACCAAACATCCCGACGCTCACGGAATATGGCAACGAAACCGTATTTGCTAACTGGCGTGGTTTCTTTGCAGCTCCAGGCACGAGCCAAGCAAAGATTGATGAATGGAATGTAGCGCTTGGCAAGATGTACAAGACCGACGAATGGCAGGTGGTCCGTGACCGTAATGGTTGGATTGACAACTACAAAGCTGACAAAGACTTCTACGCCTTCCTAGAAGATCAAGAAAAGCAAATGGGCGACCTCATGCGTGAGCTTGGTTTCTTGAAATAACCAATACTAGAGAGGGTATCTTACCCATACCCTCTTCACTATTCTCTTGTTTCGCCGTACATGAGTTAACTTCAAACTCCTTTGTTTATCCGTATCGAATTACTAAAACTTGTCGAATCGTTGTAGACGCAAGTGGCTTGAACATTAAGCATTGTAATCCGCTTACCTTAGGTTAGTGATCCCAGACATTATTCATTAACTCGCTCATGTACGGTTTTTTACTTTTCTATACCACCCTAAACGGAGTTGGATATGTCGGACCTACCAACCAAATTTTTAAGTAAAGAATACTTGCTATGTCGCGATCGCGTCGGGGCAATGATTTTTTTACTCGTGTGCCTTTGCTACGGCTATCAAACCACACTCATTCCCCTTTTCCCTGGCGACGAGTACGAACCCTTTACGGCTCGCACATTACCAACATTACTAACCATTGCAGGTATTGGTTTATCGTTAGTATTGCTTGTCACCGGACAAGTAGACAAAGACAGCGGAGCTATTTCTGACTTTGATTGGAAACTACTGATTGGCTTTTTAGTATTGATGGCACTGTACGGTGTTGGTCTTACTTACCTTGGCTTTGTTCTGGCAACGAGCTTCTTCTTGCTTGCTGGCTTTTACTTATTGGGTGAACGCCGTAAAGCTGTTTTATTTGGCGCGTCGTTTCCTTTCGTTATCGCGTTCTTTCTTCTATTAACTCAAGGCTTAGATATCTACCTAGAGCCTGGTTTAATCTTCACTCTTTGGTAGGGATAACATTATGTTAGATGGAATTTTACAAGGGCTTTCGACCGCTGTGATGCCAATGAACATCATGATGGTCATCGTGGGTTGCTTCGTCGGTACCTTTATCGGGATGCTTCCGGGATTAGGACCAATTTCAGCCATTGCGTTGATGATCCCTATTACATACGGCTTAGACCCTTCTTCTGGCCTCATCTTAATGGCTGGTGTGTATTACGGCGCGGTTTTTGGTGGATCTACGTCATCAATCTTAATCAATGCTCCAGGTTGTTCTTCAACGGTCGTCACCGCGTTCGATGGCTACCCAATGGCGCAGAAAGGACAAGCGGGTAAAGCACTCGCACTCGCGGCTTACTCTTCTTTCACTGGTGGCACGCTCTCAGCCATTATGCTGTTGATTGCAGCGCCAGCACTCGCAAGCGTGTCATTGAGCTTTCAGTCTTCTGACTACTTCGCACTAATGCTACTAGGTTTATCAGCCGTAGCCGCATTTGCAGGCCCTGGTCAAGTGGTGAAGGCGTGGATGATGACTATCCTAGGCTTAATGCTTTCCACCGTTGGAATCGATAAAGGCGTTGGTGTTGAGCGATTCACTTTTGGCTTAACCGATCTAATGGATGGCTTTAGCTTTTTACTATTGGCAATGGCAACGTTTGCTCTAGGTGAGACTTTAATGGGTATTTTAAAACCAGAAAAAGACACTAGCGGCGAAGAAAGCCAGAAAATGGCCGATATTGGCAGTATGAAAGTGACCAAAGAAGAGTTTAAAGAAGTCGCCCCCGTTTCGATTCGCTCTTCGATCCTAGGTTTCTTTACTGGTGTTTTACCCGGTGCTGGCGCAACCATTGCCGCTTTCTTGAGTTACGGTATGGAGCGAAGCTTGGCACCGAAAGACAAACAGAAAGAATTTGGTAAAGGCAGTATCCGTGGTCTTGTTGCTCCTGAATCAGCAAACAACGCAGCTTCAAGTGGTTCATTCGTTCCGCTACTGACGCTTGGTATTCCCGGCTCTGGTACTACCGCAATCATGCTTGGTGCCCTAATCGCTTACGGTATTCAACCGGGGCCTCGATTATTCGTTGAGCACCCAGATGTATTTTGGTCTGTAATTATCTCAATGTACTTTGGCAACATTGTACTGGTTATTTTGAATCTACCGCTTATCCCTTACATATCTAAACTGCTTGCTGTACCAAGAACGGTGCTATTACCAATGATACTGTTCTTCTCTATCACAGGTGTCTATTTGGTGTCGTTCAACACGATGGATGTGTTTGTGATGTTAATCGTCGCGATAGCTGCTATAGCACTGAGGTTAGCAAACTTCCCTCTCGCACCATTACTGCTTGGGTTTATTTTAGGAGGCTTGATGGAAGAGAACTTAAGACGTGCGTTGATGATCAGCGATGGCGAGTTAAGCTTCTTGTGGGAACGTCCAATTACAATGACTTTCACTATTTTAGCGGTGCTCGTGTTAAGCAGCCCTATACTCCTCAAGTTATTTCAAAAATTTAAAGCTAAACCCGTAGAAGCATAATCTCACGTTACTAAAAAGCCCTAACAGACATTTGTCCTGTTAGGGCTTTTTTGATGCACGACCTTCTAACCAACAACTCGTGAGTTATCTATATCATTTGTATGTCGCTTCAATTCATCAAGCTCACATGCTTCTAAACGCTTAGATGCTCCTTAAAGAATGTTAAGCTACGACTCCAAGCCAGTTCGGCCTCTTGTTCGGCATAACGCCCTGTCGAATCGTTATGAAAGCCATGGTTCACACCTTCGTAAACGTAAGCGGTGTAATCAACTTCATTCAGTTTTAGACGTTTCTCATAATCCGGCCATGTACTGTTTACTCTCTTGTCTAACTCAGCAAACTGAAGCATCAGCGGGCCTTTCACTCTTTCGCGAATTTCATCAGCCGCAGGTGTACCATAGAAAGGCACTCCAGCATTGAGCTTTTCAGGTATCGTAGCAGCAAGCATGTTTACCACATAACCACCATAACAGAAGCCAACCGCACCAAGTTTCCCATTGCTGAGTTCATGATCTTTCAAGAACAGCGCAGCTGCTATGAAGTCCTCTTCAAGCTTAGACTTGTCCATTCCTTTCTGCATGCTTCTCCCTTCATCATCGTTTCCTGGGTAACCACCGATAGGGAATAAAGCGTCAGGTGCAAACGCAATGAAACCTTGCGCAGCTAAGCGCCTCGCAACATCTTTGATGTACGGGTTTAGACCTCTGTTCTCATGCACCACAAGAACAACGGGAGCCGTACCTTGAAGATCTTTAGGTACAACCAAATAACCTTGGCACTCTCCATGCCCCTTGGGAGACGAAAACTGAGCGTAGCTCGCCGTTATAGAAGGATCGTTAAATGAAACTTGCTCGGCGAGTGCGTAATTAGGAATCAAAGCACTGGTTAATGTGGACATAGTAAAACCAAGTACAGCAAGGCCACCAAGCCTACGCATAAATTCTCTTCTGTCGATTACCCCATGAGCATATTCGTCATACCAATCAAAAGCTTCCTGGGGGATAGGTCTTTGATCTTGTCCTAAATTCGCGTTTTTAACTCGTTTTTCCATTGTCATTCCCTTGTTCAAAAATAAAAAGTCACAGATTTATGATTATAGACTGTGACAATTAGTTCAATTTACATTCTCATCAAACGAAACGTCTTCTATGAAAGATCATATATTTAATAAACAAAATAAATACTTAGTGATAGTCTAGTCACAATTCCGTTACAAAATAACCAGAAGGAACGAAATTATAATGCAACTCGATTGGTCTTTGCTTTTGGATTTGCTCATCTTATTTACAGCAGGTGTTAGCGGTGGTGTACTTAACTCCATCGCTGGTGGCGGCAGTTTCATCACATTTCCAGCTCTGTTATTCGCTGGTGTCCCTCCGATAGCCGCTAATGCGACCAACACCTTTGCCTCATGTGCGGGCTACATCAGTGGTGCATATGCACTTAGACACGAGATTAAATCAGGTACTAAGCAGCTCAAGATCGTCATCACTTTGTGTGTAGTTGGTGGGGGTATCGGTGCGTTTTTATTGCTACACACAACAGAAGCATTGTTTACTCAATCCGTTCCTTGGTTACTGCTTTTTGCAGCACTTCTTTTTACTTTCGGTGGAACACTAAATCAATGGCTTAAGAAACTCACAGCTAAACACAAACACGCCAACAGCGCTGGAGCATTATTTTCTGCTTTGATGTTACTTATCGTGTGTGTTTATGGTGGTTATTTTAATGCAGGATTAGGCATTGTGACATTGAGTTACTTGGCACTGGCTGGATATACCAATATCAATGTGATGAATGGCATCAAACTGTTGGTGTCGGCATGCGCGTCACTCGCGGCAATCGTGTTCTTTATCGTGAATGGTTCGATTGATTGGCCATCAGGCATAGCTGTCTTATTTGGGACATTGGTCGGTGGTTACTATTCAGCTAAAATCTCTCGTCGTATCCCACAACAGTATGTCCGTACTACTGTGATCATCGCTAGCTTTTTGATCACCGCTTACTTCTTCTATGCTAACTAGGTTTTATATCAACTAGCTTTTATTCAAATTACTTCGTACAGTAATCACGCCTTTCGTTAGCAAAACACAACGTAAATCGTTAAGCATGAAGAAGTGACAAATCCCCTCAATTGGTTATTTTACGCCCTATAAAATAGCCAAGCTAAAATGTGTGAGGCGAGTTTGTCAATTAGTAAATTTGATAACAATTTAGACTGTTTTTTAGCCTTTATTCCAATAGACATGGGATAATTCTCCTGTCGAAAGTGAGACTTCATTAGGAGGCGTTATGAACATTAAACTCGGTCATGTCATGTCATCAAGTCGACTCATTTGCTTTGTCGCTTTTCTTGCTGCCACATTCGCGTGGATCCTAAAGATGCCCGCTCTGTTTTCTGTGTCAGCGCTATTCTTACTGATCAGCGCCATTGTCTATGTCGTTGACCTTTGGAAGAATCAAAGAAAGCACCGCGAAGCTTAAGGCTCAAGAACAATAAGCTTTAGACGGATTTAATAGTTATACGTATTAAAAAGGAGCGCTTAGGCTCCTTTTGTGTTTTTCGCTTGTCTAATTAGGCGCATTAATTATCTACGCCTTATCTAACGGCGGCTAACAATGCCATTTTTTAAAGACGGCTCTTGCTAACGGCGAAAGTTACGACCGTTACCGCCTCGGCGTTCTTTAAATGCAGATGCAGCTTTAGCTTGAGAAGCGTGGATAGACTCAACCGTCAACTCCATTGGTTCACGAGGTTCTAACCCGTGACGGAACGTGCGTGAGCGTGGTGGCATCTGATACTCAATATCTGAAGCTTTAGGCATACGCTTAAAACGGTAAAGGTAGAAGTTTTCAACCTTCTCACGAGCCCATTCTGTCTTCTTCAGGTATTTAACCGCACTTGCTACCGTTGGTTTAGTATTAAAGCAGTTCATGCGCATTGCTGCATCCAAAATTTCCCAACCATAGTGATCGACTAACTCAGTAATCATGGTTTCAAGCTTTAAGCCATGTAGAGGGTTGTTTTGTTGCAGTTCGATTCTTTCTTCTTCAGTCATAACATTACCTTTTTCAAGGCAGCTCACGGCCTTGAATATACTCTAGAACACCGTCATCACTGACCGCTTCTAGCTCAATCATTTGGGCATTATTTCCATTGCCCTTGTTTATGTCTTTATGATGGCATAAAGCATGTGCGTTATCCTATTTATCTTTTCATTTAATTTCAAAATGGTTATTTAACGTCCAGATCATCATTAACAGCACTTTAGTTAAGCAATAGCGCATACGCTATTAACTGGCAGACGTATTCGATGCGTTAATGAGTAAAAGAGCCTATAAACACGCTTGGTCACTGAATGAGGTGATGGCCTATATAGAAGCAAACACTGGTTGAATGTTTGACCCAGAGTGGGTTGAAGCGCCTAAACAAAACCTAGACAGCTTTATGTCCATTCGAGATCAATACAACGACGATGTACAACCACATATCATGACCGCCTAAGCGATAATTAGTTGTGTGTTTGAAGTGACCATCTAAAAATACGCAAACCAACAAAAAAGGATGCCACTGAGGCATCCTTTTGTTTTCTAGTTTGCAGCTGAAAGAACAAATTTGTTCTCTACTGATTCTAACTAACGATTATACGTCGTAAGTTGTAGAAGCAGTGTCGCCGCCTGTACCAGTCCAGTTTGTGTGGAAGAATTCACCACGTGGACGGTCAGTACGCTCGTAAGTGTGAGCACCGAAGTAGTCACGTTGAGCTTGTAGAAGGTTCGCTGGAAGACGAGCTGTTGTGTAGCCGTCTAGGAACGTTAGTGCAGAAGTCATACATGGCATTGGGATGCCTGATTCCATAGACTTAGCTGCAACTTTACGCCAAGCGCCCATGCAGTTGTCTAGGATGCCTTTGAAGTATGCATCTGAACCTAGGAATGCGATCTCTGGGTTCGCTTCATAAGCATCACGAATGTTGCCTAGGAATGCAGAACGGATGATACAACCGCCACGCCACATAAGTGCAACGTTACCGTAGTTTAAATCCCAGCCGTTTTCGTTCGACGCTTCACGCATTAACATGAAACCTTGAGCGTAAGAGATGATCTTAGAAGCCAGTAGAGCCTGACGGATTGCATCAACCCACTCTTGCTTATCGCCTTCAACTGGAGCAACTGTCTTGCCGAACAGTTTCTCAGCTTCAACACGTTGATCTTTAAGTGCAGATAGGCAACGAGAGAATACAGACTCAGTGATTAGAGTCAGTGGGATACCCATGTCTAGTGCATTGATGCCTGTCCATTTGCCCGTACCTTTTTGGCCAGCAGTGTCTAGGATCTTCTCAACTAGTGCTTCACCGTCTTCATCTTTGTAGCCAAGGATGTCAGCAGTGATTTCTACTAGGTAGCTATCTAGCTCAGTTTTGTTCCAGTCAGCAAATACAGCCTGCATTTCGTCGTGGTTCATACCTAGGCCATCTTTCATGAACTGGTATGCTTCAGTGATAAGCTGCATGTCACCGTATTCGATGCCATTGTGAACCATCTTAACGAAGTGACCAGCACCGTCGTTACCAACCCAATCACAGCAAGGCTCACCTGCGTCAGTTTTCGCAGAGATACCTTGGAAGATAGGCTTAACCGCTTCCCAAGCTTCAGGAGAACCGCCTGGCATGATAGAAGGACCGAAACGAGCGCCTTCTTCACCACCAGAAACACCCGTACCGATGAAGTGGATGCCTTTCTCGCGAAGAGCAGCAACACGACGGTTAGTGTCTGGGAAGTTAGTGTTACCACCATCAATGATGATGTCGCCTTTGTCTAGAAGTGGTACAAGCTTGTCGATGAACGTGTCTACAACGTCACCAGCACGAACCATAAGCATCACTTTACGTGGCGCTTCTAGCTTCTCAACTAGCTCTTCTAGAGAGTATGCACCAACAATGTTAGTACCTTTAGCTGGGCCTTCTAGGAACTCGTCTACTTTCGCAGCAGTACGGTTGTGAGCCACAACTTTGAAGCCGTGGTCGTTCATGTTTAGGATAAGGTTCTGACCCATTACTGCTAGGCCAATTACACCGATATCACCTTTCATTATTTATATCTCCTTGCGGCTATTCGCACTTATGCGATAGCACTTGCTGCATTTGAATCTAGGAACCACTCTGTTTCGCCAGTTTTAGACTGGATTTTCGCTGCCGGGTAAGGCAGTTCTGAAGCAGGAGTTGTACGAATTTCTTTAACGATCTCGACTTTACCTGCGCCAAGCACTAGGTAGCTGATTCGTTTTGCTGCTTCTAAAACTTTCGCTGTTTTAGAAATACGGATCTGACCCGACTCTGGGTGAGAAGCTAATACAGATAGGTTCTCATCTTGGTAGTCAGTTACACCCGGGAATAATGAAGCTGTGTGGCCGTCTGCGCCAACACCTAGCAGAATCCAATCGAATACAGGCGTGCCGTTTTCAGTTGGAATCACGTCTGCCATCTCTTTTGCGAAACGCTCAGCTTCTGCTTTAGGCTCATCTTCACCACGGATGCGGTGGATGTTCTCTGCCGGAACGTTCACGTTTGAGAAAAGCAGCGCATTCGCTTCGCCGAAGTTGCTTTCAGCGTCATCTGGTGCCACGCAACGTTCATCGCCCCACCAAAAATGAAGGTTATTCCATTGAATGCCTTCTGCGTACGGTGCTTCAGCTAAAAGCTTGAAAAGCATTTTTGGCGTGCTGCCACCCGACAGTGAAATGTGAACAGGTTTACCCAGCTCGCTGTAAGCTTTCATTTCGTTTGCTAGGTTTTCAACGACCAGTTCAGGCGTTGCAAAGATCTTGTGATTGATCATAGTTCGCAGTAATCCGTGTCTGTTAAGTTCTTGCATGGGAAGCGCCATGCGCGGCCATCACGTTGCAGAAGCTCATCGGCTTCTTGTGGGCCCCAAGTACCACAAGCATAGCCAAACAGTGCTTGAGGGTCTTGCTTGAAGTCTAAGATTGGTTGAACGTACTTCCAACATGCTTCTACTGCATCAGTACGTGCGAACAGAGTCGCATCACCGTTCAGTGCATCAAGAAGAAGACGCTCATAAGCTGTTAGCATCTGAGTTTCAGGCAAGTCAGAGTAAGAGAAGTTCATTTTCACTTCTTTAGCTTTGAAGCCTGCACCTGGCTCTTTCAAACCAAAGCTCATTTGAATACCTTCATCCGGTTGAATACGGATAATCAGCTTATTCTCTGGTGCATCTTGACCAAATACTGGGTGTGGTGTGTTCTTAAAGTGAATCACGATTTCAGTCACACGTGTCGGCAAGCGTTTACCAGTACGTACGTAGAAAGGAACACCATTCCAACGCCAGTTGTTGATGTGTGCTTTAAGACCAATGTACGTCTCAGTACGAGAGTCATCCGCAACACCCGGCTCTTCACGGTAACCAAGCAACTGCTGGCCGCGAACGTCTGACGCTGTGTATTGACCTAGCACTAAATCTTTACGCAGGTCGTCTTCTTCTAGCGGTTTGAGACACTGAAGAACTTTAACCACTTCGTCACGAATAGAATCAGCATTAATTTGAGCTGGTGGCTCCATACCAACCATTGCTAGCACTTGTAGCAGGTGGTTTTGGAACATGTCACGAACTGCGCCAGAACCGTCGTAGTATCCGCCACGCTCTTCAACGCCAAGGAACTCAGCACCTGTGATTTCAACGTATTCAATAAAGTTACGGTTCCACAGTGGTTCAAACATCGCGTTTGAGAAACGAAGCACTAGAAGGTTTTGTACCGTCTCTTTACCAAGGTAATGGTCGATACGGTAGATCTGGTGTTCTTGGAAGTGATGATGGATCTCTTCATCCAATGCTTGAGCTGATGCTAAGTCGTAACCAAATGGTTTCTCGATGATCAGGCGACGCCAGCCGTTCTTTTCATCGTTCAGGCCATGCGCAGCAAGGTTTGCTGGAATCACACCGTACAGGCTTGGTGGGGTTGCCAAGTAGAACAATGTGTTATGGTTTTCGAATTGGTAGTCTTGCTCAAGCTTGTCTAGACGTTGTGCTAAACGAGCGTAGTCGTCTACATCTGAAGTGTTGATCGCTTGGTAATGCAGATGTTCAATAAATGCATTCAGCGTCTCTGGCTCAGTTTTTTCCATTTCCTGAAGAGACTTCTTCAGCTTCTCACGGTAAGACTCATCGCTGTACTCAGTACGGCTCACTCCAAGAATCGCAAAGGATTCTGGTAGTTGATTGCTAGCATACAGGTGGTACAAAGCAGGAATTAACTTACGGTAAGTCAGATCTCCCGACGCACCAAAAATAACGATGCTGCTGTTTTCAGGTATTACCATCATCTTTCCTATAAAAACAAGGTTTTTAGTATTCGCCAAAGGTATCAGCGACATACGAAAATTGATAATAGGTCTTAACTATTACATCAATAGCGAGAGCCTATTACACTTGAGAATGCGTTTGGTAAACGAGGGTGAATGCTATCACCTCTATTCGGGTCAGTATTGTCTATGAGTATTTGATTTACATCAACCACTGTGAAGGCAATCGATTAAATATTGACTCATTTCGAACGAATTCTATTCAACACCCGGGCTCACAAAGCCTGAGATAGCCGTAAATCGGCATTCTCAAACATTGTAGTCAAGAAAGAACGGTATCTGGTCGGTGGAGTGAATAATAGGAAATGGAGAGAAAGGCAAAACCAGCCTATTCAACTGGCTTTATATTTATTTGACAGCATCGCGTTTGTCTTTGTGACTTGTTGTCGCTAAATCTATCTTCTAGCTTTGTTGTAGCAGCGTTCTGGGCGGCCTACTGACCCGTAATTTAAGTCAGCCACTAACTCGCCAGTCGTGATTAGAAATTCCAAATATCGTCGAGCGGTGGTTCGACTCGCTCCAATCCGTTCACCGGCCTCGTCAGCAGTGATGTTAACAGCATCAGTTTGTTGGAAAATTGCTCTAATCTTATCCAATGTAACACCATCAATACCCTTGGGTAGGGTTGATACTTTTCCTGAGTCCGCTTTGGCATTAGCTTGCAACATCTTATCCACCAAACCTTGGTTAAGATCCGATACACTTTCAAACTCTTGCTGTTGTGATTGGTACTTTTTCAGCGCGGCTTCTAAGCGAGGAAACATCACTGGCTTAAGCAGATAGTCAACCACTCCGCCGCGCATTGCTTGTTGCAATGTATCGACGTCACGAGCGGCTGTAATTAAGATCACATCACAACCTTGGTTGCTGCCACGCACGTAATTTAGAATATCGAGCCCGCACCCATCAGGTAAATACACATCCAGAAGCACTAGATCGGGCTTTAAAATATCCAATTGCATTAACGCTTCAGATTGTGTGGTCGCTATACCGATCACATCAAAGCCCCCCATCTGTTCTAAATAACGATGGTGCAACTCTGCAATCGCAATATCATCTTCAATGACCATGACTCTCGTGATTGCCTTCATTTATGTTCTTCCTTTAACCATTGTATTCCTGTCACGTTGCTCTTCACTCGATCGCTTCATACTCAATTATTATTGTTCTTCTTTCGGCAAATACACCGTCATGCGTGACCCAAAATCGGGATTATCAATCATTTCTAGCTGCCCTTGATAGCGGTCAGCAAGCTGCTTAATAAGATACAAACCGACACCTCGGTTCTGCTTGGCTTTGCTTGATACACCTTTTTCGGTTAGTGCATCAGTCGCCAAATGCTTTGGCAAACCACATCCTTTATCTTCTACTTCAACAATGATTTCATTACCAAAATCACTGATCGATACAACGATTACTCGGCGAACTGGTGTTATTTGCCCTTCTTGTTTAATCGCCATCATGGTGGCATCAAAAGCGTTATCAATGAGGTTACCGAGAATAGTGACAACGTCATCGGCGTTTAGTCGACTTGGTAGCGCTTCTAATCTTGAGCCTTCTTCAACTTTCAACTCCAGGCCAATCTCACGCGCTCGCTCAGTTTTACCTAACAACATGCCGGCAATCAGCGGATCCTTCACCGTTTCTCTTAAGAACTCGATGAGGCTTTGATAGTGCGCCGTTTCTTGACCAATCAATTGCTGAACCGATTCCAACTCTCCCATCTGAATCAAGCCACTGATCGTGTTGAGCTTGTTCTGATGTTCGTGTGTTTGAGAACGCAATAGGTCGGCGTACTCTTTGGTTTGAGACAATTGGTCTGTTAAGTCATTAATTTCATCCCTTAAACGGAAACTAGAAACCGCTCCAACCACTTCACCAGCAACAACAATCGGACTTCGGTTTGCAATAATTCGCTTATTATTGAGGTACAGCTCGACATCATGGTCCGTGTCGCCGGTTGATAACAGGTGTTCTAAGTCACTGCCCGCCAACACATCAGAAAGGCGCTGTTGATTGAGTGCTGAGTCCCTATCTATAGACAAAATATCGCAGGCACTTTTGTTTATTGAACGTAAAATACCGTTCTTATCGATACTTAAGATGCCCTCTTTCACTGTACTCATGGTCACATCAAGTTCAACGTACAATCGACCAATTTCTTCAGGTTCAAACCCCAAAATAGAACGTTGAAAACGACGAGATACGTAGCTTGAGATCACAGCATTAACTGCAACCACCAGCAACGCCATTACAATCAAAAAGGCCAAGTAAGGTTCAATTCGATCTTGCAAAGAATCCAATAGATAACCAACTGAAACCACACCTATGACCGCGCCTTGCTGATCCTTAACCGCCGACTTACCACGAACAGAAAAACCAAGCGAACCTTTAGCCGTCGAGACATAAGATTCACCTAGTGCGAGCGCCCTTTGATTGTCGCCACCGCGCATTGGTTTACCGAGCCTGTCGTCATAAGGATGAACCAAGCGAATACCTTTTTCGTCGCCTACAACAATAAAGGCCGCGCCAATAAGTTGGGTAAGGTTTCGAAATTTAACTTGGGTTTCTTGGGACAGAGAATAAGGAGCGCCATCAGGACCTAAAGACTGTTTATCTTGGAGAATACTGGCGACAAGTGGTGATTCAGACAGAAATTCAGCAACACCGAGTGCTTTCAAACCCATCTCTTGTTCTTGAGATTGTTTGATATACGAAAAACCCGCAGCTGAAAGTATCAACAGTTCAACGAGGCCAGTGACCGTCATGATAATCAGCAACCTTTTTCTGAAGCTGATACTACTCCATTTCATATAAAATCGTCCCTAATGCTAACGATTAATGTTAACACCAAGTTAATCAAATGACCTTTTCACCTATACGAATTTGTGACTGTTACTCAACTAAATAATTGACCCGATTATTAATTGATATTCCTTTACGTTATACCGCTCAAAAAACTGCTCATTTTTAGAACTGATTAGCTTAAAAAGGTAAATAAACGAATAAATATTGAGCTAGATCACTAAGGTTTTAGGTGTTTTTTAGGTTGTTCAAAACAAATACAATTATAATAGTTGCATATGAAGAAATTTATTGTTGCCAAGCTATCCGTCGCCTTTTAAAGACTGCTATCTCAATCGAAATTCGGTTAACAAAAGAGCAACAATTATTTACTCACTGGACGTGCAAATAATAATAAGTTGCTTGCTCGCCTCGACGTATGCTGAACGAACTGGATCATCTATAGATATCTAAACATATAGAGACTTAAGCATACAGCTGACTGGCATGACAACACAGGGAGCTGATAAAAATCAGTTGACCACGATTAAGCACTGGTAAGCAGGGTGTGTCGCCCAATAGCACTGTCCAACAGACATAGGATAAAAAACATAACGTATAAACATTGTTGAAAAGGAAACCAGACAATGAAACGCGATAATTTTGGAATTTGCCTGACTAAGGCGATGCTGTTTAATAACTTACAATCTACTTTTACTCATGTCAGAGCCTATGAGAAAGACGAGACATCCCCACTCGACTTAAAAGTGTTGTTAGCTTTCCCGCAAATGTCAGGCAGAGATTTACTGCAAACTATGCAAGGTTCAAGACAACTAGTGTGGCGTGCCGACCACCATTGTCCAAGCTTTAAATAGACCGCTTCATTTTGTAACAAATACCTCTATACTGAATGTAAAGAGCACGCTTTGCCGTGCTCTTTTCGTATTATTTGTCTTTGGGACCATACACTTAACCTTATCCACACCAAGTTAACGAATGGTATTAATTTTTGCTGATGTGCTAATGTGAAACTATCTGTGTATATCTGTCTCTCTATAGCGGTAGCTGTCTCTCTATAATGATTCGCTTCTAATTTCTAAGAGCTCGTGATTTAGTCGGCGTTTTCGGTTTATAGAAAGAATCTGTTTATAAAAAGAACGTGTATATATAGCGACAATCTGTTCAAGACAAATGATGATCGCCCTGTTAATATTAGAGTTAATACTCTAAATTGGTAAATGAGTTCAGATGACTAAACCGAAATTCCGATGCCTTGCAATTGCCAGTATTCTTATCGGTACTATCAGTTCGCCAAGCTACGCAGCCCCACTCTCTTTTACTGAAGCGTGGCAAATACTCCAAGAGAACAACAACTCTCTTGCCGCTCAACAAGCCAATGTTGAGCGTTATCAGCACCTTCAAAACTCAACGAGTAGCCTCAACTTGCCTTCTATCACCTTAGGGGCTAACTACACACACCTCGATAGTGACGTAACCATCAATGGCGAACAGTTTGCCGATAGCTTGAGTGGCGTACCAGCTGGTTTGTCTGGCATTGGAGCCGCGCTTCCTGGGTTAACTTCAGCTCTCGGTGGCATCACCTCTACTATTACCGAACAAGACATCTTTAGTTCTTCCATTCGTGCGGTTTGGCCTATCTTTACAGGCGGACGAATTACCGCTGCGCAAAATGCCGCAGAAGGTAAAAGCGAAGAGGCTCAAAGCCAACTGTTGATGGAAAAGCAGGCTCGTTACGAAGACTTAAGCAAATACTACTTCTCGGTGATCTTAGCGGAAGACGTCGTCAAAACGCGTCAAGCCGTTGAAGCTGGCTTAACTCAGCATCGTGATTTCGCCATCAAACTTGAACAACAAGGACAAATCGCACGAGTAGAACGCTTGCAGGCGGATGCTTCACTAGACAAAGCGGTTGTCGAGCGGACTAAAGCTCAAAACGATCTTAAAATTGCTCAGTTAGCGTTAACTCAAATACTTGGCCAAAGCCAAAGTGTTGAACCTTCAGAGCAACTGTTTATCAATAAGAACCTCCCTCATATGGATGTGTTCATTGATCAAACACTCATGACCTACCCCGGCCTTAAGATCCTTGATGCAAAAGAGAAACAAGCAAGCAGCTTAATCAAAGCAGAAAAAGGTAAATACTACCCAGAAGTTTATCTTTACGGTGATTACAGCCTTTATGAAGACGATTCTCTCGCGAGTGAAATGAAACCTGATTGGTTAGTTGGCATTGGTGTCAATGTACCGCTGATTGATACCTCTGGCCGTTCAGATAAAGTCGCAGCAGCTCACAGTGCTGTTTCTCAGGTTCAATTCCTTAAATCACAAGCTAAACAAGACTTAACCGTGTTAGTACAAAAAACCTATCTGGAAGCAAACCAAGCAATTGAAGAGGTTCAAGGCCTCAACTCTAGCTTGTCGTTAGCGCAAGAAAACCTATCGCTCCGTAAAAAGGCATTCACTCAAGGGCTTTCTAACTCATTAGAAGTGGTTGATGCTGAGTTATACCTTGCCAGCATTAAAACACAGCAATCTGCTGCGAGATTCAAATACCTCATCTCTCTTAATAAGCTGTTGGCGCTAACCAGCGAAATGAATGCTTACTCAAGTTACTTAACGTCTTCTGTTTCGTCTGATTTCGATTCAAGAACAGACACCGATAGCCAGTCAAAAGGATAATTCATGAAACCTATTAAGCCCCTTCTTCTATCTTTAGTTGGTATCGGCGTCATTGGCTGGGTCGGATACAGTTTTTATCAAGCTTATCAACCTCAGCCTGTTAAGCTTCAAGGCCAAATCGATGCGCAGCAATACAGTATCTCATCGAAAGTACCTGGCAGAATTGATGAAATATTCGTGCGTAAAGGTGACTCAGTTGAAAAAGGCGAATTGATCTTTTCTCTTCTTAGCCCTGAGATTGACGCGAAGCTAGAGCAAGCAAAAGCCGGTCAGAAAGCCGCTGGTGCATTAGCACAAGAAGCAGAGAATGGCGCGCGTACTCAACAGATCCAAGCAGCCAAAGATCAATGGCTGAAAGCCAAGGCTGCAGCTGATCTGATGGACAAAACGTACCAACGTGTAAACAACCTTTACAACGATGGCGTTGTCGCAGAACAAAAACGTGATGAAGCCAAAACACAATGGCAAGCCGCAAAATACACTGAAAGTGCCGCATTCCAAATGTACAAATTAGCGCAAGAAGGTGTTCGTGACGAGACTAAGGTGGCTGCTGCTCAAAAAGCATTAATGGCGGCGGGTGCAGTAGCAGAAGTTGAAGCGTACGCAAAAGACACACAGATCCACAGTTGGTTTAATGGTGAAGTATCTCAAGTTCTATTGAGCAGCGGTGAGCTAGCACCACAAGGTTTCCCTGTTGTGACTGTTATCGACACCAACGATGCATGGGCAGTACTCAATGTGCGTGAAGATATGCTTAAGCATTTCGAGAAAGGCAGCCAGTTTGAGGCATACCTACCGGCTTTGGATAAGTCACTAACTTTCCAAGTCACACACATCGCCGTAATGGGTGATTTCGCGACTTGGCGTTCAACAGACGCAGCACAAGGTTTCGACTTACGAACTTTTGAAGTAGAAGCGCAACCTGTCGATACCGGCGAGACACTACGAATGGGTATGAGCCTTGTGGTTGAGCTTTAGGTGACCTATGTCTGCTAACTTCCGATCTACAGGCTCGCAATCAACTGAGCATCACAAAGTGACGAGCCCATTACTAAGGCAATGGGCTATTGTTCGTAAAGATAAATGGTTGTTGTCTTGCCTAACTTGGATTCCTTTACTTCTTGCTGCAAGCATTTGGCTTATATTTGCACAAGGTATCGCTCGTGATTTACCGGTGGCTGTTGTTGATCTTGAACACAGCCAAATTTCACAGCAGTTCACGCGCCTCGTTGATGCTTCACCAACACTGCAAGTCACTCAGAAATACAGCTCAGCGAGTGAAGCGGCAAAAGCGATGATCGAACGTGATATCTACGGCTATGTTGTAATACCTAAACACTTTGACCTAGATATTTACCTAGGTTTAAACCCGCAGGTATCCGTGTTCTACAACAGCCAATTTATCTTGATCGGCAAATTAGTGAACTCGGCTCTGCTACAAGCTCAAGGTACGTTTAACGCTCAACTTGAAGTGGTTAAACAACTGTCACTCGGTGATACCACAGTCCAATCAGCATTAGGCCAAGCAGTAACAGTGCAAAGCCAGATCACGCCACTGTTTAACAAGAACAGCAGTTATGCTCAGTTCTTGGTGTCTGCAGTTATTCCTGCACTGTGGCAGATCATGGTTGTGGTTGGCACGATATTAGTTTTAACGGCGAACGTTAGAGCACGTGGCCTTCAAGCTTGGTTATCCAACGCACCTATGAAGTCGCTAACCTCAACATTAATACCTTATGCTGTCTTATTTTTAATGTTTGGTATCGCGTTTAGCTTTTGGTTCTATGCTCTCTTAGACTGGCCATTTAATGGCAGCTTTGTAGCATTGACCATTGCCCAAATACTGACAGTGATCAGTTGTATCATCATGGGTTGTTTGTTTTTCTTCTTAACACTTGATCCTGCAAGGGCGATGAGTTTCGCAGGTGCCTTTACTGCACCGAGTTTCGCGTTCATGGGCATTACCTTTCCAGTGACAGACATGAACACGGCAGCTCAAATTTGGAGAAGCTTACTGCCAGTCAGCCATTACATAGAAGTACAAACGGCACAGTCTAGTTATGGCGTGAGCGCGGCACAATCTTTAATCAGCCTCTCCTCAATGTTGTGGTACGCAGTCCCTGCTTTCGTGGTGATGTTGTTGATTAAGAAACACTTGGCGCAATCACCACGATATATATCGTCAAAACAAGCAGAGCAACGAGGAGTAAAACAATGAGCTTTACTCAACTGCTGAAACAAGAACTGTTAGCGGTACTTCGCAACCCTGTTGTATTGCTCACCGTATTCGGCGGCGTGGTATTTTATTCATTCTTATATCCATTGCCTTACGCAAACCAAGTACCTCAACAGCTTAAAGCGTCCGTTGTGAATCTGGATAAGAGCCAAAGCAGCTACCAATTAGAACGTATGGTAGATGCCACCTCTCAGATCGAATTGGTACGTCGAGATTCCTCTATCGCCGATGCTAAACAAGCCGTACTTAATCAGGAGATTGGCGGATTTCTCGTCATTCCAGAAGACTTCTATAAAGACTTGCTGCTCGGTAAAAG
Source organism: Vibrio sp. PSi01 (assembly GCF_054960695.1). Classification (NCBI taxonomy): domain Bacteria; kingdom Pseudomonadati; phylum Pseudomonadota; class Gammaproteobacteria; order Vibrionales; family Vibrionaceae; genus Vibrio; species Vibrio sp. PSi01. Next base: position 36,907 of record NZ_JBHNYN010000003.1, read on the forward strand.
CCCGACGCTTTCTTATGCTGGTGACGCATCTTACTTCTTGGTCTACGGGACAATTGTTGAAGGCCTAGCTAAGGCAGGAGGCACGTTAGCTGCGCAAGTTAAGGTTAGTCACTTGTTAGTCGAAGGTGTGCCTTTAGAATCCGCTGCCAAAGGCTACAGTGCATTTAGCTTAAACCTAAAACCAACCTTCAATAGTCGCATGGGATACATTGATTACGTGGTTCCTGCTGTTTTTGTGTTGATCCTGCAACAAACCTTAGCCATGGCTTCAGGTTTAGTTGGTGCAACCCAAAACGCGCAATCAACGTTTGGCTATTGGAGTAAGATCTCTTCGGCGAAACTGATACTTGCTCGTTGTTGTACATTAATCGGCATCTATTACTTGTTATCGATGTATTACTTCGGTGCAAGCTTTTCGATGTATGGGATAAATTTGCTCGCCTCAATGACACAAATTTTGACCTTACTACTGCCCTTCTTATTGGCCAGTTGTTTAGTCGGGATTCTTATCGGTGAGTTGGTTCCAAGAAGAGAATTAGTCACGGTCGTAGTGTTAATTAGCTCAATGCCACTCATTTTCTCTTCAGGCTTTATTTGGCCAGTTGAGATGATGCCTGAGTGGTTAGTACTACTATCACAGTTATTCCCGAGCACACCTGCAATCCAAGGTTTCTTAGCGCTTAATCAGATGGGTGCATCTTGGCAAGAAATAGCACCTCAATGGACGCTGTTATGGGGACAGGTTCTACTATGGGGATCGTTATTGGCACTTAAGCTTTTTCATAAATCGAGTAAAAGCCTAAGTCGTTCAGAGGCGCCCATCACGTAGATGTGTCAATCAATGCAGTTACAAGTCCAGAAAATCGATGATTTGATTAATGGGAATGTTTAAACAACACGTTTATTGATCATCAGAAAGCAGTGACACAAAAGCTCTTATAAAGAGCTTTTTGTCTTCCTATCGGGATAGTATTTAAATAAGTAGTCCGGCGAGCTATACACAACAAAATCAACATACGCGATAAAATCAATAGCAACATTTTCATAAGTCAGTTTCAGCCTCCCCTTCATTTTCTTTCATCTTTCATCTTTCATCTTTCATCTTTCATCACCCATGATGAAAGCTCGAAAGTCTCAAGCCACTAACTTATCAACTTTTTATCTCTTTTAAACATCCAAATTGCTGTGAGCTTCATATTTGGGTCATAAGCATGACCACCAATTATCAAAACCTTACGAGGTCCACTCAGCGGCAGGTTAATCAGAGTTTACGTATCTAGCCCACTAAGATGCTCTGCCAATAGCTTTAAAAGTCAGTCCTGTTGACTAGAAAGTGGTCATAGATCAGCAAATAATTACAAAACATGACCAAATGTAAAATTATTGTAAAAAATTCTTTAACGCCATTGCGTTTGTGTATAAGATTATCAATAAGACTTTGGTATAACCAACACCAGAGGTATTGATAACATAAACTCTATTGAAAGGATGTTCATATAAAGTGTGACCAATGTTCATATCTATTTCTTATTTTGACTTAGCTACATCCCTTTTTGTTGCTGTCTAAAGAAATAGATAAGTTATTGAACTAACGACAAATTGAAAATAAAAAATAAATTCAGTATGACAATCGAAATTTATAAAATAAAGACAGGGAAAACCATGAAAAATATACGTGAACTATTCTTGGGGTTAATCTTATTATTTAGTACCAGCGCTTTTGCAGAAGAAGCTGGATCATTTAAGCAGTCAATTAGCAATTTAAGTCAAAGTGTTGATGGCTTTTTCAACGACTACACGGGGTGGTTTGTTGGATTAATATTTAAAAGTGTACCGGTTGGAGAAGCAAACTTCCCAGTCATTGTTGGCTGGCTCTTACTCGCCGCTATTATCTTCACTGTATATTTTGGCTTTGTTCAATTTAAACGCGTTGGTATGGCCATAGACATTATTAAAGGTAAATATACCGACCCTAACACCAAAGAAGACGGGGAAGTATCCCACTTTCAAGCATTAACAACAGCGCTTTCTGGAACCGTAGGGCTTGGTAATATTGCCGGCGTTGGTGCTGCGCTTGCGATTGGTGGTCCGGGTGCGACATTCTGGATGATCTTGTGTGGCCTGCTAGGTATGGCTTCTAAGTTTTGTGAGTGTACCTTAGGTGTAAAATACCGAACTATCCTACCTTCTGGTGTTGTTTCAGGTGGTCCAATGTACTACCTAAGCCAAGGTCTAAGCGAAAGAGGATTAGGTGGATTAGGTAAAGCCCTTGCTATTGGTTTTGCGTTAATGTGTATTTTGGGTGCACTTGGTGGCGGTAACATGTTCCAAGCTAACCAAGCACATGCCATGTTAACTTACGCATTTGATGTACCGAGCGAATACGGTGTCATTACTGGCCTTGTATTAGCCGCTTTAGTTTTTTCTGTGATTGTTGGTGGTATGCCTTCGATTGCATCGGTAACGGAAAAAGTTGTTCCTTGGATGGCTGCTCTTTACATTGGTATGGCGCTCATTGTTATCGGTTCTAATCTTGATCAAGTTGGTAATGCATTTAGCGCTATCTTCTCAGGTGCATTTACTGGTGAAGGTGTTGTAGGCGGATTTATAGGTGCGTTAATCCAAGGTCTGAAACGTGCTACGTTCTCAAACGAAGCGGGTGTAGGTTCAGCGGCAATCGCTCACTCAGCAGTAAAAACGAAAGAGCCAATCACAGAAGGTCTTGTATCATTATTAGAACCATTCGTTGATACGGTAATCATTTGTACAATGACAGCATTGGTTATCACTATCGCCGGCTTGAACACTGGCCCATACGATGGAACAGGTTTAACAGGTGTAACACTGACTGCTGCATCATTTACTGAAACTGCAGAAGTGTTTAAATACACACTAGCACTCGCTGTTATCATGTTTGCATTTTCGACGATGATTTCTTGGTCATACTATGGTCTTAAGGCGTGGACTTACCTATTTGGTGAAGGCAAAACAACAGAACTAATTTTTAAAGTGATGTTTTGTGTGTTTGTTGTTATTGGTGCCACGATTCAATTCGGCGCGGTAATCGACTTCTCTGATGCGGCTATCTTTGCGATGTCTATCTTTAACATCCTTGGCCTATACTTCTTGATGCCAGTTGTGAAGAAAGAACTGCAATCATTTGTTGCTCGCGTTAAATCAGGCGAAATCAAAACTTACGAGAAGTAGTTTGTAGCAAAATGATATTGTTCTAAAACAGTCACTTCTAGGAAGTTACCCTTTTGCTTGAGAAAGCGAGAACAATAATGCTACTAATCTGGAATCCCTGCCAACTTTGTTGGTGGGGATTTTTTATGTTTGACTCAAATGAATAGTTTACTTGTGTGCTGTTAAGTAATAGCCGTCACATATAACCTATTGCTGATGATCGAGCTCCTGAGGAACTTTATTCACTCTTGCGCTTTGTGATGTCTCTTCATCAACTCTTTTCGCTAGCGCTTCAATATCTATGATTTTCGCCTCTTTAAGTGCCGAATGGCAATCATCAAAGCAATAAACTATTGGGCAGTTTTCGCATTCGTATTCATGCATTATTTCATCCTTCCTTAGACATCTATTGAGTCACGAAGTAATAGTAAACCGCGGTCTTATCCTTGAGCGCGACTATTATGCTGCTTTCTGGTTACCTAAATATGTATGCAAAGTCACCAAAAAATCAACTAATTGCATATGATAATAAATTTTAGGGGGCAATTCACAGATTGTCGCGTTAAGTAACGCAAAAACGCCCACATCTTTAACATGATGTGGGCGTTTGAATACTAGCAGTCAAACAAGTTAATTGCTGATGAGATTAAGCACTAAGCTTATAAGCCCATCTCTTCGGTTAGTGTTTTGATTTGTTTGAGGTCCATCGTATGAACTTCAATCATTTGTCTGATATCACTCAATCGAGAATTAGCATTATCTTGTTTCTCACAAGCGTCAGATTTCGCATCCCATGACGTGCCGTCTAAGAAAACATCACATGCTTGTTTCAAAGAACCAAGTTTCTGTTCGATGTCATCTCTTTCTTTCTCGAGTTTTTCAAGTTCTTGAGATATCTGTAGTTCTTTGCGAAAAAGTTCACGTGAGCGTTCAAACAAGGTGGACTGCATATCAGCCTGACGATTGAGTTTCTGATTGTCTTGTTGAGTTTTCTCTAACGCTTGTTTCTGTTCGTTTATCTGCTGTTCTAGCGAGTAGTTCGCCTTCTCCAAAACTGCAGACTGTTTCGCTAAATCTTGGAGTTCTTTTTGATGCTCTGCTGATTGTTGCTTTAGCGCAGTTTCTACTTTCGCATCGATTTCCGTGTCAACTTTTGCCACCTTAGTTTCTACTGATGTCATTAATTGCTTTTTACTTTCATTCAGTTCTTGGTAACGTGTTTCGAGTACTTGATAAGTGGACTCCCACTTTGACGCCGTGATTGTAGAACCGATCAAGCCACCTAAAGCCAGACCAATAACAGCGGCAATACCTATGTAAAGCTGACTGCGCTTATCTCGTTCTTCAATAACAACCACTTCATCTTGTTCGCTTTGTCCAGATTGCTGGTTCACTAGCGGGTACTCCCAAAAATATGTTTAACGTTACGCGGTCACTGGTACTAATTACCAATACTGATCCTATCACCTAAGTTGTCGATACATCACTTAGGTTCCATATCCACTCGTTCGCTATCATTTGAACGCAACAGCGTCTAACGAGCTAGCTCCGAAATCATCAAACTGGCGGTATATAAAAGAAAGCTGCTAACAATAACGATAACTACCCCTTTTTGTACTTTTTCGTTTGTCCGGAAACGAAACAGCACGAATGCCAAAGCCAATAAAAAAACAATCGCTATTAGTCGAGTCATAACTCCTCCTTGTTTTTCTATTTTATACCATTTAAATAAGCAAGTTACGTCAGAGTCTCGTTGTTTGATCATTTAGTTGAACAACATTTGTGCAAACAGACATTTTGTAGCTGACATCACATTTTATATGATCTAGGATACGCCTACAGATTACCTAATCATTTAGGTAATTGTTCCGATGAAGACTGCAGGAGAGTGGTTTTTAACTAAGTTTTAACATTTAGTTAGATTAACCCGCCGAAGAAGTAAATCTTTCAGGCGCTTTGTGCTGGAGAAATCCAGAAAAGTGAGGACTGTTGTTGGAGGAACCTCTGGAGAGAATCGTACTACTTTGTTGTAGAAAACGGTCGCCGAAGGAGCAAGCTTAGTGCCCATTACTTATCTATAAGTGATTCGCTAAGTGAAACTCTCAGGCAAAAGGACAGAGGAGTGGAAAGCAACAGCCTTAATTACCAGAAGAATTCTATCTAGAAATCAGTATGTATTAAGTGGTGCTATCGATCCCTGTGATCTGCACTGCCTTCCCTCTTCTCCTTAAATTTTTAATTTATTAAGGGGAATCTATGAACCACCTACAAGCTACACTACAAACCATCAACCAATTCGTTTGGGGACCACCACTGCTTATTCTGCTAGTGGGTACAGGTATCTATTTTACTTTTCGCTTAGGCCTACTCCAGTTTAGACACCTCCCAACCGCGCTAAAAATGGTATTTAGCAAAGACAAATCTGGTACAGGTGACGTATCTAGCTTCGCCGCTTTGTGTACAGCGCTTTCAGCAACTATTGGTACGGGTAATATCGTTGGTGTAGCGACCGCAATCAAGATTGGTGGCCCTGGTGCCCTATTCTGGATGTGGCTTGCTGCTGTATTTGGTATGGCGACCAAATACGCAGAATGTCTACTTGCTGTTAAATACCGTAGAACCGATAGTAATGGCGAAATGGTTGGCGGCCCAATGTACTACTTGCAATACGGTGTCGGCTCAAGAGTCTTAGCGGTGATGTTCGCTGTTTTCGCTTTGGGTGTTGCCTGCTTCGGTATTGGTACCTTCCCACAAGTTAACGCTATCTTAGACGCGACTGAAATTTCCTTTGGTGCTTCGCGTGAAATGTCTGCTGTCGTTCTTACGATATTGGTGGCAGTGGTAACCCTTGGTGGCATTCAATCTATCGCTAAGGTGGCAGGAAAAGTAGTACCTACTATGGCTATCATGTACATCGTTGCGTGTTTAAGCGTTCTGATTTCAAACGCCGATCAACTACTGAATGCTATTACCCTTGTTATCACCTCTGCATTTACCAACACAGCAGCAACGGGCGGTTTCTTTGGAGCAAGTATCATGCTTGCTATACAATCTGGCATTGCTCGTGGTGTGTTCTCGAATGAGTCAGGCCTAGGTAGTGCGCCTATGGCTGCAGCAGCGGCAAAAACGGACTCGTGCGTGAAGCAAGGCCTTATCTCGATGACAGGTACCTTCTTTGATACCATCATCATCTGTACGATGACGGGGTTAGCACTTATTTTAACGGGTGCTTGGCAAACAGACCTATCTGGTGCTGCAATGACCACTCATGCATTCGCTGTGGGTTTGAATGCCGATACTTTAGGTCCAATGTTGGTTTCTATTGGCCTGATCTTCTTCGCGTTTACAACCATCCTAGGTTGGAACTACTACGGTGAGCGTTGCGTTGTTTTCTTACTAGGTACCAAAGCAGTGTTACCTTACAAAATCATCTTCATCGCATTGGTTGCTTCTGGTGCATTCTTGAAGCTCGATATGATCTGGATAATGGCTGATATCGTGAATGGCCTAATGGCAATTCCGAACCTAATCGGACTTATCTTGCTACGTAACGTCGTCATTGAAGAAACCAAGCTATTTTTCAAACCTTTAGCTTCCTCAAATGATTGCGAAGCCGTTAGAACATAATTTAAATTGGACGATCAAAAAACCCGCATTGATATGCGGGTTTTCATTGAAACTAAATTAGCTTAGGTAGGGTCTTCCATCAAAAGCTTAACACCCAGTCCTACCAGTACCATACCAGTGACCCCTTCCATCCATTTCATGAAGCTTGCATTCTTTAACAAGTTCTTAGCCGAGTTAAGTGCGCCAGCCAAGCTACATTGCCATACCATCGCAATCATAAAGTGCACGGAAGCCATCAACATAGATTGTAGTAAAGGCGAACCTTCTGGGTTTACAAACTGAGGCAGAAAAGCCAAATAAAATACCGCCGTTTTCGGGTTCAAAACATTAGACAAGAAGCCTTCTCGCAACGAGCGTTTTGTACTGTATGCCTGTTGAGCTTGCTCACCAACATTCATTCCACCGCCGTTTTTCATCAAAGCTCGTAAACTGCTTAAACCAAGCCAAATTAGGTAAACCGCGCCTACCATTTTAACAGCTTGAAAAAGTTCAGCTGATTGAGCAAGAATCGCAGAGATCCCCACAGCAGAGAAAAACGCATGCACATAAAGGCCGCTACAAATACCAAAGCTCGTCATACAGCCATCGGCTAAGCCTGAGCGGCTAGTATTACGAATCACTAATGCCGTGTCTAAACCCGGTGTTAGCGTTAAAATAGTGATGGCAATCAGAAATGCCTCAAAGTTCAAAATATCCATATCATTATCATTCTTGTTCAGCGAGTTATCATCAATACCGTGTATCTGGATAATTCGCAAGTAACAATTGCCATTGTCTATACAACTCACTGATTTTGTGCACAATGGTACAGTCTAATTTGTTAAAAAATAGTAAATTGATGGCATCGTACTGCTTCATACTTTTAAAACTATATCTTCTACTGTGAAATACAACATTATTAAAAGCAGAGCCATAATCCAAGTACACTAGAAAAGAGTTCATGCCTTGGCCCTGCCATTAAAATCATTTAAAGAAACCAAATTAAGAGTAGTCAAATGAGCGCATTCAAAAAACTAGTCGAACACTCTCAAAAGTGTTCACGCTTTCAACATCTCGCCTCTATTTGTGGTTGGGACCAAGCTTCCATGATGCCATCTGGGGGAAACCAAGCTCGTAGTGAAGCGATGGCCGAGGTATCTGTTCATATTCACGGCCTAATGACTCAGCCACAGCTTGGTGATTGGATTTCAGCCGCTGAAAACGAAACTTTGAATAACGAACAACAATCATCTCTGCGTGAAATAAAACGCCAATGGCAACAAGCTAACCTACTTCCAGAAAAACTGGTTGAAGCAAAATCTCTCGCAGGTTCAAAGTGTGAACATGCATGGCGTAGCCAACGTGGTAACAACGACTGGGTTGGATTCGAAAAGAACTGGCGTGAAGTGGTTGAGTTATCTCGTGAAGAAGCACAAATCCGCGCAGATGCCGCTAACCTAACACCATATGATGCCATGCTTGATATCTATGAACCGGGCACTAGCTCTGCTTCACTGGATATCTTATTTGCAGACGTTAAAACCTGGCTACCAAGTTTGATAGACGAAGTAATCGAAAAGCAATCAAGCGAGCAACTTAACGCGCCATCTGGTATCTATTCGACCGAGAAACAGAAAGCACTGGGCTTAGAAGTTATGAAGCTGCTTCAGTTCGATTTCGAACACGGCCGATTAGATGAAAGTGTTCACCCATTCTGTGGCGGTGTGCCTTCTGACGTGCGTATCACAACGCGCTACGACGAAGCTGAGTTCGTTCAAAGCTTAATGGGGATCGTACATGAAACAGGACACGCACGTTACGAACAAGGCTTACCAAAACACCTAGCAGGTCAACCTGCGGGTGAAGCTCGCTCGATGGGTATCCATGAATCTCAGTCTTTGTTCTTCGAGATGCAAGTTGGTCGCAGCGACCCGTTCATTGGACATTTAGCAAACATGGCTGGTCAACAGTTCTCAGGCTCTGAATTTGAAAAAGATAACTTCCAGAAGATTTATACTCGCGTGAAGAAAGACTTCATCCGTGTTGATGCCGATGAGCTGACCTACCCAGCACACGTCATTTTACGTTACGAGATTGAGCGTGATTTGATCAACGGTAAGATCAAACACACCGATGTCCCTGAACTTTGGAACACTAAGATGCAGTCTTACCTTGGTTTAAGCACTCAAGGCAACTTCACTGATGGCTGTATGCAAGACATCCACTGGACAGACGGCGCATTCGGCTATTTTCCATCTTACACACTAGGTGCGATGTACGCGGCTCAGTTCATGGCTTCAATGAAGAAAACTGTTGATGTGAACTCTGTGATTGAAAGTGGTGATCTTTCACCTATCTTCACTTGGTTAGAATCAAATATTTGGAGCAAAGGCAGCTTGCTGACCACCGATGATTTAGTGAAAGGTGCAACCGGTGAGACTTTAAATGCGCAATACTTCAAAGATCATTTGAGAAGTCGTTACCTATAGTTTTCTATTAGACAGCAGAAAAACAAAGGCTGAGCAGATTATCTGACTCAGCCTTTTTACTGTTTAGAACTAGGTCATTTATCGCCAGTGAGCATACCGAAAAAGATCTGTCTCGATTCTGGAGTGTTATCTCTGTGCGTTTCGTATTTTACATGGGCGTTAACATCAACAGTTTTTGATAGCTTGATGCTCCATAGTGCTTTCATTTGATTCGGTACAATTGAATATCGGACGTCGATAATACGCAGCTCATCTGCTGGGTCCTGCGCAATGTAGCCATTAGAAAACCAGCGGAAGCGCTCAATGTCTTTGGCTTGTTGAGAATCAAGGTCAAGCCAAGGTAAATCCCTGCCAACGTTCAGCTTAGCGATCGACTCTCCGGGATACGTGCTTACCGATGTACCAACCCGCACTGCGTCTACGTGATAATGAGCCTCTGTTTCGTACACTACTTTCCAAACCAGAATGTTAGCAAAGCTCGGTTTTGCCTCTAATCGAATCGGCGTGTGTTGTCTTTCTTCCGCTAATTGCCACCCAATCGCCTCTGCCCTATCTCGCTGAATCATCCCTAATGTTGGGTAAACCAAAGCCCAAGTAAATGCGACACGCGCTAGCCAAGGCGCTCGTTTCAACGTTGCAAACACAAGTAAAATTAAGATGGGAAGCGTATAAACAGGATCGATTATTGATATGGTATTCCAAGCAAAACGCGCGTTGGTCAAAGGCCAAAGTAACTGCGTGCCATAAGTGGTACAAGCGTCTAACAGTGCATGAGTGCCATAACCCAGAGCACAAAACAGCCAGCTTTGTTTGAAAGAAAGCCCGCGCCTTTTTGCAATGAGATGATGCAGAGCCAAAGCACAGATCAAACTGCCAATGGGGATGAAAAAAAGTGAGTGGGTAAATTGTCGATGAAATTCCAAAGCCAACAAAGGGTCACTTTGAGACTTAATCAGTGCATCTAAATCTGGAGCCAATCCAGAGAGTAGACCTAATACCCCAGCGACAACCAAGTTCTGTTTTCTGCTTGCCGACTGTGACAAAGAAGCGCCTAATACGCCCTGCGTTAAAGGATCCATAAACCACTCATTGATAGCATTCCGTTGAATCAAACAAGATACATTTAGCTATAGCAGTGAATCGTTCATAACTAAACAGTTTTATCAATATACTCATGTACATAGCTGTATAAGCATAGACCGAGAGATAAAAAAGAGCAGTTATGAAACTGCCCTTTTCTAATTATTGGTAGTTGATCAACTTATTCGTTTTTGCTCCATATATTCATACTTGAGCGATCTTTTATTAACGAGAAACCATGCTTGCCGCGATAACCACCAACAATACTGAAAAGATTTTCTTAATCGTTGGAACCGGTAAATGGTTGGTTGCTTTTGCACCTAACGGAGCCGTAAACCAAGAAGTGCATACTATACCCAGCAACGCAGGTAGATAAACAAAACCAGCAAAACCGTCAGTTAAAGCAAAGTGGCTGCTGCCCGAACTGATATAGCCGATTGAACCAAATAACGCGATAACAATGCCACAAGCAGACGCACAACCGATGGCCTTTTTCATATCGACAGAGAAAAACGTCAACAGCGGAACCAGTAATGCACCACCACCAATGCCAATCATCGCAGACAAACCGCCCGTGATCGTTGTCAGGACGGTTAAGATGCCCTTATTTGGCAGTTTTCTTTCTTTAGGCGCGTCGTTTTTGCTGCTTAAGAACATCTTTATTGCGATAAGAACCACACTCACTGCAAACACAATACGAACAACTTTTTCTGGCAACAGAGCCGCCATAAAGCCACTAACCAGTGCACCCAGTGCAACACCGAGCATGATCCAAGGCGCCAGATCCCAAGGCACGTTTCCATTCTTGTGGTGAGCAAGCGCAGAAGAAGTAGAAGTAAATAGAATCGAGGCCAAGGAAGTCGCAATCGCAGCGACAACAACTTGATCGGACGGTAGAACTTCTAAATAAAGTAAAATGCTGCTTAACACCGGAACAATGATCAGCCCTCCGCCAATCCCTAACAAACCAGCTAGAAACCCAACACCACTGCCTAATAGTGCACAGTATAAAATCAACAACAGCAACTCACTCATTTCGTCCATCTCTTAATTAAATTAATCGTCTCAAATAACATACTTTTAATGTGGTTATATATCCATCATGCTAATTAATATAACTGACACCAGCTCAAATTTTCAAACATAATAGATCATGAATATTCCTCATGTTGAATGTGAAGTAATACCATTATTAATCACCCATTGAACAACGTATAAAAACCTTAAGCGATTAACTTTATATGAAATTAATTCTAATAAGCATTAATTTAAGACAGCATAGCCTTCGATTCTTAATCCGGTCACAAGCAAAAAATAAAAGCCGTTTTAATACTAAAGACCGAGAGAATCAGAAAAAAATTGGGATACTAAATCAGCATGAATAAAGAATTTAATTTTACGATTAAAAGCATTAGCCTCGACGAAAATTACCAACCAGCAGATAGCACGCGCATCACCACCAACTTTGCGAACTTAGCGAGAGGCGATAACCGCCAATCTAACTTACGCAACGCGCTACAGATGATTGACAACAGTTTCAACGCCTTAGCACATTGGGACAACCCAAAGGGCGACCGCTACTCTGTAGAGCTTGAAATCGTTTCTGTTGATATGGATATTGAGAGTAGTGGCGAAGCGTTTCCTTCAATTGAAGTGCTGAAAACAAACATTCTTGATCAAAAAACTGGCGAGAGAATAGAAGGTATTGTGGGAAATAACTTCTCTTCGTATGTTCGAGATTATGACTTTAGCGTACGTCTATTGGATCATAATAAAGGCCAAGATAAATTCAGCATTCCAGAAGATTTTGGGGATTTACACGGCAAGCTTTTTAAATATTTCGTTAACTCTGACGCTTACAAAAAGAACTTTAATAAACCACCTGTTATATGCTTAAGCGTATCAGATAATAAAACCTATTACCGCACTGAAAACCAACACCCAGTATTAGGTTTTGAATACCAACCGAATGAGTCTTCTTTAACTGAGCAATATTTCAAGAAGATGGGCTTACAAGTTCGTTATTTCATGCCACCAAATAATGTTGCTCCTCTGGCTTTCTATTTCTTTGGTGATCTACTTAACGATTACTCCAACCTAGAACTTATCAGCACCATCAGCACTATGGGTACGTTCCAGAAAATCTACCGTCCTGAGATTTACAACGCGAACGCGGTTGCGGGCAACTGTTACCAACCAAACTTGAAAAACTTGGACCACTCGCTAACTCAAATCGTGTATGACCGAGAAGAGCGCAGCAAACTCGCAATAGAGCAAGGTAAGTTCGCTGAAGAAAATTTCATTAAGCCATACCAATCAGTTCTAGAGAACTGGTCTGCAAATTACGCACTTTAGTCCCACCTGAATTAGGCAGTATTAAATATGAAAACACTATTACCGACTTCAACAGCGGGCAGTTTGCCGAAACCGTCTTGGCTTGCACAACCAGAGACGCTTTGGTCGCCATGGAAACTGCAAGGCGATGAACTAACAGACGGCAAACAAGATGCGCTGCGTGTCTCCCTGCACGAGCAGCAGCAAGCAGGCATTGATATTGTGAGCGACGGCGAACAAACACGTCAGCACTTTGTAACGACCTTCATCGAACACTTGAATGGCGTTGATTTTGAAAAGCGTGAAACCGTTAAAATCCGCAACCGTTATGATGCGAGTGTGCCTACAGTAGTTGGCCCAGTTTCTCGTCAGAAGTCCGTTTTTGTCGAGGATGCTAAATTTTTACGTCAGCAAACGGACCAACCAATTAAATGGGCTCTGCCGGGGCCGATGACTATGATAGATACGCTTTACGATGCGCATTACAAAAGCCGTGAAAAGCTCGCGTGGGAATTTGCGAAGATCCTCAACGAAGAAGCGAAAGAGCTAGAAGCTGCAGGCGTTGATATTATTCAGTTCGATGAACCTGCGTTTAACGTATTTTTTGATGAAGTGAATGATTGGGGCATCGCTTGTTTAGAAAGAGCTATTGAAGGGCTTAAGTGCGAAACAGCAGTACATATTTGTTATGGCTACGGCATTAAAGCAAATACGGATTGGAAAAAGACATTAGGCACAGAGTGGCGCCAATACGAAGAGGTATTTCCTAAGCTGCAGCAATCGAATATCGATATTATCTCTTTAGAGTGTCACAACTCTCATGTGCCTCTTGAGCTACTTGAGCTGGTTCGAGGCAAGAAAGTAATGGTCGGTGCGATTGATGTGGCTACCGATTCCATTGAAACACCAGAAGAAGTAGCGAGCACTCTACGAGAAACACTTAAGTACGTTGATGCAGACAAGCTCTACCCTTGCACTAACTGCGGTATGGCTCCCCTACCTCGTGAAATTGCCTCAGCGAAGCTTAATGCGCTAAGTGCCGGCGCAGAGATTGTACGTAAAGAGCTTTCAGCGTAACGACTTTTTAACTAAATAAGCTATGCCTTTAAGCCTAAGTATCACATTGATGCTTAGGTTTTTTGTCATGTGAGTTAACGAGCTTTAGACTCGGCCGTTTACCAGGTTTTATCTAGGTCTTGAGCATACAAAGAGATCGCTCGTTGGCACTCTTTGATTGCTTCGCTATTCGTCGTGGAAACTAAAAGCTCAAGTAACAGCGATATCGCCTGTTGCTCTTGCCTTGGTTGTCGTAAGACCACGCAATCTGCAAATGTGCTTTCGCTGCATAGTTTTCATCAGTGAGTAGCGTTGCCAATAAGTCACGAGACTCTTGATACATTTTTCTTTTCGCAATTCGATTGCTTGTTTGATAATGGTGTCCATAACTCTCCCTGACGCTTAAGCGCTGCGCTATTCGTTCATTTCTTCGAACATCTGTTTGTAAGATTGAGTTTGCAGTGCTGATTGAGTCAGCCCGAACTTACTGGCTAACAACTCAAGCTCACTTTTATAAACAGACAACTTAGATTCATCGTCCGTCATGATCGCAAATTCGGCAAACTCACCAATACCCGCAAGAGAATCGACCGTGATGTGGAACTCTCCAACAAAGTAAATACTGCGAGTTTTCTGCGCTTCAAGAATCACTTCGTAACCCAAGTTATCAAGCATACTCTTAGCATTCGACGCATCGGTGATGTTTGTCGCTTCGCATCGGTCAGACTCTGGGCCTTTTACAATCCATAGTTTGATGCCCGACGGTTCCATAGTACGAATGCACAAACTCTTGTTTTGAGCTTGTAAGCTTCTGTCTGGGCTATCGAAATACCAATCGCACTCAAAGTTATCTTGGAGCATCATTTCATGGGGAATAAGATTCAATGTCTTCAAAAACTCTGATTTAGAATCGAGACGATACTTAAGCTCTACTTCGTATTTACCCTGGAAATGGTCGTTAGTCATAAATTAGCTCGGTGCAAAAAAAGGGATAGTAGCACACCAACAGAACCTGAAATACAAACTGGCGCACAACACGAACTAAAGAAGTGGAACTATGCACGACATGCTAATACACGCTTCCATTCATCTTGGTTCATTGCCCCTTTAGGAAGGTAAATATTGCGTTTTTGCATCGCGCCTTTCGTGTATGAAAGCTTAATAACAGACCCGATACCAAAGGAAGAATATTTCCCTGTAACTTGATATCGCAAGCGTGACCATCGAAACAGACATGATTATTCGAGATTTCAAAAGAGCGATTGCGAAACTGAAAATACGAATAAGTGAGCTATCTTTGATGCTGATGTGATTGTAGTTCGATCTGTTGGCTATTGAGCCAACTACACTAAAACTTGGCGAGTGTTCCTGATGAAATAATGCACCTGACGTTCAATTTTTAAATCGACCATTTCTACTGGACGACACCCATTTGGACATGCCATACGAGGTGTTGTGCCAAACAATCGACATATTAGTGGCCTTTCTTCATACACTTCGCAACCATTAGGCCCTAAATGCACACAATTATATTCATTTAAGGCAGCTTCATGCTCTGCGTCAGATTTGACTGGTAGTCGCGACATTTCTTCAGATGAAGTCGTTACAGGCCCACAGCAATCATGGCAGCCTTTAACGCATTCAAATGCTGGAATACTCTCACGAAGGTATGCAATTATTTCTCTATTATTGTCCATCAATATCTTCTTCTCATGTAATGCGCGACCATTATAGAGCAATACATAATTCGCTAGAAGTTGAGAATTAACCTAAATCTAAGAACCCGAAGTCATAGAACCATCAGCTGAAGAAGCGGGTGGGCGCAAAGCAAACATAATAAGCACGGGAGGCCACGTCGGTTCAGTGATTTAGCTATCACGATTGCGTTCATGGCGAAGAGAGTTTTTTCTATGCCACTGAGAGCGCTGCAAGGATTTATCGACTCGAAATTTAGACTTACCAATGTTCCATTAAGTTGTCCAAATTACACCAGCATCAGTCGTAGAACCAAGCAGGTTGAGGTCTCATTTAAGACTAAAATGAGAGGAGCAATATATGCACCGAATGATTACGTCTTTCAAAGACAAACTCCTTCAGAAAGCTTCCTTCGGTACATATAATTTCAAGCGACTGACATAAATGACTAGCGCAAGAAACTAACGTAAATGGCTAACGCAAGAGACTAACGTAAGAAACTAGCGTAAGCGTCTTAACACAACCTGTTGGTCAAGCTCATTCTGATAGTCCGTGTAATCAAGCCCTTGATCAAATATGTACTCAGTGACAAGAGTGCGAATGCATTCAACCAACGTGCTTGCTTGCCAAGGCTTCTCAAAGTAACGGTCGATGCCTGCAGCATTAATCGCATTGATGGTATCGGTATGAGTGGCCTGCCCCGTAAGAAGAATTTTCTTTGTATTCGGAAAGCGGCTGTCATGGAACACGTCAGTGAGTAACTCCACACCCGTTTTCCCTGGCATCACGTGATCAGACACGATGACGGTAATGTGTTCGCCTTCTGCGTCAAGTTCATCAATGAGATCAAGCACTTCTTGCGCTGATTCACAATCTTCAATATTCAGCCAACTCGCCAGCGGCTCTAAATCTTGTACCACTGCGCTCAGTACTTCTCTCTGGTCATCGACACAGATTAAATTAAGCTTCTCCATGTTCACCCTCTATTGGTAACTTGATTCTAAATACCGTTTTAGAAGCATCACTTTTCACAATAATACTTCCGCCATAACCCGCCACAATCCGCTTAACTATTGATAAACCCAAGCCCAATCCAAACGATAAACCACCTTTTTTAGTGGTGAAGTTGGGCTGAAATACCTTTCTACGAGTTCCCTCGTCTATCTCAGGGCCGTTATTCGCAATCGTAACTAATATTCTTTTCTTACTTAATCTGGTTTGAATTTCTATTGCAGCATCGTCTGAATTCGACATTGCATCACAAGCATTCTTTACAATGTTGACCCAAATCTGAACGAGCTCTGTTTTCGAGCCTTTAAAAGTCGGCAAATCTGCAGGGCTCAATCGCACAGACACTCTACGTAACTCACTTTGTAACAACGATAAGGCATGGTTAATGGAGTCATTAATATCCACCGCTTCTTCGGTGTCAATATCAACTCTGCCAAGTTGTTTAACCGATTTTACGATGCCAACGGTGTGTTTAGATGCCAAACGTAAATCATGTAAATCACAGCCCATCTGCCAAAAACGAATCGCTTCTTCTGGGTTTTTCAGCCAATGTTTTGAAATAATGTCTGTTGCAGATGAAGCGTCAATTGGAATCGCCTTCGCAAGAGAGCGAGCAATGTTTTTGTCTAAGCCATATTTTCTTTCAAATTGTCGCCCACGTGTTCGCGCTTCTGACGACGACGTTTTCTGACCATGCATTAACCCAAAATCGAAAAATTGACTGGCTTCTGGATGCACTTCTTCAAGTAGCTCCATGATGACCGTTTCAAGTCGACCAGATTTACTATTTACTACACCAATAGCGTTGTTAAGCTCATGGGCAATCCCTGCAGCCAATTGACCCAAGGTCGTAATTTGCTCAGCAGTATGTAACTTCTCTAGCGCTTTTTGTTTCGCTATCGCTTCTTGTGTTGCACGGCGTTGACGACGCGACAACTCATTGACAATCACAGGTGTAAACTGTGCGGTAAGAGGGCCAAATTTACGTTCATCTTCTGCCGGCGTGTCTTTATCGATCCACGCTAACTCAACATCGGTTTTAGCAACAACCGTTGAAGATGCTGTCCAATTACCTGAAAAGAAGCTATGAACACCTATAAAAGCCCCACGACCTGCGCTAAATACTCGCACTTGCGGTGTATTCGCATCGGTATAAAACCCTTCCAGTTCTCCACTAAACACATAATATAAACGAGTGTTTAACGCTGATTGTTCAATAATGGTGTTACCGGCACGGCACGTCACCCGACGTTCTGTCTGATTAAAATAACGATCGATAAGTGCTTCTAGCTTTTGTTGATACACGTATCGTTATCCTATGTGACCAATTGAATGTAGCACCCACACCATAACAAAACTCAGTAGCACACCAACCACACCCAAAATAATACCGATTCTGGCCATTTGATTACTTTGCACATGACCAGTGGCATGAGCCAACGCATTCGGTGGCGTACTGATTGGCAGCGACATACCTAATGAAGCGGCAAAAGTCACAACCAGAATTAACGTTAACTCACCACCTAGTGGCGTGAGTGAGGCCATAGACGACCCTAATGCAGCCATAATTGGCATTAACAAGTTAGCCGTTGCGGTATGAGACATAAAGTTTGCCATTACCAAACACAAGAACGCTGCTCCGAACAACACCACATATGGTGAGTAAGCATCAAACGGAATGCTGTGTACCACGAGCCTTGCTAAGCCAGTTTTATCGAGAGCTAAACCAAGCGCAATACCACCTGATACAAGCCACAATACGTCCCAAGAAATCTTTTTCAGGTCTTCTTTATTGATGATCCCTGTAAGTGAGAACACAGCGACAGGAATCAGAGCGACGGTATAAGAGTTCATGCCATGGCTTGAGCCCATTAACCAAAGAATGATGGTCAGCGCAAAAGTGACGTATACCGCAATGGCTTTGGGCGTTTTAAGGAATTTGCCTTTGATGCTTAGCTCGATTTTCTTTTGGTCAGCTTTGTACATAAAGCCGATTAAAAACCACGCTAACGCCATCATAATAACGACAAACGGCACACCAAATGCCATCCATTCGCCGAACGTAATGAGGTTATCACCAACTAAATATTTAAGTGCGATAGCGTTCGGCGGGGTACCGATTGGGGTACCAATGCCACCGATGTTAGCGGCAACAGGGATACAAAGCGCAAACGCTATACGACCGGGGTCTTTCGGGCCAAACACAGCCAGCACCGGCGTTAAAATAGATAGCATCATTGCCGTTGTTGCTGTGTTAGACATAAACATCGAAAAGATACCAGTGATCAGCATTAAGCCGAGCATCACAAACTTCGGGTCTTGTCCAAATGGCTTCAATAATACACGGGCTAAGTTTACGTCTAATCGATACTTAGTGGCGGCCATCGCTAAGAAAAAACCGCCCAAAAATAGCATGATGATTGGGCTGGCGAATGTCGCCATGATGTCGCTGTATTTTAACAACTCACCAAAATGTTCCTGCCCATGCTCAAACCTTAAAAAGATCAGCCCTTTATCCGACAACATCAACAATTGCAGAACGATAATAACAACAGACGTCGCGTAGATCGGGATGGGCTCGAACACCCAGCACAATGCCGCTAATAAAAAGATCGCGATAACGCGTTGTTGAATAATCGTAAGGCCTTCAAATGGAAATGCTGATAGCGGCATTACGAGGATAATGAAAGGAATTAAAATAGGGATAATGTATTTAATATAGGGGCGCATAGCACAAAAACTCTTCCTGAGATAACAACTACTTAGAAATTAGATTTAAAGTTCTAATTTAGATCCGACAACGAATTATCGACCTCTTATCACTATCTCACTATCGGCTAGATCAATGATTACGTAATCGCGATATCCCCTTTTTCGATTTTGTGCGCTACCTCTATGTTTGTATGTCATTTATTGTTGCAATTAAATTCAGGAAAGTGGTTTCTACGTTTCTAATCATAATCCGTTCAAGTTATTCTGGGAATTTTCAAAACAGATCTGTAACTTAAAGTCATGTCCGAAAAATCGGGGGCCACTTCTGATAAAAACGTTGAACAAGCTCACTGGGGAAATTATGAGGGGATCCGTCAGCGCCTTGTTAAGGGGGAAAACGTAATGCCGATACCTCGTTTGAATGTTACTTACAATAAACCACGCTGTATAACACATTACTTGGGAGCTATTTTCGCCCCATAATACGAACAATTCTTAAGAAGAGATTGATGATGTCCATATAGAGTGCTGCTGCACTATCAACCGCATTATCTAAGGTTTTTGGTATTCGATTTGCACGCCCCCAATCATAACCTATGTACCCGCAGAATATGATGACGACCGCCCAATCCAACCACTCTTGATGGATACCAAGCACAAATACCTGGAAGAGTTCAACGACAATAACTGCTATTAATGAAATCGCTAGCACTCCAGAAATTCTCTGGAAAAAAGCAGGGAATATTGTACCTAGCAACATCATGATGCCTGTCACTAAGCCTGTCACCTTAATAGCATCGAGAACCAGAGATGGAGAATAGTTAGATACGACCATATTTATAATAAGTCCAAAAGGGACAACTACGAAATTGTAACCAACAAAACTAACCAGTGGGTTTGATGACTTGCTAAACAGATAGATTCCGAAGAAGCAACTTGTGAAGTAACCTATAAAAAATATCCAAGGGTTAAACGCAGTGATAGATTCGACAGGTATACTCGATACCATTAGCCAATTTACCCAAAAACCCCAACAAAGAACGGCTCCGATGGTAAGGTTATATAACCTTGAGCTTATTTCTTTTTCACCGGTATTCTTTCGTTCAAAAACATTGGATTCCATCATCTCTAATTATCCTTTCTCAATTAACAGAACATCTTACCCAAATGGCGCAAACAATTAACGTTATCAAACACCCCATACTCTGTTCTAAAAATACCAAACAGCATGCATCAATTTAATTGACACCTTGATTACAGCAATAAAGTAAAACCTTCTTTTTCAAATTGCTTCTTCACTTCTTTAATTGCAATAGGCGCTACTCGCTTGCCCCAAGCTTGGCCTATGCTAAAGCTCTCTTGGACAATGTTAGGCATTATTTTTATGCTCTTTTTCCCCAGTGATGTCTCATAGAAAGCAATAAGCTCTTCGATTTCTTGATTGGTGTAATACTTGTGATAAATGGGAGTCATCATTTTGAAGAATCCATTTTTACCTCTTAGTTGCTCTTCAACCACAGAATTAACAGTTCTTTCAATTATTTCAAATTTCTCTTTGGGTATATCAGGGTTATTTTTTGATACGATTACAACCAACTGACTAGTCATCGTTTGAGACATCTGTAATCCAAGGTCAATTGAGCCGGTCATCTCGATGAGCTTAATAATATTATTGTACTTTTCTTCGGTAAGGGGCTGCTCACTAGCATAAATAATTGACGAGAAGAACAGTACACAGACGTAAATTACCTTTCTCATTGTAACCCTTTTAATTTTCATTAAACATAACTATATGAATGCCAAACTTTGCAAAATGATAATCAATCGTAAATTAAAAACTCAATACGGTAAGTGAATATTTTAGGTTGACAAATTTTCCCCTCAAGATAGTCACCAACCATAAAATTTTCTTTTAGAATAAGAATTAATTCAGTTAATTATCATGCAAACCTTACACGACCCTCCTTATAAATAACAAGAGGTTATATAAATTTAATTATGATCAACCACTAAAATCCAACATTATCCTGCCCAATAATAGGTTATTTACAAAAAACTAAATAACATATCTAGCAATACGTATTAAAAACCTTCATATTGATAGAAAACATAACAAAAAAACCTAAAACAACCTTTGTTGTCAATTTTGTTATTTATTTAAATTTGGATAACTAGCTTGTTGCATAAGGATATTTGAGGCGTGAAATAGAAAATACTGAGTTCAAATAAGGCCACTAATCTCATATATTTACGATAAATAACAAACTTATATTTTATAAAAAACAATTTGATCAATAAGAATTTTTGTAAACTTTGAATTACATACCATAAAATTCAATCTCCTCGATAAACTTGTCAGAAATCCAAATGCTCTTCCAATCTTGATTCGCAATGCATGGCATTAGCGTGTTGCATATAGACTTCCTATAAAGCCGTTGGGAAGAAGGAGTTTATATTAAAATCAGGAACGAAAAATGAACCAACAACGTCAACTAAGCTGGAAAATAGCAGCTATTCTAGGTACATCTTTTGGCTTTACTGCACACGCTGCAGAAATGGTCAGAGTCGATAATGATGCATTACTACAACAAAGTCTCGCCGCTCAGTCGAAGAGTGTTGCCCCACTAGAATTAGGTTTTTCTGAAGTAAAACGGGTGGTATTGCCCAATGGGAAAACGAAAGTCCGCTATCAACAAACTCACCGAGGTTTACCCGTCTTTGATACCTCAGTTGTCGCCACCCTTTCCAAGAACCAACCCACTCAAGTGTTCGGTTCCATGGCACAAGGGATCAGTGGAGACCTATCCAGCATCGCACCAAAGCTGAATCAAGAGCAAGCGATAGAAGCCGCACTGTCCGCTCACCGCACGTTTACCGTCGGCAAAAAGTCGATTGAAAATAAAAACGCGAAACTGATGGTGAGACTGGATGAGAACCAAGTCGCTCAAGTGGTGTATCTGGT
The DNA here is from genome assembly GCF_054960695.1 of Vibrio sp. PSi01. Classification (NCBI taxonomy): domain Bacteria; kingdom Pseudomonadati; phylum Pseudomonadota; class Gammaproteobacteria; order Vibrionales; family Vibrionaceae; genus Vibrio; species Vibrio sp. PSi01. Next base: position 59,038 of record NZ_JBHNYN010000003.1, read on the forward strand.
CGATTTCTTTATCGCGTCTTCTATGCCAGAGCGCCCTTTCTACTTTATTGATGCCACGACTGGCGATGTGCTCCAAAAATGGAATGGGCTAAACCACGCTAAAGCATTAGGTACTGGCCCAGGTGGCAACCTCAAAACCACTCGATATGAATATGGCAGTGTCTTCCCTAGCTTTCCCATCGACAAAACAGGCACAACTTGTAAGTTAGAAAATGAATCAGTTAAGACAGTCGATTTGAGGAACGGAACGTCTGGCAGTTCAGCCTACAGCTACAACTGTGCCGACGGAACCAACTACACCGATCATAAATACATCAACGGGGCTTACTCGCCTCTTAACGATGCGCACTACTTCGGTAATGTCGTGTTTGATATGTACAAAGAGTGGATGAATACGTCGCCGTTAACTTTCCAACTGACGATGCGAGTTCATTACGACACAGATTATGAAAATGCCTTTTGGAATGGCTCATCCATGACATTTGGGGATGGCAAAAACACCTTTTATCCACTGGTCGATATCAACGTAAGTGCTCACGAGGTTAGCCACGGGTTCACCGAGCAAAACTCCGGTTTGGTGTACCAAAACATGTCAGGTGGCATTAACGAAGCGTTCTCCGATATTGCGGGCGAAGCGGCTGAATACTATCTGCGTGGGAACGTGGATTGGGTGGTCGGTAGCGATATCTTCAAATCAGAAGGTGGCTTGCGTTACTTTGATCAACCTTCAAAAGATGGTCGATCGATTGATCATGCCTCTCAATACTACGATGGTTTGAACGTTCACTTATCTAGCGGTGTTTACAACCGTGCCTTTTACCTTTTAGCGAATAAGTCTGGCTGGGATGTGCGTAAGGGTTTCGAGATCTTCACAGTCGCAAACCAATTGTATTGGACGGCAAACAGTACCTTTGACGCTGGTGCTTGTGGTGTTGCGAAAGCCGCAGCAGACATGGGCTATGTGGTTGCCGATGTTGAAGATGCCTTTAACACGGTAGGCGTGAACGGGAGCTGTGGTTCAACGCCACCAACTGGCAATGTATTAACGAAAGGCACACCGATTGCGAACCTAAGCGGGAATCAATCTTCAGAGAGCTTCTACACGTTCACCGTTGATTCTGCATCAAGCGCAACGGTTTCAATGTCTGGTGGTTCAGGTGATGCCGACCTTTATGTGAAATCAGGCAGTAAGCCGACAACCTCAAGCTACGATTGTCGACCTTATCGTGCTGGAAACAACGAGCAATGTAGTGTGAGCGCTCAGCCGGGTATCACCTACCATGTGTTACTGCGCGGATACTCGAACTATTCTGGCCTAACGTTACGTTTAGATTGAGTTAGAGCGAGTCTCTCAAACAAGTTGAAAATAGAGAGCTAGCGGTTAACCACGAAATAAAAACCTACTCACTTTGAGTAGGTTTTTTCATGAAATACCATAGTAGTTAATAATATTGTAAATTATTTACTGATACGTTTATTAATTTATAAATATCTAGGTTGCTTAGGTATTGTTTTATAAAAACAGTTTAAATTGAGATCCTGTGCTGCACAACGAAACAAAAATAACTGACTAACTTTTGAACACATTCACGTTACTGATAGGTTAATCCTTATAGGGTAAATGCTCTATTAATGATAAAAATTAAAATAAGGATTATTTATGAGACCATTTATTTCTATCAGTATGGTGCTTGCAACGACAGTGGTTGGCTTCCAGTCCTATGCAAACAATATCGACACAGTAAACTCACGCTCTCTTTCGGAGAACGCCTCAGCACAAAAGCAATCTTTGGCGTTACAAATCAGCGAGCGTTATTCCGATCTTGAGCTTTCCCTAAAGGCTCAAATTTCAGAAAAGAACTTGTCCACGCCTGTCGATAAATTGAGCTCTACTCAGCCCTACTCTGCATTTTCAAGCAGGATGCAGAAAGCGGACCTTGGTTATCGCAAGATGAAAGGGATCAACAACTTCAGCGACTCTGTGTTAGAAATTCGCATGGCCGATGAAGCGATGATTGAAGCCTGGAAGAACGGCGAAAGCCCATTATTTGCGTTTGAACCATCAGGTGATGATTCGAATTGGCAATACATTGAAGCGTATGACGTGTACGGACAGGTTCATGAACTAGATGTGTACCAAATGCCAGACGTCCCAGTGTTTGTCGTTGATAGCAACGGTGCCGAAGAGCTCAAAGCAGGCTTAATGGCAATGCAGGCTGAAATGCAGAAGCTGGGTACAACAACACAAATTAATTCAGGCTCCAAAAACACAAGCAGCAACAGTGAAAGCCGTAGCACTAAGACACAAACATTTATTGGTAAGGCTACGCGCTCCATGGCTATGTCAGAACCTGAGCCGTTGAATACCACTCAGTTAAAAAAGATTCGTTTGGCTGTAGACCAAGAACCATGGATCTCTGGCAAAGCTGAAATCTACGCCATTGTGACAGGGGTCGATTCAAGCCGCTTAGAGCCACAAATAGATCTAGTAGAAATGCCTTATCTGGACTACGACAAACAGACGTACTACCCAAATCAAACGGTCATTTTCTGGCCTCGCTACCGCTGGGGCGCTGCAGATATGATCTTAATGGAGCACGATGATGGAACAGACTATAAAGCGCTAGCAAAGCTCTTGGTTCAAGCCGCAGAAGAGATACTGAAGATGATTCCTGATCCAGAAGTTCAGGGTTATGCGATCATCCCTCAGATCACAGGCAAGATTATCGATGTGATTCCTGATGGTGTATTAGTGAATGATGATGACTTTGTGGACGTGTACTACACCTTAATGCAAAACACCTCTTATGTTGATCACCCTGGTGCCGGCGGAAATGCAGTAGCTTCGTTCGCCCCGCTGACTATCTCTCCTACAGAGTAGTTGGTACTTTCTTGATTAGGGCCTTCTCGTTTAGGGCTCGGCCACACAAGCCCTAACGCTTCGTTATTCGAGATGACTCAGCGTATATACCTTGTGTAAATAAACTTCAGGTATATACGCTTTTATCGCTTTAGGCTTTAGGCTTTAGGCTTTAGAGAGCATACAGAGAGGACTAATTATAGGGAGTAATCAAACACGATGATGTCGTCTAACAACGGACGAAATACATCTTTCAGCGCATCATGTTCTGGGTGTGGAAGATAGTTCTGACGCCCCTTTTCATCCGTAAACGTCATTAAAACTGAATGGGTATAACCTTGGTTCTTATTCTCTGGGCTATCATTTAACCCCCACTCTACTGAAGTTACCCCGTCAACCTTGTTTGGCATCGCTTCAAACAGCATCTTTAGTTTTTGAACCTCTGAAGCCTCTGCGTTTTCTTTAAACTTAATCAGTAAAATATGACGAATCATTCCTGTTTCTTTTTGAGTCATTCCTAGTCCTTTTCGAATCGTTCGTTTGTAACGCTTAGCCTTAACTAGCACGAGTAACGGTGTGAAGTTAGAGAAAAACAAAATGCCACACGTGACACAACATGCCAAGGCTGACCACTAGAGTTTATAAAATACTCAAAATCCCGACACAAAAAAATGCTGCACTCAAGAGCACAGCATTTCTCATGAAAATAATAGGCACAGTTCTAACGTTAATCTCGACGACCTGTAAGCTGGATCGTTTGGTCTTGATCAACACTCTTGTGGAATTTTATTCCGCCATTATTGGCGTCATTTCTTCCTTCAAGTACTGGCTCAGATTCCACACGCTCAACCTTTACTTGATTACCTTCGATTCTCGTCATATCGAGAGTACTCGCATAAGTACCGTCAGCCGCAAAAGCCGTGTTCATTGATAAAGCCATCAATCCAAGTGTGATTAACTTGTTCATACATCACCTCGCTGTATTTTTAGTTCTTTGTTCGTTTGGTATCTGTTTTTTGTTGAAGTAACTTTAACAATCGAACATGAGCCATTCGAGGAAAAGCAAGATTTACCAAATGGAAAATCAAGGGATTAGCGAAGTTTTGACGCTGTGCTGTCTTATCAGTTTTTCACTACTAATATAATATTAGAGTCATATGATTTCTGTACGCCTAACGCACAGAGATTGCTGCTTATAAAGGAATCATTTGGAGAACCTGTGGACATCAATCTAGATATTCAAAATATCCTCGTCATCAAGCGTATGTATGAACTTCGCAATGTTGGACTGGTTGCGGATTCGCTAGGAAAAACCTCTGGGGCGATCAGCAAGAACCTCTCAAAGTTAAAGTTGCAGCTCGACGATCCACTGTTCATTCAAACCAAAAACGGGTTTGAACCCACGACTTTTATTGAAAATAACATCGAAAATTTTGAGCAAATACTAAGCAGTGTCGAAGCGATAAAACACCAAGCCTTCTGCCCTGAGTCTTATAGAGGTGATATCACCATCTACGCTAACACGCTCTTTTGGGAGCGCTACGGATCCAAACTTTACCTAACGCTTGCTAAAGAAGCACCCAATGCGCATTACTCATTCGTAAGGTGGGGAACCAATGTCAAAAACAGAATCATTGACGGTGAAAAAGCTATTGCTGTTCACTACTTTGATGACAGCCTCCCTCAGTCCATTTCACAAATGGAGATCGGAAAAGGACAAGTCGTATTCTTTGTGAGAGAAGACCATAAAGCACAAAGCTTTGAATCACTCGCCAACTATCCAATCATTCTATTTAAAACGCCGGGTTGGAATGACAATAAATACCCTATTCTCGATCGCCTTCGAAATATCGGATTTCATGTTATTCCAAAAGTGGAAGCTGATCACCCAGCAATGATCCACGATATTGTATTGAAGTCCGACTATTTTGGTATGACTCTAAACGGCACCGTACCCGAAGGCTGTAGAAGTATTGATTTACCGGAAAAGCTCATTATCGACGTCAGCTATGTCATGAGTTGTCGTCGTTCACAAAAAGACGCGCCATTGAACAAGTGGCTTTTTGATACGCTTAACTCAGTATTAAAGTAACCATAAACTTAGCGATTTAGGTTGATTTGTTAAGAGTAACTCAACAACAAGAAAAGGCTCCCACGGGAGCCTTTGTATTGGTGACTATTCGCTCGTTTTTCTAAGCTTCTTCGAGCTCTAGCTTACTATTTTTTATAGATTGTTTAGTACTTGTTTCAACCTCTTTTAGGCGGGCAGTAAAGTGCCTTAACACTGGTGGCTCATAAGTAAAATCAAGCCCCTTAACTTGCCCTGCATTCTCTTTCACTTTTTCAAACGCTTCGATGATGAAGTCCATATGAGTTTGCGTGTAGGTCGCTCTAGGAATTGTCAGACGCAATAACTCAGCAGGACACGGATGTTGTTCTCCCGTAGTCGGATCACGGCCTTGCAATAGAGAACCAATCTCAACAGCTCTAATGCCTGCTACTTTGTACAGTTCACACGCCAAAGCATGTGCGGGGAACTGACCAGCCGGGATGTGTGGAAGCAATTTACCTGCGTCGACAAATGCAGCATGACCACCCGCTTGTTGGCAGACTATGCCTATAGCTTCTAAGCCATCGACCAAGTATTGAACCTGACCGATGCGATACTCCAACCAATCTTGACGCATGCCGTCATAAAGGCCGACCGCAAGGCGCTCCATCGCACCACCCTCTAAGCCACCATAAGTTGGGAAGCCCTCTTGCACGACACACAAGGTTCGACACTCTGTGTACACATCCATGAAAGAGTCGTCTTTAAAGCACAACAACCCGCCCATCTGTACCATCGCGTCTTTCTTAGCTGACATGGCTAAGCCATCCGCGTATTTGTATGACTCACGAGTGATTTGTTCGATAGTCCAATCTTGATAACCGACTTCACGTTGCTGAATGAAATAAGCATTTTCAGCGTAACGTGCAGAATCCATAATCACAGGAATGCCGTACTTCTGAGCTATTTCATACACAGCTTTCAGGTTGGCAATAGATACTGGTTGTCCACCAGCCGAATTGCATGTAATCGTGCTCACGATATAAGGAACATTGGCAGCGCCCGCCTCTAAGATCGCCTCTTCCAATTTAACAACATCGAAGTTGCCTTTGAAATCCGCGTTCACTGAAGTATCAAATGCTTCTTTGGTATAAACGTTCCTCGCGACACAACAATTCACTTGAGTATGACCTTGCGTGGTATCGAAAAAGTAGTTAGACAAGGCGACCATTTTGCTACGGTCGAGGCCTTTTTCCATTTCACGCTTCTTAATAAGAACAGGAATATAGATCTGCTCTGCACCGCGTCCTTGGTGTGTAGGAATAGTCAGCTCATAGCCGAAGATATCCTTTACTGCATTCGCCAACGCATAGTAACTGCGGCTGCCACTGTAGGCTTCATCGCCCATTAACATCGCCGCTTGCATACGTTGTGTTATAGAACCGGTGCCACTGTCGGTCAGCAAATCGATAAATACATCGTCACTGTCAAGTAGAAATGGGTTCATGCCCGCTTCGACAATGGCTTGTTCACGATAGGCGCGAGTTGTTCTTTTTACTGGCTCTACAACGCGAATACGAAACGGTTCTGGTAGATGTTTGAAGTTTTCCATAATAGTCCCATTCAACAAATTCAACTTATAAGAAGAAAGCCAAATTCATTATTTTTAGATGTCACGAGTCATCACTATTAATTTAATTTCACGCACAACCATTCTCGTGATAATTACAATAATAATTAATAGCTATAAATATATTATTTAATCAATACGTATTGATTAGGTTCCAATTAATAATTAACTAGAGATAAAGAGTTGTATGCACAAAAGCAAAAATAGCTGACGCATAAACTACGACATTTCTTAAAGAAAAAATTAACAGGATTGGCAAAACTCAAGGGCTCTGCTGGCGCGTGACGCCTAGAGGGTACTACTCTGAAGAAAGGTGAAAAGAGAGCTGGTGGTCTAAAGTATACCAAGCTAACAAGGTCAGCCATGTTGTTGATTGCCATTTCAGATACAAGTTCACAATATATCCCTACGTTGAAATCAAGATGAAACGAAATTTAAATATAGTGCAATGGTTTTATAAATAAAGCTTGGATAAGTATAAATGTGATCAATATTTAGAATGACAATTAAATCTGATAGCGTGTTATGTAAACTTCGAATACCAGAGGTTCATAGACTATTAAACTAGTTCAATGAGATACTTAATAATAGCAGCTATTTTTTAAATTTAATGCTTCGCTAATATAGAACGAAGATCTAGAACACTAAGTTCTGATGAGAACTAAACCTCACCAGAACAACATTATAGAAACTATCGAGGACTACTTTTTCTTAACAGCTTGCTTAATGGCCATTTCAGCGAGCTTTGGTGTCGCCGCTTTCAAAACACTTGGTGTGACCTTCTTACCAGCGTTCACTACTTTGTTCAGTTGGCCTTTAACCGACGTTCCCCGTTTCATTGCCTCCAAACGTTGGCGGTTTCTTTGCACATTATTAGCATCAGCTATGCCTTCGATTACCATCTGCTTGAGTGCTTCTAAACCAAAAATCGTCTTTTCTGGCGCAATAGCGAGCGGTAACACGATATCAGACTGCAGCAATATATGGTTGTATTCGAGTGCTTGAGCAATGATCTTCGCTTTGGGCGATGTTGGATTACCCAAATCATAAGGCGGCTGCCACTCATCAACAGGCTTTAATCGATCGACCTGATTCACAACCGATACAACGATTGGCTTCTTACGTGAGATGTTTTTAGGATCGTCATAGAAAGCATCAAACTTGCCCTTCAATTGCTTATCCAGTTCACGAGCCGATTGATTGGCTTTAAGAACCCAAAGTACAACATCGGCTTGGGTCATCTCTTTAAGCATCAGAGCTTCGGTTTTGGCATTGCCATCCAGCCCTTGAAGATCAACAACTCTAACATCATTGTCATCGACAAACGCGTTGTATACGGTTGAAGTGTCGGTTGATGGCAGTACATCCACTTCAGCTACCAACTCTTGCTTAAGCGCATTAATCAGTGAGGATTTCCCAGAGCTTGTTTGCCCTACTAGAACAATTCTTACTGGCTCTAATTCTGGTGCAAAGCGCTGTTCATCTATTTCAGAAACATCCGACGCTCTTAGTGCTTCATCTTCAATGCTAAAACGTCCACTATAGAGATCAATCGCCACAGCGGCCACCTCATCTAACAAGGCTTGCTTGGCAGCATATTGCATGTCCTCAACCACACCTCTTGTCATTGAAGAAGTCGCCTGTTCACGGCCTAAATCCGAAATGACTTTCAGGGGGTTCAAATACAGGTTTTTAAGATGATTACCCCAAATGGCAGCTTTAATGATCTTATGTCCTAGCTCGCCATATTTGTCATAGGCTTCGTAGCCCGCTTTGATATAGGAAACCTTGAGATATTCAATACCTGGTATATGTTCTCGCACCACCAACTTATAGCGTCGGCTCACCTCTTCGAACAGCTTCAGTCCTTCTGGAATAGAGAAGTCGAGTGATTTCTTGTCAAACTTCGTGGCGACAAACTCAAGAACTTCTAAACCGGTTTGGTCTAGATTGCCCCACTCTATGTCGATCATTAATTGTTGCCGCACGTGGAGTTTCGATTCATTCCAGATCGACAGCTCTTTTTGAGACCAATCAATAGAAGCTTTAACAAGCGCATCGTCGATGTCAGTCTTCTTAAGCAATGATTCTACTTGAGGTTCATCATCGCTCTCTTTATTCAAAGAAGAATCGCTATAGGTCGATTTGTGCGAAGAGCGACTAGAAATGTATAGAGGAACAGAGAATAGTAAAGTACTCACCGCAATCGCAATGGACATTTCCAGTAGGTAACCATATTTAATCGCCAAGAAGAGACCAAAACCCATCATGATAATGCTTGGGAAGATAGCCGAAATCAGGGTAATGCCCCAGCGGCCACTCGATAGCACCGCCAGTAATCGAAATAGGTTTCTAATTTTCTTCATAGCCCGACGCCGCCTTTCCTTTTTTCAGGGATTCTTTGTAGATCTTCTGCATCTCTTGTTCAGAGACTTCTTCACCTTTGTTCTTATGATAGAAGTAAAAACACGCCGCGCGACCTAAACCATAAGAAGTGCCGAAACTCATTGCCGCTGCAGCAACCGCGCCCACAGTTTGACCATAAACTGGAATCAGCTTTATCAACTGTCGAGTGCCCAGTTTCATTCCGTATTGCAAAGCGAAGCTGCTTCCCAGAGTTCCTATCAATTCACTAAAGACTCTCTTATTCCATTCGACCCCATATTGATTGGCCAAGCTATGAAGCATTTTCGCTTGAATCGCAGGCACAGACACCAAACCAACACCTGGAATCAGGTCACTCGCGGCAGCGCTTCCTGCATACCAAAGCACTTCGTTTTCGACTTGATCAAAATTCGCTTCTTCTTGAGTCGAGTGTTCTTTGTCTATCACCATCATCCCTATCACAGGGAGTATTGTCGTCAACTGTTCTATCAGGGTGTCATAGTTATAGATGGGACTGCTGTTATAAGTAGAGCCGTCATCAGTTTCAAAATCGACGGCCACCGAAGAACAGTCCTTACCCCAAACCTTTTCAACTTGATTGGTGTTGAATCGAATTTGCCTTGTGCGATCGGTCTCTTTAGAGGACAGCACAGCAGTATGAACGAGAAGTAAATGCTCAATCTTCTTCTGCTTTTTAACCTGTTTCAGGGCAGAAAGCACAGATGATTGTTCGGGTTCATCGGCTTTCATCACTACGACTAGCGCATTGCCCGCTTGACCAATCTCTTCTAAATCTTCTTTAGGATCATAATCGGCCTCTCCCAAACCACGAGTATCAAGAAACCGCATTACTGGCTTGTCTTGAGGAAATTCATATGACATTGCAGTCATCGTGCAAGGAGCAAAACCGTTACCCACCTCAACGGAAGAATTGCCAGTCACGGCTTGAATGAACGATGATTTTCCAGCCCCCGTTTTGCCCAAAAGCCACAGCGTCGGTAGATGTTTACGCTGATACTCCTGAGCCTGAGTGAGATCTGGATTCTTACTGGGATTGATGAAATCTTTTATTTGATCAAACATGGTTAAGCTAACGCTCACTTGATAATGAAATTCGAGTTGATGACAATGCAATACTGACTTATATAATCACAAATCCTATTAGACTTATGTTTGTTCAGTCGCACTGGTTTACAATACCTAAACACTTGTTTTTATGTGTGCGCTTTTTCAAGAACGTGTATCACCACATTGATTCACGTATCGAACGAACAACAAATACAGAGAAGTAAAAGGTAAGTATGGAACAAATTTATTTAGCGGGTGGCTGCTTATGGGGTGTACAAGAGTTTATTAAGTACGTTCCTGGAGTCATCAGCACCGAAGCTGGCCGTGCCAATGGCACTTCTCGAATAACGCAAAATGATAACACCCCAAATACCTATGATGGTTACGCTGAATGCGTACAAATCGATTTTGACCCGAGTATCACGTCGGTAACGATTCTGATGAAGCACCTGTTTGAGATTATTGACCCATACAGCGTGAACAAACAAGGCATCGATGTAGGAGAAAAGTATCGTACTGGCATTTACAGTCTCAACGATGGACATCTTGCCGAAGCCAAGCGCTATATTGCGTCGCGTGATGATGCAGACCGAATCGCTCTAGAGATACTGCCTTTAATACATTATGTCGCCAGTGACGACATCCACCAAAACCACCTAAGTCAATTCCCAGAAGATCATCATTTGTGTCACATCCCTTGGGATCTGCTGCATAAGTATAAATCACAGTAGTCACGACGTAAGATTGAGATGGTCACGACCTAAGATCGATAAAACCTCAACAGATATTACCCGTTGAGGCTTTTTAGATGTTAACGGCTAATACAGCTATCTTGAATTTATTTGATAGCCCAGACCGTTAAGCATTAAAACGTTAAGCAATAAGCTACTTCGTTGTATTCTCGAGCACGTAGTCCGGACCCGCCGTTTCAGCCGTCACAACGGAAAGTTTCGACACATCGGCACCTTCGCCTTGGTAAGCATTCATGCCGTTAGTAATAGTCACTGCCGGCAACTCGACTGAGTAGCTTGAGATCTGCTCAGAATCCGTCACTTGACCTACGTACGTTTCATCAGTGTATGTAGCATCAACTAATGGGAAGTCGTTTGTTGCGCGTACACTTACAAAGTCAGGTGATAATGAATTATCAACCACGTTGTTGCTAAACGCGACATCAACACCTGCATAGATGTTTTCCACTTCTGCGTTATTGAACAGGCTTACACGATGACTTTGGTTGCCATACACAATGCCCCACTCTGTATCCACAAGAGAGTTATTCTCGATCGTGATATTTTTAGGTGTCCATTGCTTGTTAAGCTCTTTTCCTTTGACCGACTGATCTAACTGTTCGCCGTTTGCAACATCGATGATGCCAGTATTGATAACAATACCGCCGCGTAAGTCAGCATTACCTTCAATTAGACCATCACGACCACGCGTGTTAGCAATGTAGTTGTTGCGGATAACATGGTCTTCATCATAAATACGAACACCGCCAGTTAGACGCTTTCCGTTACCAAGGATCATGTTGTTTTCAACTTTATTTCCTTTACCGTGACGAAGTGAAATTAGAGCAGTACTTTGAAAAATCGTGTTGCCTGAAATCGTGTTGTCACCCGACTTAATAGAAATAAGTTCACGCTCGCCATCCATATCAATCATTAGGTTGTTAACAAACTTAGAGCTCGAATCCCATTGTGAAGCCTTAGAATCACCGATGCGGATGGCTTCCCAGCTGTTGCCGTTATAACGAATCGCTTCTTTGATGTCGAACTCATTAAATTGGTTCGGTTTCTGATCCATGAAGATGTTATTCGCGATCAGGTGATTATCTGATGTGTCATCTTTTTGTACACCAATCAGCGTCCCGCGTTTTTGTTTACCTTCGAAACGGTTATTGATTACCTTGCCATCTTTGCCCCATAACGAAACCCAAAGGTATTTTGGATATTCAGAGCGGCGATCGTCTGGTTCGTATGTGTAATCGTGGTTGAAGTAGTAGAACGTTGAGTTTTTAAGCGTGTTGCCATTACCCATCATACGCACAGCACCAAATCGTTCGTTTGGACCACCTTCAGTAAACACTAAACCATCTAGTGTGACGTCATCACCTTTAAGTTCAAACTGAATAAGGCCAGTAATCCAAGCCGAACCCGCTTGCTCAGCTCTAATAGTGATATCGTTCGCGGTAATAGTCACTTGACCTAAATTCGCGTATTTACCACTAGGGATAACGACTTCGTCGCCATCTTTTAAATTTTCAAATTGTGCTTTAAGCGCAGCCACTTGTTCGTCTGAAGCAACGGCCAACGTATTCCCATCAACCTCGTTTAAGCGATCACTACTCAATAAGTAACTACGATCGATTTCGCTAATAGCAGGCGCTGCTTGTTCAGCCACGTCGATCACTGGTGCCGCTGTATCTTGGCTTGTACAGCCCGTTGCGAAAGCTAACGTGAACGCGCTAATAATACTTACCGAAATTAATTTTTTTTTCATCGTACATCTCACATTGAATCTTGGATTATCAAATTAACGGCCACCCAAGTGGGTGGCCGATGTATTAACACTCTATGTTTGAGTATCTATTTTTTAGAATCTTGTAGGCATTAGCTTTCAGCAGAGGTAACTTCGTCGTTTTGTTGCTCGACTTTGTCATCAACCGCTTTCACCAGAAGCAAACCAACAGAGAATACAATCGCACCACACAGAACAAACACCATGCGTCCCCACATAGGGTTCGGCAGTACGAACATTGTCATTACGCCCACACCCGCCACTGCGATAAGTGAACCCAACATACGACGTTGCTTATTATCCAGTTTCTTCTGCTCGTTACTTTCAGCAACTAATGGTGTCGCTAGGTTGTTGAAGAACTTGTCTACGTCTTTCTCACGGTGCTCAGCAAGAGGCTTGTAGAACAGTGTTGATAGAACGAAGAAGCCAGCAGTAAATACGATGTGGCCAATAAGGCCGATAGCCACTTTAAGGTCAGCCCACTCACGGCCAGTTAGCTCGTTCAGACCGAACCAGTTTTGAACCATATCCGCTGTGATAACGAAACCTACGAAGTAAGAAACCACACCACCAACAACTAGCGTACCCCAACCAGCCCAATCCGGTGTTTTACGGATAAAGAAGCCACAGAATGCAGGAATTGTCATAGGGAAGCCGATCAGTGCGCCCACATACATCATCGTATCGAAAAGGCTCAATCCTTTAAGAGAGTTGATGAACAGTGCAACCAAGATGATAGCGATACCGAAGAACGTAGACGTTAGCTTAGAAACAACCATCAGCTCTTTCTCTGTCGCTTGAGGACGAAGAATCGGCTCGTAGAAGTTCTTAACAAAGATACCTGAGTTACGGTTTAGACCAGAATCCATTGAAGACATGGTCGCAGCAAACATAGCGGCGATCAGAAGACCAACCATACCGGCAGGCATGTACTCTTGAACGAAGTATAGGTAAGCGAAATCAGCAGATTTGCTGCCTGCTTCTGGGTAAGCAGCCGCTAAATCAACACCTTGACCCGCCATAAACCAAGATGGCATAAACCAAATGATTGGACCAAGCGTCATAAGGATACAAGCAAGCAGTGCGGCTTTACGTGCATTGTTAGAGTCTTTAGCCGCAAGGTAACGGTAAGAGTTCAACATGTTGTTGGTAATGCTGAATTGCTTCAAGAAGATGAAGACTGCCCAGATACTAAAGATGCTTAGGTAGTTAAGGTTGTCACCTGTGATGAATGAATCTGTTGGGAAATCACTAATGATCTGCGTAACGCCGCCACCGTGGTAAATCGCAACCACGGCACACGTCACCGTTACCGCCATGATAATAACCATCTGCATGAAATCAGATGCGATTACTGCCCATGAGCCACCCGTTACTGACATCACCAGTACAACCAGACCAGTTAGGATGATTGTCGTTGTCATATCAAAGCCAAAGATGCCAGATGCGATGATCGCAAGACCGTTCAACCAGATACCAGCAGAGATAACACTGTTTGGCATGCCCGACCAAGTAAACACTTGCTCGTTCACTTTACCAAATCGCATACGAATTGCTTCAATTACCGTAACCACACGCAGTTGGCGGAACTTCGGAGCGAAGTAAAGGTAGTTCATTAGGTAACCGAAGGCGTTAGCAATGAAGATAATCGCTACTGCAAAACCATCAGTAAAGGCTTTACCTGCCGCACCAGTAAATGTCCACGCACTGAACTGGGTCATAAATGCTGTTGCACCTACCATCCACCACAGCATGTTACCTCCCCCACGGAAGTAATCGCTAGTTGTACTTGTAAATGTTCTGAACATCCACCCTATCGCAATTAAGAATAGGAAGTAGATGCCTACTATCAGGGTATTGAGTTCCATCTTTAGACCTTTTATTTATGTTTTTCTGTTAGGTGCACTATAGATAGATGATAGCCACATTTGTACTACAATAATTTAAATGCGTGACAGCGATCTTAGACTATTACCATCAAATAATCATACAAGTGATCGAGTTCAAAGTTGCATCGAACAAGAGCGAAATTCATCAACATAGTGCAAAGTCTGGCACTCTCCCCCCATATGACAGGCTAAAACTCTATAAAACCCCAATTAAATGTGAATAAAATCACACAAAAATGAAAATCAGTCATTAAAAGAATTCAATCGTTACAAGAAAAATAACAAATCTAACGAAGAAAAAACACTCAATATAATTTTTAAAAATGATTAAATCCAACACATTTGTATTACAAATAATACAATGCCTACGTCCAAATACGTATGAAAAAGTTCCCTTCAATAGACAGTCAATAATGAAAACTTGAAAACCAGTAATAGCTGCTGACAGTCATCCATGGAAGTGAAATGCTTTTAACACACTGATTACACTTTCCCCCGTCCAATAAAAAAGGTGTCATTATGAAGAAATACATCCCAATATTGATTGCTCTTAGTACGATGTCTTCTATGAGTTACGCAGCCACCCGAGAAGATGCTGTTGATTATCTTCAGATGCGAAAAGGCGTTGCTTATCAAGTTAACCACTCAAAGCCATTTACTGGGCAATTTGAAGAGAAATTCGATAACGGCCAAATAGCCACTCAAGCTCAGTTTGCTGATGGCTTAGAGCTTGGGTTAGAAACCAACTGGTATCCAAATGGCCAGATCGCTTCTAAAGTGAATTACGAAAAGGGTGAATTACAGGGCAAAGCTGAGGCCTGGTACCCGAATGGGCAGAAAAAAGCAGAGCTCAATTATATCGATAACAAATTATCGGGTGATGTCTCTCGATGGTATCCAAATGGCGAACAAAGCCTTACTGCGAAATACAGTAACGGACAACAAGACGGGCTAGTAACGGATTACTATCCAAATGGTAACAAGGCAAGTCAAGCCAAATTTGATGATGGTGAAATTGCAAATGGGACATTAACTCGTTGGAATCAAAACGGAGATAAGGTTGAAGAATTGACCTTTAAAGGCCACAAAATCACATCTAAACAGGTATGGATGCCTACACAAAGTTAGCGCTATCGCAACGATACCCACAGCAATGGGCATTCATGTCACTACGCGTGAGCGCCTATTGCTTTCGAAACCCTCTTAAACGCATTATTTTCGTCGCTGACCAATGCAAGTTGTACCTTCAAACACGCGACTGTTCATTTCACTCATCACTAAAAGTCACCACTAGTAATAAAAGCATCATCAATAGATATTGAAAATAAATAATATTTAACTTGCGAATAGCCTTTTGTTAAAATATTGTAAGCAAACGTTTACCTTGCGAGTCAGATCTCATTATGCAGCTCGTAGACGAGAGAAACGCGATTTCAAATACGTTATTGAGTCATATTGCTTTGGTGCCCGTCCATGAAAATTAAAACCTCCCTATTTAGCCTTACTTGTTTGTCCATATTGTCACTGATGATTGTTGTATCATTCACTGAAATGGCAAACCTCAAACTGATTAAGTTAGAGAAAACGCTGATCAAAGTTAAGTCGCTTGAAGTCTCTATGCTGCAACTTAATCGAACAGAATTAGAATTTTTGATCAGCCACGATCAATCACTTCAGCCAGTATTCACCAAGGAATACTCAAACTTTCAGAAATTGATGGGAAGTTTTTCTGTTCTACTTGATGAATCAGACATTGTCGTTTCAGAGTTAGACAAACTGAAAATGGAAGTTAAACAATACAATAAAGATTTTTCTTTGATGATAAACGCCATTGATCGAGACCCAACACAAGTGGCGGGGCTAAAATCAGAAATGAAAACATTGTTTGAAGACATCATTTCGATATTCACGGCTGTTGAACGCCGCCTGGAAGAACAAGTAGAGTCGATTCAACAAACCATTACCACTTTCATTATTAGCTCCCTAATAACCGTAGCAGTAATGCTTCTCGCACTTTCATTTGGTATTTCATCACGTGTAGCGAAAAAAATTGCATCATTGAACTCGGTGATGCTTGTGGTCTCCCAACAACGCGACTTTACCGTAAAGGCAGAAGAGAGCGGTTCAGATGAAATTGCTGATATTGCGAAAGCTTTTAATATTGTACTGTCAGATATTCGTCAGCTTGTTGGGCAAGTACAAGGATCTATCCAACAACTAGGTAATATTTCAAATCAGCTACAACACGACGGAAGGCTCGTTGAAAGCGCCTTAAACAAACAACAGCTACAAACAGAAAACATTGCGACCGCGATAAACCAGATGGGCAGTAATATCCAAAGTGTTGCGATAAATAGTGACAACGCATCATCCAATGCACAAACCAGTTTCGCAACGGCTAATGAAGGCTTGAATGACGTCGCATTTACCAGAGACACCATCAATACTCTTTCGACTGACCTAGTAAGCGCCAGCGAAGAAGTAAATCGCCTCTCTGTTCATTCAGAAAAAATCAATACCGTATTAGAAGTCATTAAAGACATTGCAGAGCAAACTAACCTCCTCGCTCTCAATGCAGCAATCGAAGCAGCTCGTGCTGGAGAACAAGGGCGCGGTTTTGCAGTAGTGGCTGATGAAGTGAGAACCTTAGCAGGGAGAACACAGCTTTCTACTGAAGAGATCTCCAATATTATTCAAGGGGTTCAAGACCAAACCCAAACGGTGGTTAATACAATTCAAAACTGTTGTGAAAAAGGCGATAGCAGTGTCAACTCTTGTGAAAAAGCGCACTCAAGACTCACATCAGTAATCAAGGATATGGAAACGATTCTAAACAACAGTTTAGAAGTGGCCAATGCAATGCAAGAACAAAGCGATGTTACATCAGAAATCATTGACAACGTAAGTTCGATTAAACACCTTACACTCGCTAACGTAACGGTCGCTTCAAAGAATGCCGCCTCCGCAACATCGGTTGTAGAACAGACCGCATCTCTTGAACGTGCGGTCATAAACCTCAAATCTTAATCGCTCTATACATCATTCACGGTTACTGAATGAATCAGTGGGTGCCCTTCTTATCTATAGTCTGTATCTGTAGATCAAACGATCAATACAAATTTTAGGCAAAAAAAACGCTCATGTTGCCTGTATCAACATGAGCGCAAAGGTAGATCTTCACTACCATCTCCTACCTTTCTAAAGGAAAGCAGAAGTTATAATTAGAATAGTTGGGAGCAATAATCAAAATGCTCTTACAAGCACTTCAACGATTTCTTCTTTTTCATCAGTTTAGAGCGACTATATCCAATCGTTCTAACTCCGATCTCTATAGCAGGCTGTGTAACTGCCTTGCCTACTACACTTCAAACCTTTTTTGATTGAGGCTTTTTATCCCCTCACGGCAAATACATCGTACTTTTAGGTATGTTAACTTTTAGACTATCTTCGCTTTTAAACTATCTTCGCTTTTAAACAAAGCCTTAGCCTTAAAACCATCATCCCAATGCAGCTATGAACCATAAGTTCATCCATTCACGTCGGTAGTCACTTAAAACTAACCGACAGAATCACTACCTAAAACCATACAGATGCATGTGCATCTATTTAACGTTCTGACGATATGTGTTACTACATAAAGTTAGTAAATAATAATGTATTACAAATAAAAATGACAACTAAAGATTCAATTTTTTGCTGTAGCGCACATTTATTGATAGACAAAAACTCAGAAAATCAACATAACCTGAAAAATAACCATTAAAAAACAAAGGTTTAATTTAAACCCTAACTTTGTAACCCTTTGTAAATAGTGGTTTTATCATGACAACACGATCTAATTCACAGAACCTCACCATTCTAATCGCTAGCATATTTGTAGTATTTTAATTCAAAAGAAAGAGTAACCCTACACACGAAAACAAACGTCATCGCATTGAGCGTATAACTCCGCTTTACCTAAAAGCCGGCGTTGCTAGGGAAAACCCTGAATGGTGAAACTGGCAACTGAGACAGACTTTAGCAAGTTCACAATGAAAAAGAACTTAGCGGAAATATGGGCTCAGCGCGACGTAGAACGACTTTACCCAAAACTTTAATCCCAATACAACAAAGGGCTCAACGTTGGTCCTTTATTAACCATTTTTTATTTAGATACAGTGGAAACAATAAAATGATAAAAACGAATAAAGTAACGCTTGCAGTATTAGCAACTCTTTTTGCAGGCAGCGTGTCTGCGGCATCACTAGATTTTCGTGAAGAGTACAAGCACGATTCGGAAGAATGGGCTGGTCGAGTGAAAATTGGTGGTAGCACAGGTAATCATTACTACGGCGTAGAAATGAAGCACAAGGGTAACCTAAGCGAACTTCAACGTGGTGATAACGAATTTGAATACGGCTACCACTTCAAATTCGATAACAACTGGCGTGTAACAACTTCAATGCCGATTACTTTCGGTGATGAAGCGGTAACTTACAAACCGCAAGTACGTGTTCAATACAAATTTGATTCAGGTGTAACAACGAAACTTCGTTACCGCCATGAGTTCCGCAATTATGCATCAGGTAAAACTTCAACAGGCCTTGATGGTAAGCAACACGACTCATTAAATGCCGGTAAAATTACGGGTAATATCGATTACAACTGGAACGCTTGGCAGTTTGGCTTTGAAGCAAACTACAAAGAAGATTTCTTTAATGACGAATGGAAAATGGGTAACAACGGCGAGTACGAGTGGGACTACAACATGAAGATCGGCTACAAAGAAGCAGATTGGAGCTGGCGCCCATACGTAGAATTTGGCAACGTTCAATGTACAAGTGATACGGTGTGTGACTCAAGCCGTCAACTACGTAGCCGTGTAGGTATTACTTACAGCTTCTAAGCTGTTCCCTATATGAAAAGTCTAAGATGATAACTGCCTAATTTTCTAAGACCCAAACAAAAGCCAGCATAATCGCTGGCTTTTATGCTTTCAAATCAGTTCAGTCAACAATGATTCAAATAAGGAAACAAATGGCTTCCCTAGTGACTGATCCTATATAAAAATGATAGTGTCACTTCATCATTCGGGACCACTCGTTTCTGTTGAGCCAAAAATAGCTCCGCTGTTGAAACTGCATCAGCTAACGCATTGTGGCTGTTATACTCAGGAAGACCATACCTGTCACGTGTGCCTGCCAAAGTTAAATCTACCTCTTCATGATTACTGATCGCTTTCTCCATAGATTTTTCAATACACAATGTATCTAACCAAAGCAAAGGCACCGTTCTCAATCCGTAACATCGAAGTAGATATTGACTAATGAACTTCTCTTCTACAACACAAGCGTGCGCAACAATGATTTTACCTTTTGCGGCTTCAAAAAAGGTCAGCATGGCATCATGAATTGACGCGCCCTCTTCCAACATTTGCGGCGTAATGTGATTAATAACCGCGGTTTCTGCGTTGATCTGAGAGTCGTTGTTAAGATAGATGTGTTTGGCAGATGCCAAATCAATTCGCCCCTTAACCACATCAACCCACCCCATCGATAAAATCAGATCTTGTTCACTGTCTAAGCCCGTCGTTTCAAGATCTAACACAATATACTCACTATCTTTAGCCAAATCCGCCATCTCTGGACACGGCTGTTCAACAAGATCGTGTAATGCTTCAGGCAGTTTAACCGTATTTAGGTATTGCTTTCGCTTGCGCTTGACTCGCTCAAGCGGATGAAAATAATTTAACAATGCTCTCATTAGCGCGCTCCAAAACGAATCTTCGCCGCCTCTTGGAGATCAGCTATGATCCTAAAGGCATCTTTCAAGTGCTTACGTTCAAAGCTACCAAAGCTATCAGGGTTGATGTTGTTGTCTGGTACCTCCCCATTCTTCAAAGCTTCAAGTTGATGACCAAATCGGAAAGATAAAATGAACTGATAC
The DNA here is from genome assembly GCF_054960695.1 of Vibrio sp. PSi01. NCBI lineage: Bacteria > Pseudomonadati > Pseudomonadota > Gammaproteobacteria > Vibrionales > Vibrionaceae > Vibrio > Vibrio sp. PSi01. The sequence goes on from NZ_JBHNYN010000003.1 coordinate 79,365, forward strand.
GCACCCAGAATGTTCTTGAACGCGTCATCACTGAGCATACCTTTCTCGTTCGCAGCTGCAAAACGCTCGTCGGTTGCAGACAAATCACATTCAACGGCTAGCCCGTATATACGTGCGAGATCGATAATCAGGTTAATCGCGTATTTCTTCACATTGAGCGTTTTCTTGTTCTCTCCCGACTTCTCTAACACCAAGCTGTTAAAAATGCCCAATGGTGGATTAGTGTTCACCGCATCTTTCACCAACGTGCTCAAAAATTCTCGATTATTGCGAATATTGGAGTGCAACTCATCACGAAGAATGCCCTCAAATTCACTGTTGCCGTAAATAGTGCGAATTTCAAGGAAAACACTGATATTGAGTAGACGCTCATATTCAGGGTTTGCTACCCACTTCTTGTAGTAGTGCTTCCAAACACCCAGTGGCTGACACCACTTTGGCGTCGCAGCCATGAATTTTCCTGGGCATAACGGATAGTCACAACTTGCCAATCCATTTGTTACCATCATCGCTAAATGCTTGAAATAAATACGGTCACTGTCGGTTGCATCGTCAGAAAGTACAATCGCGCTGTCTTGATCCGATAACATGTGTACTTCATTGCGAGCGTGAGAACCCGCAACAATCCAAGAAAAGTCACAAGGTGGTGGGCCTAACTTGTCAATTGCTATCTGAATTAATCGGCGGGTGTAGGCATCCATAATCATGGTCATTACCTTACCCACTGTTTCCGGTGCAACTTTACCTTCCACCAGCGCTTCAAATATAGCTTGTCGTTCCGAGGTAAATGAAGACATGGTTTTCACACTGCCCGCGTATTTGATTTTCTCAATCAAGAAAATGGCTTGAACACGGTGGTTTTGAACCAAGTGAGACGTGGTAAGAAGCCCAATGACTTTGTTCTCTTTCACAACCGGCAAGTTGCGAATATTAAACTGCATCATAATAGACGCGGCGTGTAGCACTAAATCGTCCGGTTTAACCGTAAGAGGAGAATGCGTCATCACCTCAGAAATAAGGCTATCAGTACTGACACCATGAGCGATCACTCGCTTAGTCATATCTCGGTCAGTAATTAAGCCTACAATAGACTCATCCTCATAAATTACCGCACAGGGTGAGCGTTGATGAAGCATTTCAACCGCGACCGATTGGATGGTTTGCTGGGACTTAACAATTGCCACCTGTCCGCTTGCGACTTCTTCAACCTTACGAATGAACAAGCCTTTCTCTTTGTTTGACCAAACCACATCCAGTGCCGATTTCAAACGAACTTGGGCCTGTGAAGCAAAATGCTCAGCACAACTTGGAAAAGCTTTGAAAAGTGTTTGAAGCGCCGAGTGTGGAATAACATAAAGTAAGGTGTTTTCAATTGCGACAGCTCTATAGCCTTTATCATCATTAACTTCAGAATCTAAGAACGTGAAGCCGAACAGATCTTCACTGCCTAACCGTGCACGAAGCACACCGTCCGATTTTCTTTGCTCCATAGATCCTGTTCGAATGATATAGAGCGACTTTTCTTTTCCTGACTCGCATAGATCGACGACATCCCCTTTGGCTAGATAGGTAATCTGAACATTAAAAGCGAGGTCACGAAGCGCTTCTTTAGGGATCTTATCGAAAGGGTCTATCTGACCGATGAACTGAAGAATATTTGGCAATAGAGACTGAGGCATATAATCACACTCGCATTAATTTGATTAGTATTATTATATAACTAACAATGCTGGTTACTAGCGGTTTTAGCAAAACAACGCACATAAGACTAAATATTGGACATCGGTCAAGTTTTCATCAATTTTGGATGTAAAAAAAGCACGTATTAAACGTGCTTTCAATAGATAACTGTCTGTAGTAACAGCAATTTTAGGTTGACTCCACTAGGTATCCAGAGCAACGCTCGATAGAAACGGCTAAGACCTTAGAGTTGAAACCTCACCCAAAACACTAAGCTAGCTTGCTACTGGCAATCTGTGGTTAGTATCTAATAGATGACTTGCAGAAGCTTGGCGTGCTTTATCACTGTTACCCGCCATGATTGCTTCATAAATTTGACGGTGTTCATTAATACACGTACTTCCCTCTTCTGAAGAATGAGAAATAAAGTTAACAAACATTGTCGTTAAGATATTGCCAAATGGAAGGTAAAAGTCATTACCTGTTGCATTGAAGATGAGGCTATGGAATTTCATATCAATATCTAGCCAACTGTCTTGGTTAAACTCTTCAGCACCTGATATTTCTACCATCTGTTGGAAAATGCCCGACAGTTCAATGCGTTGTTCAGCGCTCGCGAACTGAGCAGCCAATGCACATGCTTCTGGTTCAATCGCGCGACGTAAGCCCAAAAACTGATGACAGAATTGGTCTGTATCTGCCAAACCATCCATCCATTCGATCAATTGCGGGTCTAAAAAGTTCCAGAACGCACGGTCAACAACGCGAGTACCGATCTTTGGTCGAGATTCTAGTAGGCCTTTTGAAGTAAGAAGCTTAACCGCTTCTCTTAATGCAGTCCTACTAATTCCAAATTGCTCACACAGAGCCATTTCACCAGGAATGATAGAGCCTTGAGGCAAATTGCCCGACAAAATACCACGTGCGATTTCACGTGCAACTTGCACATGAAGGCTTCGCTTAGAGCCTGAAATCGAATTGAAAGAGCCAGCCATGTGTCTACTTACTTATTAGATATGTATTATTTAACTCGGACTATAGCACTGATTTATATCTGCACCAACTAAGTATAAGAATAACGTGAGGTCACGAATGATATAGGCTAGCGAAGATTTTATGAATTTTATAAGTATTTAGTTCATCAAACTAATTAAAAACATTTATTCATACAAATGGTTCTTATTTACACCATTTTTTGTATGCGCAAACTCACAAAACGACTCTTACTCTCACTATTTATGTCGTTGATGATCAGTTTTGAGATGACTATCCTTGAATACTGCAAGTGTTATTGTATGATTTATTAACGCAAATGATCTACAATATAGGCGACTGTGATGTTTAACGATTTAAAAGGCAAACGCATTCTAATTACTGGCTCTACTGCTGGTATGGGCTTAGCTACAGCACGTATTTTCGCAAAGTATGGTGCAAAAATTGGTATCAATAGTCGTGCTTCTAGCCCAAAAGTTGATGACGTTCTTGCCGAACTCAAGGAGCTTGGTGGCGATGTTGCATTTTTCCCTGCGAACTTGATGGAAACATCGGATTGCGAAAAATTAGTTAACGAGTTCACCGAACACTTCGGTGGGATGGATGTGTTGATCAATAACGCAGGCGGTCTTGGCGGTCGTGCCAACCTAGAAAATATCGATGACGAATTTTATGAACGAGTAATGAACCTAAATGTTCGTTCTGCGTTAATGACAACCAAATTCTCTATTCCTCACTTACGTGCGTCTGCCGCAGAGTCTGGCCAAACATCGTGTGTTATTAGCACGGGTTCGATTGCTGCTCGTGAAGGTGGTGGTGTGGGTGCTGGTGTATATGCCGCATCGAAAGCTTGGTTACACGATATCCATCGGAACTGGGTAAAAGAATTTGCTAAAGACAATATCCGTTTCAACATAGTTTCACCAGGCACTATCGATACCGCATTTCATGATGGCAAAAGCGATGAGCTAAAGTCGACCATTGCTAGCAATATCCCTATGGGTCGCTTTGGCAGTATTGAAGAAGTAGCACCTACTTTTGCTTTCTTTGCCTCACATGCTTGCAGCGGTTACATCACAGGGCAAATTCTGGATGTTAACGGCGGACAAATAGCGCCCTAGATCCCTAATTAAAAAGGCGAGCAAAATTAGTTTTAGCAAGGTCACAAAGTTAATAAGATCGCAGAGCGATATAAAGTCGCGAAGTTAATAAGATCACACAGTTATATAAGCGCATTACATTTGGTCAAAGACCTTAGTAGATGAGGGAAAACCTCACACAACATAGACGTATACACTGACATAAAAACGCCAGATTCGTCTGGTTTTTTTTGTTTTTTTAAAGTTTCAATTTCAGGTGGTTTAAATGTCAATATTTACATTGGTGGAAGATTCAAGCCGCCGAATTCATGTTCAAGTGGCGAGACAAATTGCTCGTAAGATCTTGTCTGGCGAGTTAGAAGAAAATCAGAAGTTACCCAGCGAAATGGAGCTGTGCGAGATCTTTGGAGTGAGCAGAACTGCCCTTAGAGAATCCACCAAGCTGCTTTCTGCAAAAGGACTCATTGAATCAAAGCCCAAAGTTGGCACTCGTATCAAACCGAGAACACAATGGCACTTCTTAGATCCGCAATTACTCTATTGGATTCAAGATTTAGAAGACACCAAACCTTTCTTGTCTCAATTTTTGGGTTTAAGAAAAGCGATAGATCCAGAAGCATGTGCATTGGCGGCAACCAACGCAACCGTCGAGCAGCGTAAAGAACTCTCTATTCTTTTCCAAAAAATGACTCTAGCGGCTAACGCCTATGACTATGAAGAGTGGACAACGCACGACCACCTATTTCACCAGACGATCTTCTTATCGACTGGCAACCAGTTTTACATCCCGTTCGCAAACATCTTGTCGACAATCTTCAAACAGTTTATCGACCATTCAGCAGAAGGTGGTCGCTTCTGTTTAGAAGAGCATAAAGCAATATACGATGCGATCATGTCAGGCAATGCCAAGCAGGCACGTGTAGCCTCTCAATTATTACTTGATGATGAAAACCAAAAATTATCTAAGGTTGAATTAGCGTTCGCATAACCGAAGTTTACTTGAGCTGATTTGTGTTTAGATTTCTAATTAGACACGAATCAACTCATATTCGACTGTCTACGGTGCCCTAGCCGTCAGTTTTACTTTTACGATTAGTTTTGCTTAAACAATCAATCTTGTTTTGGCTCTCAGTCTTGTTTAACCATCAATTACCGTAGTGTTTCATCTTTATACGTTGAACTCAGGTCATCTCAGAGAAAACTTACGGTTATATACACATAAGGTGTTGTTTGTGTCTTCGCAATCGTACGTAAGGAAAAACTTCTCTCTCGCTTGGCCCCTAGCCTTGAATGGTATTTTGATGCAGTCGATGTTGATGATCGACACGCTTCTTGTTTCTCCACTTGGAGAAATTCCACTCGCAGCAATGGGGATTGCTACAACCATTGTTGCATTCGTGCTAGGTATACAAATGGCACTGGCAAATGGTACACAACTGGTACTCAGCCGTGCTGTGGGCTCTGGTATCGCAGCTTCTCTTTCAAAAGCATTTTGGGCAGGTCTGTTCATTAACCTGGGCATAGCAACGGTATTTTGGTTTCTATTAACCTTTTTCGAACAGCCTCTAATTCAAGCCTTAACTGACGATAACGCACTCCAATTAGAAATCAGTCGCTATCTTGATATTTCTAAATATCTGGTGATTTTCACCGCATTAACACAAGTCATCATCGCTCTTTTTAATGCACTAGGAAGAACTAAAGTACCCTTTAAAGGTTACTTGATTGAACTGCCGATCAACGCCGTACTTTCTTATGTGCTTATTCACGGCTTTTCAACGTTTGAAGGCATTGGTGTTCAAGGCGCTGCACTAGGTAGCATTATTGCAATCACCATACGCTTACTCTATTTGGCTCTGTGTGTTCATTTAAGTTCAACATTATCACTCAAGCTAAGTGCTCAAAAATCTGAATTCATTACAAACGTTCGACGCCACTTTATTGAAATATTCCCGGTCGCCGCAAATGTAACCATGTTATTAATTGGTGCGACCATTTACCAATTGCTGTACTCGCAGCTCAATATAAACGCCTATGTAGCGATTACCTTAGTGATGCCTTGGATCAGAGCTGGCTCTCAGTTCATTACTGCTTGGGCTCATTCTTCAGCTATTACGATCAGCCAAGCGATCGGGTCCAAAAAAATGGATGGTCTCGCCAAAAACGTTGATACCAGTATTGATGTTGCTGTGGGTGTTTCTATTATTTGCGCGGTTCTATTTGCTGGATTGAGCGTAGTAATTGGAGACATCTACCCAGATTTAGATCCTTCAACCTATCAAGCATTAGCTGTTATTGCTCCGCTCTACATATTCTTACCGATTGCTCGTGGCTACAATACTGTTCACGGAAACGTTTTGAGAGCACTGGGCAAGACAACCGCTGTATTTAAAATTAATTTTACTGGCCAGTGGGTTATTTCAATCCCTTTGTGTGCGTTGATTATCCTCGGCTTAGATGGCTCTATCTTTTGGGCATTTGCAGTCCAGCCATTTGAAGAGATAGTCAAAGCATTTCCGTTTAGACACTTGGCACGCAAGTCTTTGAAAGAGTTTGATGCAAACAAAGCCAATGAGTTGATGTATGACTAAACGCCGTCGTACCCTCTAAGCTCTAAGCTCTAAGCTCTAAGCTCTAAGCTCTAAGCTCTAAGCAGTTTGATTAACAGCCTTGTCTTCTGACAAGGCTGTTTTGTTTTATATTGGATGGATTCTAGTTTTGAGTTAATCAACCCCCTTGGGTTAACTAACGCTCAATAGCTTAAGTGAGAGCCATTTACAAACCTCGATAATCAGACCGCATATGACATTAATCAAGAGCAACCAGCCGTCTTGATATGTTAGATGCACGAACAAACACAAGTGCCATACACAAAGGCTCGAATAAAAAAAGGCCACTTAACATTGAGCTAAGTGGCCATTAAAAATGCTTGATTGAGCTAACTTGTTACCTGCTCTATTCCGTATCTATTTGCCGTTAAGCTTAAGAGCAGAGAAAGTAACACTGTTGTAGTCACCATTCTTTTTATCGACCGCAAAATCGCCAGTGCCGGCACAACCTGGGCCCCAAACAGGGTGAGTGTCATTTACGCTACACTGGCCATATGCGCCAGCTTTGTAGTAAAAATCATCTTCAGCATAGCCCGTTGGTGAGTCAAGTTCATCGACACCTTTACTCAGGTCGATTTCATACTTAACCGTATCGTGACGCTCTGTTTCAAACGTCAGGTACATCATGGTGCCTTTTACTTCCACTTTGTAGCTAAACTCTTCACCAAGAGCAATCCCCGCTTCACCCGGCTCAGCTGGATTTTCCCATGTGTTACCCCAAACAGGGTAAGCAATATCAGCACGGTTAGGATCTTTCTTCTCTAGGTTACGTTCATAGTTCCAAAATACTGAACCCATATCTTGATCAGGAAACTTCTTATAAAAGATCTTCAGTGGTTCATTACCATGTCCATACCCTGTTCCCGCTTTAATCAGTTCATTGTGTTTCTTAGCGTGTATTTGGCCAACAACGACTGAATGAGCTGGATATCTCTCTGGGAATTTAGCGTTCACAGAGACATGATTGACTTTTAATGTCGCTTCCAGCGTTCCACCAACCGCGCTGTACTCTGAGGCAGATGGGTGGCTAGACAGTGCCCATTGGTTTCCTTTATCAGCAGTATCAATCGAAAAGTTTGCACCACGTGGCATCTGACGCAGTTCAGAACGTGCATTCTTCGAGTTCTTAGTCGTAATCGCTTGGTTCTGCACTTCAAATACAAGATTGCCATCTTTATCCAGATGGAAGAAGTCGCTATGTGAGTAGCTCATCATTGCCACCCCTTCTATTTCATCAACACGACCATCTTCATTGATATCTGAAGGTATAGTTATTTTCCAATTGTGCATATCGAATTTATCGGCAGGTACGGGGTAAGAAACACCGTTATTTGCGAAAGTAACCATTGGTACAGTCGCTAATAGCGCCACTGCTAATATGTTTTTCTTAAACATGACTCATCCTTTATTGTTAACAGATACCGAGTACACACTCAGTACAGAAACCACTTTTGAACACGAATTAGTACTAAATATTTTCTCTTCGACTTAAATAAGCCAACCGATAAATAGAATTTACATTTAGCCATTTTTTAACTTTTATTAAACATCTGGCTATGGTTTATATTTATGCCTCTCAACATGCTCCCTATGTTTAAGCCACGATGGTTAAAATCATCATTATTAACATATAGAAACACTTAATATTTGTATTATTTTAACACATGCAAAAAAGTGAGTTTCTAAGGTTTGTGAATATGAGAAGTACGTCATGATTGATTTAATGCACAAGCCCTAAATTGAGATATTCATAACATTTAGCTATATATTTGGGCCATTAGTCAGAACTTTTTGATAGATCTCACAGAAATCTGACTCAATAATAAATACCATATTTGTCATACATTAATTTAATACCATGTAAGGTATTGGTTTGTGAGCCACGGGTACATTGGATGTATCCAGAATAAAAAAATAATAGTGAGACAAAGGTATGAATTCTGTTACAAAAATTGCTGCAGCTGTTGCATGTACTCTTTTAGCGGGCACAGCTACTGGTGCATCTCTTGATTATCGTTACGAGTATCGTGCTGCGACGGATTATACAAAAACAAATGGCGACACGGCTCACGTAGACGCTCGCCATCAACACCGAGTGAAGCTAGGTGAAAGCTTTAAACTGTCAGATAAGTGGAAGCACTCAACGGGCCTTGAAGTTAAATTCCATACTGACGATTCTTACTACGACGCAGATTCTGGCGAAGTTAAATCAGCGAACAGCCAGAGTTTTTACGGTGGCAATTGGTACATCTATGGTATGGAAATCGATAACACTGCGACATACAAAATAGATAACAATTGGTATCTACAAGTGGGTATGCCTATTGCTTGGGATTGGGATGAGCCTAATTCTAACGAAGGTGACTGGAAAATGAAAAAAGTCACTTACAAACCACAATTCCGCGTTGGCTACAAAGCAGACATGGGTTTAACAACCGCTATTCGTTACCGTCATGAATATGCTGATTTCCGCAACCATACACAGTTTGGTGATAAGGATTCAGAAACTGGCGAACGTTTAGAATCAGCTCAAAAATCCAAAATAACGCTAACAGGTGCATATAAAATTGAGTCTCTACCGAAGCTTGGTCTTTCTTACGAAGCAAACTATGTAAAATCTTTGGATAACGTACTTCTTTATAATAGTGATGACTGGGAATGGGATGCTGGCTTAAAAGTAAACTACAAGTTCGGTTCTTGGAAACCTTTTGCTGAAATTTGGTCTTCTGATATCAGCTCATCTTCTAAAGATCGCGAAGCAAAATACCGTGTTGGTGTTGCTTACTCATTCTAATTAGAAATAGTCAATTTATAAAATACCCCTCTCCTCTTGTAAATTTTTGGGGCATATTTTAAGCACTTTATTTAAATAATAGGATGTTCTAATTAACGTTAGTTTCATCCTAATAAATATTTAACGACTATTCATTATCTATTTCTTATGTGATTTACATATGGATTTAATATCATAAAGAGAATATTTTATGCAGATTTCTAAAGTCGCTACAGCTGTTGCTCTTTCGACAGGTTTATTATTTGGTTGTAACAGTGACGGTTTACCTATTCCGACGGATTCAGGTGCTGGCAGCCAAGAGTCAGTACTAACAACAGGTTACTGGCAAATCAGTGATGGTAACTCTTCTTCAATTTCCGCGTCATCAAACGCTGATCTACCAAATGTTTATGTTTTCCAAGAAGATGGCAATCATAAATACTATGACGATGATGATGACTTAGGTACTTACACGATTAAAGATGCAAGTGCTTCTACTAATAATTATGATGAAGAAGCCGGTACGGTCTCTTTCACATATTATGAAACAGGCACATCAACGATCGAAATTCTAGATGGTGTTTTTTCTTTCGATGACGCTGGTGCTCTGAATATTTCAGATAACACCACTGGCATAGACTACTCTGGTTCAGACCAAACTGCGACTGACGCCGTACAAGAAGCTATCAGTGAAGCCAATGAAGCAAATGGTATCAATGGCTACGTTCAAATCTTGGACACCAACAATGGCGGTGTAAAGAATGATGTGGGTGAACTACGTTTGAAATTGTCTGACAGCAGCACAGGGGCAACAGTAGACAGTATCGCATCAGGAAAGGTAACCGTTGACTTAATCTACCAAGTAGATGAAGACACCGAGCAAGAAGCGAATGGTTCAGGTAACAACGCTTATATTAGTCTCTACGCTTCTGGTACTTCTAACACTAATTTACACGGCGAAGTTATTTTTAATGCTGGAGAAATTTTCTACCGTTCCACGGTTACCGATAGTAGCGGTAAACCTCAAATTCCTGATGAGCCTGTAGGCACTTACACTTTAGGTGAAGATCTCGCGGTTGAAATCAGTTGGGCGAGCGGTTACTACACATTCAAAGTCAATGACACTGTATACGACAATAGCGGCAACGGTTTTGAGGCTTTCGACAAAGCTGCCGTTACTATCGTGTCATTGAAGCTTGGTGATACTTCTAACACAACACACTACGAGTTAAACGCTGACAACTTTAAAGTTTATTCGAATGACACAGCTTCTGATGAGCTAGTGTTTGAAGATAACTTTAACAATTACCCGAACGGCCAAGCGCTATCAGGTAATCCGTACAACAACAATACTGCGGAAGCGACAGTTGTTGTTGATGGTGGCAATACTGAGCCTGAGCCACCAGTAGATGGTGACTTCCCGGTTGCTTTAAATGAGTACACTTTTGACAACGCTGACTACACAACTGACAGCGGTAGTGCCGACAATGATTTGACAAGTAAATCAGGCTCTCCTTTGATCACTACGACCTCTGGCGCTGCAGGTACTGGAGCTATGCATATTGACCAAGATTCAGCTACAGGTGGAGGCTATGGTTACATTTACTACAATGCAACTTCGACAACTACTACTGGAGCTCAAGCCATTGAGGATTCATTCTCTGTAGAGACGGTTATTAAAGCAGATCGTTTTGGGTATGATTCCGACGTTTCACTTGTTGATTTTGCAGAAACTAGTGACTACTTGGGGTTTAAACTCTACCTCGAGTCATCAGACAACTCCATCAAGTTTAAGGTTTACGGCGGTCTTGATGCAGATGACAAGGGCTTGAGTACAGAAGCGAAGTCTAGTGAAGGAGACGTTTATCTTGTTGAAGATAATTGGTATCACATCTTAGCGACTTACAACCACTTAGATTCGACTGCTAACTTATATATAGATGGTACTCTTGCTCACTCGAAAAGTGTCGATTTTTCTGTTATTGAAAATACAACAGATGACAAATTTATTCTTTTAGGTGGCTCTTCTAGTAGTGATAAAAACTTCGATGGGTCGGTGGACAATATCGCAGTTTGGAATACAGTTCTGACTGATGTACAAATTCAAGAACGTGTAGCTCAATTTACTGCTGAGTAATAACTCTTTGATTGCGCCAATAGCCTCTAGTTCTGCTAGAGGCTTTTTTGTAATCGGTATTCCAATATATACCTCAAACCTACTCATCTAAATCTCTAAAAGCTCCTAACTTCAAAAGTAGTAACCTCCTAACCTCCCCGTCCTGTTATTTGGGCTTTTAATAGCCAACTCAATTTCAGTTTACCGATACAAACCCCGTTGTTTATTCAATGACTTCCAGAACTAATCATCCTAGGTGCAAGGTATTATCAGCCAATAAATTGCCCTTAGTATCTAGTGTTAAATATAAGTATTGATAGCGATATGGCGATCAGTTTGAACAAACCCAAAGCAACCTAAGCCAATGTTTAACACTAACCCTAGATTGTTAATATATGGCTTATTGATGCAGGTCTATGAACGAATGAAAGGCTATGTGTTGGATATTAGATTAGGGGATCGGAAAGAGGATGCTCAAAACAGAAGTTAAGGTCAACCACCAACTTTTAATCTATATGCCTATCTTTAACAACTGATGGTTTCTGCCCAAATAACAGACACAAAAAAGCCTCCAAACTCGAGAGGTTGGAGGCTATTGTTTATCCGTTTAGATTACTTTTTGTATTGATCGTGCGATACGTCTAGCTGGTAGAAAGTCGCTTGTGAATAATCGTCTAGGTCACCACTGATGTTTTGATTATATACACCAGCCTTGAAGTACATGTACTTACCACCTGCGTCGTAGCCGCTTTCGCTCATATCTACGACTTGTACAACGTCATCTTTGCCTTCACGCATTAAGCTAACAGTCATCGTGTTGCCTTTAACGTCAATACGGTAGCTGAACACCTCACCAAGCGCGATACCATCGTCACCTACTTCAGCTGTCATATCGCCCACTAGAGGGTAAAAATCTTCTTTTGTCGCATCTTGGCTTTCGTGTGCAAAGTAAACCGCACCCGTTGCTTGGTTTGGTAGTTTACGGTAGTACAAACGAATTGGCTCATCGTTTTGATCATGAATCTGACCAATGATAAAGCGGCCTACTTCGTTCGCATTACCGGTCGTTGTTGCGTGATCGATTTTCAAGGTAGCTTCTAGAACACCATCAATACCCGCTGCCGCTTCTAAATCTGATTCAGGCGCGCTTGAAAATACCCAGTTGTTCTTGTTAACACCCTTAGTGCTAATAGATTGGTCACCGCGGCGCATCATTTCACGAAGCTCCGTACGTGCGTACTTAGTGTTTTTAGAGGTACGTACACCCTTCACGTAAGCTTTGAATACTAGGCCGCCATCGTCAGCAGTATAGAAGATTTCTGGATGCTGGTAACCGTTTGCTAGGTTCCACTCAGAAACATCATCAGGCTTGCCATTTTTATCATGATCGAAAGGCTGAGATAGATACCAGTGGGTCATATCAAAGTTTTCGCTCGGAGCATTACCTGCTAGAGGTGTTTCAGGTAAACCCGTTGGTACAGGTAACGCAGTGCGTGTTTCACATTTCACTGTTGTCTCACAAGGGTAAACCGCTGCGACACCGAAATTACCAGAACGTAGATCTTTACGTGCTGCCTTACGCGCTTTTTCCGCAGCTTTCATTTCAGCGATCATTGTTTGTTCTGCTGCTACTACTGCAGGGGTAATAATGTGGCTAGTAGGACAAGCGTTAACGTTACAGTTAACAGCAGCTAACTCAGTCACACTGTTCCAACCGTTTTTGGTGTTGCCGTGACCAACGTATCGTACGTAACGAGCTTGAACTGCTGGCTCAAACTGGAAACGCTCTAGGCCAATCGCTTTACCTGAACTCATTTGGTTCTCAAGTACTGTTGTCCAGCTTTCGCCATCAACACTGACTTGAATATCAAATTTAGATTGACGCTCGTTACCTTTGCTAAATGATGCCTGAACAGCGTCAAATTCTTGAACTGAGCCATAGTCCAACATTGCCCACTCGCCGTCACCTGCTGAAGACCAACGTGTTGTTAGATCTTGGTCAAACAAACGATCTGGACCGTTACCATCGTGGCTGCTAGCCGTCATAGCAACCGGCGTCAGGAGAGCTTCACCGGTTTCTTTGTTGTTTGGAAAATCAGCAGTAGGTGTGCTCGTGCTCGCACAACCAACCGCAAGTAAGATAGAAGAAGCGAGTAGGGTTTTTATAGTAATTTGTTTCATATTTAATCCATTATTATAATACAAAGGCAGCATTTATAAGTGAAAGTAGAACCTGCAAACACGAGCTATAAGGCGATTCCTCTCTCAATATTTGCGATAACACAAAAATATTACGTAATCTTATAATACAAATAAAACATTTCGTTGAATAAATGAGACTGAGGACACTTTCCGTTTTTCCATACTTTAACTGGATCACATTTCCTATTGATAAAAGACAATATATATTAATTCAGAATGCGAAATGAGCTCACAAACTTAAAAATTCCAAGATAAAATTGCCATTTTCAAACTCAACGCAGCTGGTCATACATCATTGTGAACGGACCCTATATTCACCTCTCCGAAAAGTAAAAAGACCACATTGTTAGTCACCAATGTGGTCTTAAAATTACCGTAATAGCTCATTAGCCATCTATCAAATCAGTTATGTTCAACCCTTAACGAACTGAAGCTCACATCAAACACTTCACCTGTATAGTCGCTATCTGGCTTAAATTGTGGATAGATACCCGCTTTGAAATAGAATGCGATATCGGTAGATGTCCACTCTGACGTTAACGAAACAGTGTCCCCGTCTTTGTCTTGGTAATCTTCGCCCCAAGGAATTAAATGCGAAACCGTATTGGTTCCATCTGAATCATGAGTTGCCAGATAAACACCGTCTTGATTGGTTCGAATCGTATATCGCCACTCTTCGCTGGCTGAATATGTACCTAATTCAACACTGAATGGTTCACAATCGCTGCAATCTTGATTGTTGCGCTCAAAATCGGAGTTGAGTATAACTCGGACGGGCTTATCCTCTCCTTCCCATAAGAGCTTCACCAGTGCTTGATTAATTTTCCAACCATGGATTTGTCCGAGTACCACTTTCGGGTCTTGGTTATTGAGATTTGGATAGTTTTCAACTCGTAATGTTGCCGTCAATTCGTGAGTGGTTGCACTTGTTCTTATATCGTTCAGATACCAACTAGTGTCTTCATCGCTGGTGCTGCAATCCGGTTGTGCATTGCTTTGATACAACTCTCTTAACTCAGAACGAATATAGCTAGAATTTTGTGTCGTAGTGCCGTACCCCATATCCGCTCTAAAGTGAATTCTTCCTTCATCCGTGTTGAAATAAGAAAGATCAATATCGCTATGGTAGACATCGCTGTCATTAGCGAGAAGGCCCTTGCTCGACTCACAACGTTCAGGCTCTAATTCAGCAGCACTATCGCCGCCACTGCCATACCAAGTATCTTTGCTCGCGGGAATCGTCAACTTCCAATCATTAATATCCCAATCGTTTGAACCACTGATTTGGGTTGTGGTGTATCTTAACGCTTGAAAATAGGCCGTAGCTTCACCATTTTCAAACTGGTTATATATACCCGCTTTAAAATAGCTTAGGAGATGCTCCCAATAGGCGATATCTTGGTCCACTTTTACTTCATCATTCACTTTGATCGACAATGTATTTTCATAAACAGAAAGATCAAATTTAGTAAAGCTATCAAGATCTGCCTCTCCTAAATCGTACCGATCATAAGAGGTGGCATAACAGTTTGAAGAGTCTGAAGCACTGCTGCAGTCAATGGCGTTGTTTTTCATTACGGCCCAATAGTGGCCTGTGATACCATCGCGTTCTTGTTCCCAAACCACACGTAATAGCGGATGAGGAATATAACCAGTTCCGCTCTCGTCCGTACCTTTATTATGTATCTGTAACATCGTCACTTCATCATGATCGGCAGGTGAGCTCGCCATTGCATGTTCGATATCAGGTAAGCTTATTTCCGCATACAGGCTTCGTCTTACACCCGTTTCATTGATATCGAAGTTTTCTCCCTCACGAACCTCAGAACGCATCTTATAGTTCGCCATTTTAAAAATTAGGTTTTCCGTCTCTTCATCTGCATAAAAGTAATCACTGATGTAACCATCGAAATCGCCATCTTTCACTTCAGAGGTTTTGTTACCCTCTGTGCCGTTAGGATCCGATACCTGAAGATCGGAACTAGAGAGTATGTTTTGATATTTTGCGATATCGTAAGGTGCGACAACACCATAAGACGTTCCTGGATTGCTACCAGATGGGTCACTGCTGTCACTTGAATTATTTGAACTGCTTCCACCGCAGCCATACGTAAGCGAAGCGAGCACGACGACAAAAATTGGCTTATTCACATTTATCTCACTTATCCATAAGAGTTGAGTGATAATGTATATTTGTACTATTTTATGTCAATTGTGTAGTTATCAGAATGTGAGATGCGACAAATCAAGTGAAATGAGTAAGGAATACGGCGTTTTCTATATGATAAAACGCAGAAATGCCACTCTAAACTCGAACGTTATTGAGTGGCTTTCAGTGTGATAAATTAAGTTAAGCTATTGAAAATTAGTATTAATTAGCACCCAATTTAAATATTAATTGTGAACCTGCTAAACTTTAAAGCTGCTCATAAGCTCACTGACGCTGCCATTAAGCGTTTTGATTTCTGCCGACTCTGTCAGTTGGTCTTGGCTTAACTTGTTCAGCTCTTCAACGAAGCTTTCAATCTTATGCATGTTCTTAGCAATACTCTGAATCAATGCGTTTTGCTCCACAGAAGACCCCGAAATGTCGTTATTGAAACGGCTCACGGTTTCCATCTGCTCAGTTAGCTTAGCCAGCATGTTTACCGCTTGGATTACTTGAGCACGAGTCATCTCACAATTACTTTTGGTCAGTTCAATCGATTTAACTAAACCATCTGATTTCGACTGTAAACCCAATAGCGCCTCTTCTATTTCAGAAGTGCTGATTTGAGTTCGGTTAGCCAGTGCACGAACTTCATCAGCCACCACAGCAAAACCTCGACCGTGTTCGCCGGCACGCGCTGCTTCTATCGACGCATTCAATGCCAGCAAGTTGGTTTGCTCAGCAATACCACCAATCACAGAAACGATAGACTGTATGCTCTGCGTTTCGTTGGCCATAGACCGGATGTCATCAGAAGTCGTGCACACTTGCTTTTCAAGATCACTGATATACGTTTCAGTTACCGTATTGATTTGCTTGGTTTCATCACTGAACACGGCCGCATCTCGCGCTGCGTCTGCCGCCGATTGAGAGCTCTTCTCTACTTCGTTAGACGCTTCTGAAAGCCCATTAATCGCAGAGACAACTTGAACGGTTTCGTCAGTGTGAACTTTCAACACATTACTGGTCTCTTTACAGCCCTCTCGAATACTCAAAACTTTGGTATCGAGATCCGAGTTCTTGAATTTCACGTCTTTAACCATTTCTTGCAGGCCAATGATGAACAAATTGATGTCTTTAGCGATGTGCCCTAAGTCATCATTGCCCTTCTCTACCAGCCTTCGAGTTAAGTCTCCGTTGCCCTGAGATAGATCGTGAACGATTTTGCGCAGCGACACTATTGGGCGGTAAAAACGATTCAGAAGCAATATCATCAGTATCACTGAACCAAATACACAAGCGACAATCAGCATTCGAGTACTTGACATCACACCGTTCAATTGATCGAGCGCTAGCTCAGGATCGATACTGGATATCATGTACCACTCTTTTTGGCTGCCGATATCAACTTTCTTCGCCATCAAGATCCTTGGGTTTCCATCAATTACGCCCTCGATAAATTGATCAGGCTGTTCAATGGCATTTTTGAGTTTCATCTGCGTGTCTGCAGAAGATATGTTGGTTTGCGGAAGTACGTTCTCTATTGTTGAAGCAACAACCATCCCTCTTTCATCAACAATGATACCTTTCGCTTGATAAATTCCGTCTAACTGTTCGAGTTGCGCTTTTAAGTCATCAAATCGAATGTCTGCCATGATCACACGGTCTTGATACGAATACGTCACACCAATCATTGGTACTTGAGTACTCTTAGTGAAAAATAGGTCACTAAAAGATAAACCTGACTTCAGTTTCGCTTGTTGATACCAAGGGCGAGTCGTTGGGTTATACTTTTCTTTTAGTCCAACACCGTTAGGGAAAGACTCTGAAGGTCGAGATGTATAAGAACGTCCGTCGTCGAAACCCACCACAATTTTGTCGATGCCACCTAGCTTAGCGGCATAGTGCATAAGCGCTTCGTTAGGTACCTGGTATGGTGACTTCATGAACTCTTGAGCAACTGAATTTACGGTATCGATGGTTCTCTGAACGGTATTTTCAATTTGGTTAATTTCTATCGTTAACGAATGGTCGATCTCGTTGTAAATCGTTTGGTTGACTTGTTCTGTCGCCAAATCGAGCGTAAACCAGTTCGTGAATACTAAAGCACTGGTACTAACGATAGCCACCATTAAAATCAGTTTTCCTTTAAACCCTAGAGACAATTTTGAATTCATAAAACTCATTATCCATATAACCTATGTCTATTATTTTCATCCGAATAAAATGGTCATATTTTGCATTATCGAAGATACGGTAAAACGTTACGTATCCATGTCGATTCATCGCTACAACCACAATTTAATTAATATTGTATGTTTAATTGGCAACTCTTTCTGTGAGCGATCTTGATATATTAAAACCGGCTGTAAACACCCTGTGACATAGGTATCATTTATGCATTTTTACTTTATCCTTGTCGGATAAAATCGTCAAAATTTTGTAAAATGTCCGAACTTTAAATAAAAAGATCCTATTTTCGCCGATAATTATCATCAATAATTTTAACTGTCCTCTGCGATCTAATCATGCGTAAAAATGACGATGAACTCACACTTTCACAAACCAACCATTCACTAAAGGCATTCAAGACCAAGATTTATTTGTAATACAATAAGCCTTGATGTATGGTGTATTTGAATCATAACTTAAGTTCTTTCTGAATCCTTTTGTTCAATTCAAAGTGGTAATTGAAGCAATTTGCTTTGAGGTCATTGAACACGTTTAACGTAGAAACTGTCGGGGGATCTCGTTAATCGTTATTTCACTTATGATTGTTCATTCGTTTTTTCAGACGGCTCGTCCGAATACGCCCACATAGTCACCAGCTGTGTGGGCTTTTTTTTGCTTTCTTTTCAGGTGTTCGAGCTGATAATCCGCTTAAAGCTAGACAACAACAGTGTTGGTTTTAAAGTTTGCGGCTTGGTTTACTAGGAACTTAATTGACTAAGGTTTCGGTTTACCAAAAGATAGGCGATTGGCTTGATACGAGGATAATGGCTTGAAGCTGAATGGCGTTGGAAACTAACGCATTAAGAGTTGAAATCAAATTAGAGCTTTGATTAGGCAAAACAGAACGTAATTAGAAAGGAAGAATAGTAGAAAGAAAAACGATTACGAAGAGTTGTATGAGAAAATATGAACTGCAGATAAAAACGAACCTCGTTGAGGTATCGCTGCCAAAAAGACAAGCCATACCCTAACGAGGTCGTACGTCGATTACTTCTCTAGTTTAGCGAAGTAGTCGAAGATTACTGGTACGTCGTTTTGACCAAGACCTGCATCAACAGCAGCCTGTAGGCTTGTTGCAGTACCTTGAGCAATTAGAGACTCAGTACCTAGCTCTTCACAAAGAGCAAGGAAGTAGCCAAGGTCTTTGTTTGCGTTTGCAACAGAGAAACCTAGCTTCTCTTCACCGTCTACAGCGTAGAACTTACAGAATTGCATAAACGGAGAGTTAGATGGACCTGCAGACATGATATCAAACAGTTGTTGGCCATCAACACCAGCGCGTTGAGCAACAGCGAAAGCTTGAGACATAGTCGCAACAGTTGTCATACCCATGAAGTTGTTCACAAGCTTAGTCACGTGACCTGAACCTAGAGCACCTAGGTGGAATACATTTTCGCCTTGCTCTTCAAGAACAGGTTTAACTTTGTTGAAAGTTTCCATGTCGCCAGCAGCCATGATGTTCAGAAGACCATCTTTAGCGTGTGCAGGTGTACGGCCTAGAGGAGCGTCGATCATGCCAGCGCCTTTCTCAGCAAGAGCTGCACCGATTTTCTTAGTAGAAGCAGGGATAGAAGTACCGAAGTCTACTAGTACTGCGCCTTCTTTGATGCCCGCAAGAACGCCATCTTCGCCGTATACGATTTTTTCAACAACAGCTGAAGTTGTAAGACAAAATTGAACAATGTCACTTGCTGCAGCGAGTTCTTTAGCAGAAGTGAATGCAGTCGCATTGCCGCGATCTGTAACGCGAGCAACAGCTTCAGCGCTTAGGTCCATTACGTTTACGTGGTAGCCGCGCTTTTGCAGGTTTTCAACCATGTTGCCGCCCATAAGACCTAGGCCAATGAAACCGATTACAGGTTTAGTCATGTTCAAACTCCAAATATAGTATTGTATGATTATATGCTCATTATAATAACTACGTCTTTCTCGTTTCGCAATAGTTTTAAGGCATTCATTTGATGCTTAGGCGTAAGTTGTGACGGCGATACAATTTACGACAAAATATGGCTTACGTTTTATATTTACCGGAACGATATCCCCTTTAAGAAACCGTTCATTTAAAAAATGTCGCACATTATAGTTAACGCAATAAATATGAGCACACTAAAACCAACCTACTTTTAGTTCTCTATTTCTTTTTCTACCAGTGGCTGAGGTCCTTCATTATTAATAAGTGATGAAAATTTCTTGGAAACCACAAAGCCATACATACGAGCCTCTTATACGACCCTGAACATTTGCACTCAACATTATTGTCGAATACGTGTCCTGTCTTGCCCTACATCAGCTCCATCAGCCCGTACCATTGGTTTGCCGTTGAGAGGCTATCAAATGCTCTTTAGCATTAACCCAAGTAAAATGAAGGTACATTGGAATAAAGATTGTCATTTTCGCTAGGCAAAAAAAAACTCCGAACTTTCACTCGGAGTTTTTATATCTAGCTTCTGTTACTTCAGCGAATTACAGTTCGATCGAAACCGTTTCACCGTCAACATTGAGCACTAACATGTTGCCTTCAAGCTTGTGAGACACTTCAACTTGTTCGCCTTCGTTCTTATTAGGAACAAGAAGCGTCAGGATGTTGTGCTCTTTAGACGCCTTGAATTCCACTTCAACGTGACGGTGGATCTCAAGATCTTTGAACTCGTATGGGTCAACTTCACCAAAGCCTTCAACGTTCTTAACTGAAGTGATGTTATTAGCAGACTTGTTGATAAAGTTTACGTCTAGGTGCGCAACTTCGCCGCGGATAGTGAAAGACTTGTCTGCCACTTCGTTTGCGAAAGTGGTGTGCATGAGCCAAGTCATATCTTTCTCTTCAGAAAGCGTTGCCTTGTCTTGCATTACGAATACTTTACCTTGAACGAACCAGACCTTACGCTTGTAAGATTCAATTTCAGGAACGAAGTACTTGTAAGAAGCCGTTGCATCACCTTCAACCATCTTCACATCAGATTCTGTGTCGAAGTCAGAAATAGTACCGCCCGCTTCGATACAGAAACGATCTTGGTGGTTTTCGTAGCCTGTGTTCTTGTTCTCACCATACTGACCTTTGCCGCCAAATAGTGGAAGGTTTTTAGAGAACGTTTGACGACGCCATTTCGTGTGCATATCAACACCGAAACCACCGTAGTAGCCAGTGATTGACGCTAGCGTTTCACCGAATGCATGCAACGTGAATGCATTTTGGTCACCGTGAGAGTGGCTGATTGAGCCAAACGGAGAACATTTAAATACCATATGGATATGGTTATCACGCTCAGTCATCTTGTTGTGGAATGCAGCCCAACCCGTGATTGGGAATACTTTCAACAGTGGATCGTTCGATGGTGCTTTCTCTTCAGGTGCATCCCAAAGGAAGTTGAAACGAAGATCGTCGTAACCGAAGTCCCACCAACCGAAGTTGTAGAATTTGGTGTGTGCTTCAGTATCACGGCCTTTCAATTGATTATAGTACCAAACGTATTCAGGCTTCTGGTTAACACCCGCATAGTGCTTGATGTTGTAAGCCAGTTTTAGACCTGGGAAATCACCGATTGAAGACTGGTCACAAAAGCTCGCGCGCTTAGAGTGAACAGGCATACAGTAAAGCGGGAAGTCACCGGTGTTTTCATAGAATGTTTTGTTAAACATGTCTACGCCACAGTATGCTTTCAATAGATCGAATGCTTCACCTAGGAATGCAGTTTGTGTGTTCCAGTAATCCGGACCTTCAGCCCAACCGCCGTCTACACCGCCCCATGGCGGGTAATGTACTGCGTAGTATTCTAGCGCGTATGCGATGTACTCGCCTGCTTTCGGGTGATCGTGGTAAAGCGCGATACACGTTGGAATAATAGCAGAAGAGATCGAACGAACACCGTGGCTGTTTAGCGGGTTGTTCAATAGATCAACCGTCACTTTTAGGTGGTGCATGATTTCGTCTAGACGCTCAATCAAAGCATCTTGAACTTGCTGACGCTCTTCATCGGTGAAGTAACCGTGTAACCAGTCGTAGCCCCAAGCCATAGCAGCGATAACACGGAAAGCCGCTTCGTCGTTATAGCCACGAGAAGTCACGCCTTCTGGATCGTAGGTAGACAGTTTTAAAGTCCAAGCTTTTGCTTTAGCAATGAGCGCTTCGTCTTCTTTTACTACACCAGCGATAGCTAGGTTACGTGTCGCGTTCAATGCCATTTGGCAATCAACGTACATTTGACGCCAGTAAGGACGCCATAAAGAGGCTTTACCTACCGTCTCAGCTGGGTACGCTTGAGGCTCTTCAAAAGGAGCAGTCTCAAGGAACTTAACTGTCGAGTTGTTGTAGAAATCATCAAACATACAGTGAGCTTCATCAGCTTTCACTTTCGCTTTGAATTCTTCTAACTGATCAGCTTGAACAAGAAGACGTGGACGCGCTTCGCTCAAGTTGTCTAGGAATGATAGGTCGAAGTCACGTTTCTGTACTTCGATAGGGAGTAGGTCTACAAGATTACCTGCTGAAGTATCATTCTCCAGCTTCATCTTCCTGATTGCATCAAGAGATTTTTGGTCGCTCATTCTAACTCACTTATTTTCAAGTTGACTGAAAGGAATTAGCAACAATATACGTCTTATTGTAGGACAATTGAATGTATTTCGGTTCAATCGTACAATTTTTTACAGTTTTCGTGATTTAGGTCTGATGTTGTAAGGCTGACACGTTTACTCGCTTCGCAAAGCAAAAAATGCGACGCCCTTTCGAGTCGTCGCATTCTATTATAAACGTTTTCTATGTATTAGCTTTCAGTCACTGCTTTCGCTTGCTTGCCGCCATCATCGACCGCTTTCACAAGTAGTACACCAACACCACCAACAATCACACCACATAAGATGAAGACTAGACGTCCCCACATTGGGTTAGTTAGCAGAGCCATTAGCATAATACCAATACCTGCTACTGCAATCAGTTTACCAAGCATTTCACGCTGCTTGTTATCCAGTACTTTCTGTTCCGCTGACTCCGCAACTAGAGGAGTAGACAGATTACCGAAGAACTTATCAACGTCTGCTTGACGCTTATCAGACAGTGGTTTGTAGAACAATGTCGATAGGATGAAGAAGCCACCTGTTAGTGTGATGTGACCAATTAGACCAATCGCAACTTTAACATCAGACCATTCGCGGCTCGTTAGCTCTTCAAGACCGAATACAGATGACACCATTTCAGCATTTACAACGAAACCTACGTAGTAAGACACAAGACCACCCACTACTAGCGTACCCCAACCTGCCCAGTCTGGAGTCTTCTTGATGAAGAAGCCAAGGAATGCAGGGATTGTCATTGGGAAGCCGATTAGAGCACCAACGTACATCATTGTATCGAACAGGCTCAAACCTTTAAGCGAGTTAATGAACTGGGCGATAAGAATGATAGCAATACCGAAGACTGCAGAAGTAATCTTAGAAACTGTTACCAGCTCTTTCTCACTTGCGTTGCCTTTACGAACAATAGTTTCGTAGAAGTTCTTAACAAAGATACCTGAGTTACGGTTTAGACCTGAGTCCATTGAAGACATTGTCGCTGCAAACATCGCTGCAACTAGAAGACCTACCATACCTGCTGGCATGTACTCTTGTACAAAGTATAGGTATGCAAAGTCACCCGCTTTCTTACCTGCTTCTGGGTAAGCTGCTGCTAGGTCGACACCTTGACCAGCAATGTACCAAGAAGGCATGAACCAGATGAATACACCACAAAGCATTAGAATACACGCAAGTAGCGCTGCTTTCTTAGCGTTCTTTGAGTCTTTAGCCGCTAGGTAACGGTAAGAGTTAAGCATGTTGTTCGTGATTGAGAATTGCTTCACGAAGATGAAAAATGCCCAGATGCTGAAGATGCTTAGGTAGTTAATGTTGTTACCAGAAAGGAATGAACCGCCTTCTGCTACAGGGAAGTTACTGACGATTTCGCCAACACCACCACCTTGTACAACCGCTACAACCGCACAAGTTACCGTAACTGCCATGATGATAACCATCTGCATAAAATCAGATGCGATAACTGCCCATGAACCGCCCGTTACCGACATAGCTAATACTACTAAACCAGTAATCCAGATAGTCGCTGTCATGTCGAAGCCGAAGATACCAGAAGCAATGATTGCTAATGCGTTTAGCCATACACCTGCAGAAACCACACTGTTTGGCATTGAAGACCAAGTAAACACTTGTTCGTTAGTCGCGCCAAAACGCATACGGATTGCTTCTATTACCGTCACTACACGTAGTTGGCGGAACTTAGGCGCGAAGTATGCAAAGTTCATGAAGTAACCAAAAGCATTGGCTATAAAGATAACCGCTACGGCAAAACCATCGTTATACGCTTTACCTGCCGCACCGGTGAATGTCCATGCACTAAACTGGGTCATAAAGGCGGTTGCACCAACCATCCACCACAGCATATTACCGCCCCCGCGGAAGTAATCACTGGTGGTACTTGTAAATGTTCTAAACATCCAACCTATCGCAATCAAGAATAGGAAATAAATGCCGACAATAATCGTGTTGAGTTCCATCGTGTATCCTTTGTCCGTTGTAATTTGATACGAGGACTATAGGAAATCTCAAACCTTATTTGTAGTACAATAATCCAAATAAGTGATGGTGATCTTATTTTGATTGATTAAGTTAATTATATATATGACATAGGATGGAATATGGCTAATCCATTAAGGAAATTACTGGGGTTTGAGGTGAAAACATGAAAAACCACCCATCAATAACACCACCCTATAAAAATCAATGACTT
The DNA here is from genome assembly GCF_054960695.1 of Vibrio sp. PSi01. NCBI lineage: Bacteria > Pseudomonadati > Pseudomonadota > Gammaproteobacteria > Vibrionales > Vibrionaceae > Vibrio > Vibrio sp. PSi01. The sequence continues at coordinate 103,991 of NZ_JBHNYN010000003.1, forward strand.
ACAAAAAATTGAGACTTTGCACACTTATTAACAAATACAATCAAACACATATAAATATAAAATTCTCAAAAATAATAAAAGCCAAATCAGAGCTGAATCACCCTCATTTATCACACAATAAACCAGTGTTTTATATCAATTGAGAGTAGCTAATTCTATTAGAATTCTACGTAAGTTACTCAATATAGAAGCCACATATCTTGTTGAGATGATGATGGATTCAAAAGATAAAAAATGAAAAATCTTGGATGGCGCATAATTATTTGAGGAGAGATCGAGTGTCTAAAACACAAATCTCGCCGCAATATTCTCTTAATTACGATGGTAAAAAGAACTACCGCTAAACGTATACAAGAAAAATTGCCTTAAGAAAGAGTTAATCGGGAGTGAACCAAAACCGTGCTACACATGGTGCAACACACTTCTTAAAAACAAAAAAAGCATTCACTTGGTATACCTTTTTGACTGGTTTTGATGAACCTATAAATGGTTCATCGGGACGTTTAAGTAGTTCACATGATAGTTGAAACGCGCGTTTAGCTTAACGGTGGTTAGCGTCTTGCAGGTGAGCCGCTGACATGTTCGCATATAACTCGTAGTGTTATAGGACGCTCGATTATCAATCCAAAATTTTCTCCCATATGAATTAACAGAACGGCGAGCATATGGTGGTGAATTTATATCTAGGAAATCAGCCAAAATAAAACTGGATCTGTGTCCATTTACACCCAGCTCAAAAAAAGACCAGAATCACACTATTTCCGCCAGAATATGGTCAAAACAAGATCGAAGTCTTGTTAGAAGACTTTCACTTGTGATCGCTCCCCGCTTCCAAGTCATCGTTAATTGAAGAATTATTGTCATACAATATTCTATATTCATCTACCAAACGTAAGGACATGTGGAATGCGATCAATGAAAGATATCACTCAAGACGCTATCGATATCGTTAAACCCTCTATCGACAAGCTGTTTGAAAGAACGAATAGAAAAGAACTGCATATTGTCGTTATGAATCCACACCTCAAGCCTTGGGAAGCCTCTTTTGAAGACGCCATTCTATATGAAGAGTCGTTAGGAGCTCCTGACAACTGGACAATCAAGTTTGATCACCTTGCCCGTAAGAAAGCACAACAAGCGTGGCGAGAATCGACAAGCAATCTAACACTGCACTCCCAACACCCATCTTCACTACGTGACGAAGACTTACTGTTTTATGGTTCGTTTGTTTACGGAAACGTGGTTGTTGCCTGCAGTGGTGTACAACAATGGTATGACATGCTGATCAGTGGCTGGATAGCGGTAGCTATTGAACAGTTAGCAATGCACGAATACCAAACAGAAAAAGCAGAAAACCCTACAAAAACATATCGCTAATAATTAGAAACAGAAGGTACTTATTATGAGTAAACTATTAAAATCCATTATGCTAGCAGCCGGTATACTTGTTTCTGCAACGTCAATTGCAGCTGACTATCCAAGCAAAAACATTCGCTTAGTTGTGCCATTTGGCGCGGGCGGCGGCACCGATGCCGTTGGTCGTACTCTTGCAAATAGCGCGAAAGACATTCTTGGGCAAAATATTTCAATCATGAACCGTACTGGTGGCGCAGGCGCAGTTGGGATGAGCTTTGGTGCTCAGCAGCGTGCGGATGGTTACACATTAACAGTAGTAACACGTGAAATCGCTTCACTTCCTCAAATGGGTTTGATGCGTCATACCGCTGACGACTTTAAACTCATTCGTTTAGTTAACTTAGATCCTGCGGTCGTATTGGTTGCAGCAGATAGCCCATACAACACGATTAACGACCTGATTAAGGAAGCCAAAGAAAAACCAGGCAGCGTAAAATTCGCTTCAACCGCTGCGCCAAACTTCTACCTAATGTCTCTTGAAAAAGATCAAGGCATTAAATTAAACGCTATCCCTTACAACGGTGCATCAGAAGCAATTCCTGCTGTACTAGGCCATCACACAGACGTCACTATGGTTACTCCTGGTGAAGCTATCGCTCAACTTCGTTCAGGCCAACTAAAGGCATTAGGTGTCATGTCTGAAGAACGTATTCAGTACATTCCAGATGTTCCTACTTTGAAAGAGCAAGGCATTGATGTAGTAACAGGTACATGGCGCGGTATTGGTGCTCCAAAAGATACACCTGATGCAGTAATCGAGAAGCTGGGGGCTGCATTTGATGAAGCAATGGCAAGTGAAGAGTTCAAAACTTTCATGGCGAAAGGTGCAATGACGATTCACAATCTTGATGACAAAGCCTTCACTGAGTTTGTTGCAGAAGATACAAAATCATTGACTCAATTAATTCAATAACCTTTGTTCAGAGGCACAGCTTTTATCAGTTGTGCCTCTGTTACTAGTTTGTACCTTTCCCTTGCTTTACTTTTTAGGGGTAAACTCCATGTCTAACTCTCACTCTTACTTAAACCGAAACGTCGTTTTCCCTTCTATCATCATTATCCTTAGCGCAATCGCGTTCGCGCTGATCACTCAATTTGATCGTCCGATGTACCAAGATGCAAGTGTCGATGCAAAATTCTTCCCGATGATGATTGTGATTGCCCAAATTGCTATCTGTATTGTTCTCATCGTTCAACACAAATTAAAAGGTGCCTCTGAACAACAAGAAGCGATGATAAGCAAGATGTCGATTTTCGGCGTTGCTTTTCTTATTGGCTACGCATTACTCATCAGTGTAGTTGGCTACCTTTATGCTAGTTTGATTGCATTTATGTTCTACCTCGTTTACTTCAAAGTGAAGAAGCCAATCTATTACGTTGTCGCCGTTGTCTTTGTGTTCGCGGTTTACTATCTATTTGGCGAGGTGTTCTACATCGCGCTTCCTGAAGCAACGTGGTCTTAGGAGGTCATATGTTTGAATATCTAATCGATGGTCTCGCAACTGCAGTTAGCTTTGCAGTGCTTCCTGTCCTTGTTTTTGGCGTACTGGGCGGCGTTATTTTAGGCGCACTACCCGGACTTACAGCGACAATGGGCGTGGCAATTCTCCTTCCATTTACCTTTGGCATGGAACCGACTTCAGCCCTTGTGATGTTAATTGGTGTATACATTGGTGGGATTTACGGTGGCTCAATTGCCGCAATTTTACTTAAAACCCCAGGAACACCGGCTTCTGCAGCAAGTGTACTCGACGGTCACACTATGGCTGTTAGAGGACAAGCAGCAAGAGCATTAAGTATTTCTGCTGTTGCATCATTTATTGGCGGGCTGTTAAGTACTATCGTCCTCATCGCGATTGCGCCTAAATTAGCGACCTTTGCACTGCGTTTTAATGCGCCAGAATATTTTGCACTCGCTCTGTTTGGTTTAACGATTATTGCGAGTGTTTCTTCGAACAACATTTTTAAAGGGTTACTTGCGGGAACCATTGGATTATTGGTTTCAACTGTTGGACTCGACCCAATCAGCAGTGTGCCAAGATTTACTTTTGACATCATGGATCTTTACAGCGGAATCAATGTCATCCCTGTCTTAATTGGTTTATTCGCTCTATCTGAGGCATTAAACCAACTAGAGAAGCTGTTCTCTGAAAAGAAAGTCTTTGCACCGAAATTTGACCACAAACTATTAAGTAAAAGTGATCTCAAAGAAATGCTACCAACGGCCATAAAAAGTGGTTTGATGGGAACAACTATCGGCTCGGTACCGGGTGCTGGTGCTGATATATCTGCATTTGTTTGTTACAACGAAGCAAAACGTTCGTCTAAGAACCCAGAAGAGTTTGGTAAAGGCTCGGTTCGTGGCCTTGCAGCCGCTGAATCTGGAAACAACGGCGTAACGGGTGGCTCGCTAGTTCCGTTATTAACACTAGGTGTCCCTGGAGATGCCGTGGCAGCGGTTCTTCTTGGTGCACTTATAGTACAAGGACTCACACCAGGCCCACTGCTATTCGCCCAAAACCCCGAAGTGGTTTATGGCGTGTTCAGCTCAATGTTGGTCGCTAACCTTGTGATGTTAGTGATTGGTTTACTGGGTATTCGCTTCTTCTGTCGAATCATTGAAGTACCGAAGATCATCATGATTCCAATCATTGTCTTCCTTTCAATTGTCGGCGCTTACGCAATTAACAACTCGATGTTTGATGTGGGTATTGCAATCGGTTTCGGTCTACTTGGCTTTATCTTAACTAAACTGGATATCCCTTCTTCACCGATTCTGCTTGCGATCATCTTAGGGCCAATGGCAGAAACAAACCTTAGAAAATCACTGCTGATGTACGATGGCAGTTGGTCTTTCCTTTATGAGCGTCCTATTGCTCTCGCGTTTATCGTGTTAGCTGTATTCTCGGTTTATTCAACGTTAAAAATGAAGAAAAAGCAGAAACAAAAGCAAACTTACGAACATCATGATTAGCCGCTTGTTTAAGCTAGAATATTGAAACAACTCAAAGCCAGAGACAACAGTCTCTGGCTTTTTTCATACATGAAAGCAGCCAATTTTCGTAAACGGTAGACAACAAAAAAGGTATGCACTTGGCATACCCTTTTAAGTCGTTTATCCGAGCGTAATGCTGTTCATCTCTATATGAGGTGACTCATCTACCTACGCTCTAGATTATTTCTATTACGCCGTCGCCAGACGGTGGTTGGCATCTTGCAAGTGTGCAGCAGACACAACTCGTGCCTTATCACTATCACCAGCCATGATTGCTTCATAGATTCTACGGTGTTCATTGATACACGTGCTTCCTTCTTCAGAAGAGTGCACGATGAAGTTCACGAACATCGTAGTCAAGATATTGCCGAATGGCAGGTAGAAGTCATTACCTGTCGCATTAAAGATCAAGCTATGAAAACGAGTATCAATATCTGTCCAACGCTCTTGATCAAATACTTCAGCCTCATCCACTTCTACCATTTTTTGGAAGATTTCTGAAAGTTCAATGCGTTGTTCAGCCGTTGCAAATTTAGCCGCCAGTGCGCACGCTTCAGGTTCTATCGCACGGCGAAGGCCTAAAAACTGAGAACAGAATTGATCTATGTCGGTTAGACCATCCATCCATTCAATCAGCTGAGGATCAAGAAAGTTCCAATATGCGCGGTCGACTACACGAGTACCGATTTTCGGGCGGGACTCTAACAAACCTTTAGAAGTTAATAGTTTAACTGCTTCACGTAGTGCCGTTCGGCTAATACCAAACTGTTCACATAACGCCATTTCACCAGGAATAATAGAACCTTGCGGCAGATCGCCAGACAAGATTCCACGAGCGATTTCACGCGCTACTTGCACGTGCAGGCTACGCTTCGAGCCCGAAATTGAATTAAAAGTGCTAACCATAAGTTCACTTATTTTATATGTTATGTTTATGTATTATTTAAGGATTACTATAACAGTATTTCAACCTACAGCCAATTGAGTAAAATCAAACAAAGAATAGCCCATTAATTTACCCGCTAAATCAGATAGTTAAAAGCATCTAATTTCATTTAACGAGAAACATCATGTTACACCATTCATAAATCCGTCATCAAAAAGCAGCGGTTCTGTCATCGTCGATTCCTATACTCCCTTCCCAACAGATAACTCAACTGGACTGAAACAATGAAACCGACAAAAACTAATCTCACGCTTAAAAGCGCTATTACTGCTGCGCTGATTTTTTCTGGTTCTGCATTAGCAATGGATTCACGATACGAAGATCGTTCTGGTAACTTAGTTGCTGACGTTCCCCAAGATGAATCACAATGGGTCGACCCAAACACGCTGATTTTTGCTTACACGCCAGTTGAAGATCCAGCAGTATACGCTGATGTGTGGAGCGAGTTTTTGAGCCACCTAGAAAAAACAACCGAAAAAACGGTTCGTTTCTTTCCTGTACAAAATAACGCAGCTCAAATTGAAGCCATGCGTTCTGGGCGTCTACATATTGCAGGCTTCAACACTGGCTCTACCCCACTAGCGGTCAACTGTGCTGGTTTCGCTCCTTTTACCATGATGGCGGCTGAAGATGGTTCTTTCGGTTACGAAATGGAAATCATCACTCATCCTAGTTCTGGCATTGAAAAAGTAGAAGATCTGAAAGGTAAAAATCTCGCTTTCACAGCGCAAACTTCTAACTCTGGATTCAAAGCTCCATCTGCAATTTTAGATGCTGAATACCAACTTCAACCGGATCGTGATTTTAAACCTGCGTTCTCTGGCGCGCACGACAACTCTATCTTAGGTGTAGCACATAAGGATTACGATGCGGCGGCCGTTGCTAACTCGGTGTTGAACCGCATGCTTTCACGTGAAGTAGTAAAAGAAGACCAAATCAAAAGTATCTACAAGTCACAAACCTTCCCGACTACCGCTTACGGTACTGCACATAACCTAACACCTGAACTACAAGAAAAGATTCAACAAGCATTCTTCACGTTTGATTGGGAAGGCACCAAACTGCAAGAAGAATTCGAACGTAACGGCGAGGCAAAATTTGTTCCAATCACTTATCAAGAGCACTGGGAAGTGATCCGAACTATCGATACAGCGAACAAAGTGTCTTACACGTGTAGCTAAGTTCAAGCGAACTAAAAAGCCAATAACACAGAAATACTAACTGCAGGCAAACACGCCTGCAGTTATTCAACACTCTTTCCGGTTTGCTCTCCACGCCTGCCTCTGGCGAACTCTTAGTACACCGTCTTATAGGAATTTTATGTCTACTCTTACCCTTAAAGGGCTTACCAAGCACTATTCCAGTTCTGACAAAGCCCTAACTAACGTCAGCTTGTCAGTGAATGCTGGCGAAGTTGTTGGATTAATTGGCCCATCAGGAGCAGGGAAATCAACACTTATCCGTTGTATTAACCGACTAACAGAGCCCACCAGCGGCGAAGTTATCTTTTCCAATACCAACTTAGAGACGCTGTCTAAGCGCCAGCTAAGACAATCTCGACGTGAAATTGGGATGATTTTCCAAGAATACGCATTGATTGAGCGCTTAACGGTGATGGAAAACGTACTTTCAGGACGTTTGGGATACGTGAATTTCTGGCAAAGCTTTACTCGTCGTTTCCCTGAATCGGATATCCAAGCCGCTTATGCCCTACTCGACCGAGTTGGATTATTAGAGCACGCCAATAAAAGAGCCGATGCCTTATCAGGTGGTCAGCGTCAGCGTGTCGGTATTGCGCGTGCGCTTGCTCAAAAACCAAAGCTATTACTGATTGATGAACCAACAGCCGCACTCGATCCACGTACTGCTCGTCAGATCATGCGATTGATCAGCGAGATTTGTTCAGAGCAACGACTTCCAGCCATCATCAATATTCACGACGTTCAGTTAGCAAAACAGTTTGTTGACCGAGTTGTCGGCCTAAATGCAGGCTGTGTGGTATTTGATAACCAACCAAACCTGCTCACCGAAGACGTACTCACACAGATCTACGGTGAAGAGGATTGGAGCCAACAGGTAGAAGAAGAGGAAGATGACCTGAGCATCACTCACCCTCATTTGTCTGAGGCAACAGTATGATTCAGTCATATCCAAAACAATGGACCAAGCCGCCACTGATTTCCAACCCTTGGTTACGTTGGAGCTTAGTCATCATCGTCGCGGTGTATTTATACCTTGCGACTCAATCGGTACACGTAAACTGGACTCGAATTTACGAAGGTAGCGAGCGCGGCTGGCAGTTCATTTTGGCTTTCATGAACCCAGATTTCGGTGGACGGTGGAATAACATCTCGCAAGGTTTAATTGAAAGCTTAACCATGACGCTCACATCGACCGTGGCTGGTGTTATTCTTTCTATTCCATTTGGATTAGGTGCAGCGAAAAACCTTGCTCCGACTCCGGTTTACCTGTTCTGCCGCGCGTTTATTTCTATCGCCCGTAGCTTACAAGAGATCATTGTCGCGATTTTGTGTGTGGCTCTGTTTGGCTTCGGTACGTTTGCTGGTTTTGTCACTCTCACATTTGCCACTATCGGCTTTCTCGCAAAACTGTTCGCCGATGAGATTGAAGCCATTGACCCAGCACCACTGACGGCAATGCGTGCAACAGGGGCGAGTTGGCTACAACAAGTTAATTACGCAATTCAAGCACAAGTGATGCCTCGTTTCATTGGGCTTTCGATGTACCGACTCGACATCAATTTTCGTGAATCTGCTGTAATCGGCATTGTTGGCGCAGGTGGTATTGGCGCTACGTTAAACACAGCAATGGACCGCTATGAGTACAGCGCAGCCGCTGCTATTCTATTGATTATTATCGTGATTGTGATGTTGTGTGAATACCTATCAACTATCATCCGTAAGTATGTGCAGTAAGGAACGACTCAATGAGCACGCTAAATAACACACCGACAAGCGTCATCAATCGTACCCAATGGAAGCGTTACGACAATAAACAGAGCCTGATGCTCTGGATAGGCTGGCTTTGCTTTGTTGCTTTAACTGTTTTTGCATGGCAAATCATGAACAAAGATACGATTTGGTACTTTGTAACTGATTCACCGAACCAACTTGCTGATATATCTTCACGTATGTGGCCACCAAGGTGGAGTTACTTAGAGTCTCTTTGGAGCCCTTTGTGGGACACAATTAATATCGCAACACTTGGCACACTGTTAGGGATCGTACTGGCATTTCCAGTTGCATTCTTAGCCGCACGCAACACAACGCCAAGCACTACGTTTATCAGGCCTATCGCACTGTTCATCATTGCGGCAAGTCGTTCGATCAACTCGCTAATTTGGGCGCTCTTGTTGGTGGCAATCATAGGTCCTGGATTACTGGCCGGTATTATCGCGATTGCTCTGCGCTCAATTGGTTTCGTGGCTAAATTGATGTATGAAGCGATTGAAGAAGTGAACGTCACGCAGATGTCAGCGATTCAATCGACGGGTGCATCTCCCCTGCAAGTATTGAACTACGGCATTCTTCCGCAAGTAATGCCAAGTTTCATCGGCACAAGCTTGTTTCGCTGGGATATCAATATCCGCGAGTCTACAGTCTTAGGTTTAGTAGGAGCTGGCGGTATTGGATTGAAACTGCAGGAGTCGATGGCGATGCTAGCATGGCCTCAAGTAACGGTGATTTTCTTTGCGATTTTAGTGACAGTCGTCTTCTCAGAATGGTTAGCAGCCAAAGCAAGAAAAGCCTTTATTTAATCAATACATCATAGATGTCTATCAAAGCCTACTTGCAGAGTAGGCTTTTTTGTTCATGGACAAACGATAAGCAGGTTTCAAAATTAGAAACGTATTTCATTAGTGACAGTCCCTACCCCTTTGATCGTGACCGATACTTGATCTTTATCGACCAATGCATGCGTTCTCCCCGGTGTGCCCATAAATACAAGGTCACCTGGTTTTAGAGTAAAGTAATGGCTTAAGTAACTGACAACTTTTCGCGGGCTGTGAATCATGAAAGATGTATTTTCTTGCTGGACGATATCGCCGTTAACACGTGTTGTAAGTTCGACATCGTTATAATCAACCCCTTTCACAATAGTATGACCAATCGGTCCAAATCCATCCGATGCCTTAGCTCGTAACCATTGTAAATCACTGTTCTGCCAACTTCTCTCCGTTATGTCATTACCCACCGTGACACCGAAAATCGCGTCCTCAGCTTCTTCTTGACTCGCTTTACTGATCTCTTTTCCTATCACTACGACGAGCTCACCTTCAAAATGCACGTTCTGAGCATCAAAAGGGGCATGAATAGTTTCACCCGATAAAATCAAAGAAGATGGAAGCTTCAGAAATAATGGCGGTGATAAATCAGGATGAGAAGCGGCGTGACTCACGTAATTCATGCCAACGGCAAATACTTTTTCTGGTTCAGTCGGAAGCAGTAGATCAACCGATTCAAGTGGAATCGAGGTTTTCTCAACGGAGTACTCGCTAAAGATGTCGCCATTGATTGGAAAAATAGTACCTTTCGTCAACTTTCCGTAGCTGATTTTGTCTTGATAATGGTAACGCACGAATTGATCTGTATTCGCGTGATTTTGCGTGTCATTTGCTAGCGTATAAGTAGAACAAGAAGCTGTAAGTATTAACGCCAACCCTTCCATTAACTTCATGATTTATCCTTAGTTATTTTATTCCTAACACTTACTGTAGCTTACACATCGACACCATAGTGACTGTTTTCTATTATTTAACGCATTCTCTTTCTTTTCCCACATTTTTCCTTTCCTACACGCATAAAAAAACCGAGCAACTCGCGGTGAGTTACTCGGTTTGACTTATTCCCGATGTATTCAGTCGTTGTTGGTATCAACGAACGATTTTGCAATCACGACTGAATTCAATGTGATGCTTCGTTCCCGCAAAGCACCACATCAATACATGCCATGGTTAAACGGCATGTATGTTAATCATTTACAGTTGAGCAAATGATCCTTCCCACGAGTATGTCTCACCCGCGAACTCAACAGTGTGAGTTGCTTGCTGCGTGTCTTCAGCTTGGTTTGAGATACCGTAGTGGTAAGTGTTGCCAGAAGTAGTCTGAATGCAAACAACAGTCCCGACACTGTTATGGCCCACAACAGACACTGATTTAACTAGACCACGAGCGCCTACAGAGGCTTCGATAGATTCGTTAAAGTAACCATGCGTTTCTAGTACAGAAGCAAACACGTGGTTTTGACCAGACTGACGTAAGATAAACGCAGGTTCACTCTTAAGATTGAAGTCTGGATCGTTAGCACCAGTGCGAGCAAAAATCACTTCGCTGCCCGCATTACCGCTGGTTACTAGGCTGTAGTAGCTGCTGTCATGTAGCCAGCTTACTAGAGAACCCTCTTCGTTCACTTTGCCTGAAGCCACGTTCCATAGGTGTTGGTAACCGTTGTCTTCACCTAATGGCTTAAGCGTTTTTTCCATGTTGTAATCGAAATCAGTACGGATGATCTGGCCAGAGTGGTGAACGGGAAGATCGTACTGGTGCTCAGCGTCAGCTTCGATGCGGTAAACATCAATCACTAACGGCTTCTCGAACTCAGGAAGTTCAGCAAGAATCACGCTGCGTTGCATGTCTACGCCTGTGTAGTACTCAGAAATTGTGCCGCTCATGCCTTGCAAAGACTGGTCGTCTGCTACGAAGAAGTGCTTCTGACCAAACTTAGACTCAGCCAATGCTGTGTTGAAGTTATTCTGCGTTTTCTGATCAACCGTTACTGTGTTGTGAGCAACCGTCTGCTTACAGTAAGACTTGTTCTCTGGAATGTAACGACCACCAAACTTAGGCTCAACGTTTACCCAGCGACCGAAGCCGTAATCGTGCAGCACTTCGTGGCCACGGTTGAATACACTTAGGTGCAGTCCATCGTAGTGACCGTGGTCTAGCGCAGAGTGGTACTGGTGATCGCTGCCGTGTTGACCGAACCAGATCAACGCCATGGTATCGTCGTCTTTCTCATCACGGTGACGAAGAATGCTAACGCCGCCTTTCTCACCTTCAGGGCCGTCGGTAACGAACAGGCTACCCCAGTTGAATGGTTTGATTTCATCAGCTGCTTCAACAGCGTCAGACAATGTTTTACCTGAAGCATGAACCCAAACGTTTTGTTGGTGGTTAGCCATACCAAGCAGAGTTTCAGTCTGCTCGTAACGGTGGTAACACACAGACGTTGCCATGATAACGCCTTCATCGTTGATAGAGATCGTCTTCGATGAATCGTTCAGAGCTGGCAATGTACCGTCTGGGAATGCGGTTTTGAATACAGAGTAAGATGTTGTCTTGATCACTGAATCGTTGAATTCATAGATACCGACTTCAGGCTGACGACGTTCAATCGCTTCTGCGAACAGGTAGATTGGACGTAGAGAGAAACGGTGGTAGTAAGGACCTTCCATGTAGTAGCCGTCTGGCGAAAACAGTTGGTCAAGTTGCGCTAAGAAACCGCCGCTTACTTTGTCCAGTTTCAGGCCATAAAGTGCTTTATCTACAGATTCTTGATCGTTGATCGCGTAACCACAGATACCTACCGCTGCCACTGCCCATAGGCCGTGGTTGTGTACGATATCGAAGTCGTGTGCGTAAGTAACAACGAACATTTCGATCATTTGCTTAAGAAGATCGTCTTCGATCAGACGCTTCTGCTCTTCAGAGATTGTGTGGTAAATACAGCTGTACGCACAAGAAGCGTAAAGCATCCACATGTTCTCGTTCAACGTTTGGTGGAACAGCTTACCCGGAGGGTTAGAGTCACGGCTTACGTTGCTTTCCAATGTTGGGTATACCGTCGCGTACGCTGTTAGCATATCAACGATGTAATCACGGTACTTAGTTTCCTCAGTGATAAGGAACAAACGACCCGCTAGATCCATATGGATGTAGTTTTGCTTATGACGGTTATGTTCATAACCGCCACCTTCGCCGTGACCTGGAACTTCGATGCCAACTTCAGCCATGTAAGCGTCAGTTTGTTTAATGTCACGAGTTAGTGCGTTACCTAATAGGCTATCCTTGCCAAGTTCTTTACGAAGCTCTGCTGCTTCTTCAAAGTTAAGTAAAAGTGGTTGATAGCTCATTATTATTTCCCCTGCTCTAAAGTCGTTTCTACTGAGTAGAAGCCTGTCCAGCTGTATACTTTGCCGTTCAGTTCTACTTTGTGTTCAGTGCTGTCAGTTGCGCCAAGTTGGTTACTGATCATCACTGTCACGTTTGATTTCTCTGTCGTAATTTCTACTACTGAACCTACATTCGTGTGAGCAACAACATTGATGTTTTTCACAACACCACGAGCGTTTACTGATTGCTCGAATTCTTCGTTAAAGTAACCGTGCGTTTCTAGCACAGAAGCAAACAATGTTGTTTCGCCTTTGCTACGTAGAATGAATGCAGGCTCTGAACGTAAATTAAAGCTTGGATCGTTAGCACCAGTGCGAGTGAAGATGATTTCTCCGTTCTCGTTCGAACTTGTACCCAACCAAGTATAGTACGTGTCGTTCTGTAACCAGCTAACTAACGCAGTACCATTCACTTCACCACTCGCTACATTCCATAGGTGTTGGTAACCGAAGTCACTTCCTAGTGTGTTTAGCTCTTTGTTTGCTTGGTATTCGAAGTTAGTGCGAATAATTTGACCTTGATATTGATGAGAGTAATCAAACTGGTGGTCGCCTTCGCCGCCTTTTGTCGAACCTAAGCGGTACAAGTCTAACAATAGCGGAGACTCAAGCTCTTCAAGGTTTAGCATGAACACACTGCGTTGCATGTCAAAACCTTCGTAATGGTCGTTAGCAAATGCGCTCATACCGTTAATTTGCTCATCTGCCACTTTGAAGAAGTGAGGCAAACCGTGTACTGCGTCAGCACGCTCAACGTCAAAGTTGTTCTGACATTTCTCATCAATCGTTACTGCATTATGTGCAATCGTTTGACGAGCGTAAGATTTATTTTCATCTAGGTAGCGACCGCCAAATTTTGGCTCAACGTTAACCCAACGACAGAAACCGTATTCACGCAACACTTCTTGACCGCGGTTAAAGAAAGAAATACCCAGCGTATCGAAGTTGCCGTGACCCATGCCGTGTTGACCGTAGTTCATAACAAGTTGAGAAACGTCACCTTTATTATCCTGCATACGGATAAAGCCTTGTGCACCATTGTGGCCTTCAGGACCCTCGCTCAATTCAACACTTGGCCAGAAAGGCATGCCGATTTCTTGTTTAGCTGAAGCCTCTTCGTAGGCTTTAGATAGCTCAAGACCACATGGGTGCATCCATACTGCGTCTTGAATCTTCGCCATACCAAGAATGTTTTGGTCAACGCCACTTTCAGAAGAGTAATGCTTGCTGTAAACACTTACGGCAACCTGAACACCCATATCAGTAATGCCCATTGTGCGAGACGCGTCGTTTAATGCTGGGAATTCACCGTTCGGGTAAGCAGTAGAAAGCATTGCTTGTACTGTGTTACCAATCACGCCGCCTTTGTAGTTGTAGATATCAACTTCGGGCATGTGACGATGAATAACTTCAGCGAACACACACGTTGGGCGAATTGCGTAACGGTGGTAGTAAGGACCTTCCATGTAGTAACCAGAAGGTGCAAACAGTTGAGAAATTTGCGCTAAGAAGCCGCCCGTATCGTTACGGTCGATGCCGTAAACCGACATTTCAAGGTACTCACGCTTGCCTAAAGCAAGACCACAGATACCCACAGCCGCTACAGCCCAAATGCCGTGATTGTGAATGCGGTCGAAGTCGTGTGCGTACTTCACTGTGAACATTTCTAGCATTGGTTCAAAAATGCGAGACTCAATGTTGTCACGTTGTTCCTGTGTCAATGTTGAAGCAACACAAGAGTAAGCTAAGCTTGAAAACATTAACCAGCAGTGTTCATTCAGGATTTGGTGGAACAAACGACCTGTCGGGTTAGTGTTTTTCTGTACGTGGTAATCAAACGTTAGATATTTGTCTGCGTACACTTCCAATAATTCTGTAACGAAGTCTGCGTATTTTTGCTCTTTAGTGATCAAGAACATGCGACCAGCTAAGTTCATGTACGTGTAATTTTGCTTATGGCGGTTATGCTCGTAACCCCCTGCTTCACCGTGACCTGGAACATCAATAGGTAAACGCATGAACGCTTCTAAGTCTTTCGCATTCGCTGCAATGGTTTTGCCCATTAAGCTAGAACGGCCCACTTCAAGGTGAAGTTGCTCAATTTCTGCTTCAGTCAACAATACTGGTTTGGTAGTCATATTCTTTGTCACCCTCAATAAAGAGTTTATCTGTTTAAACTTTGATTAAATTTTCAAACTCCATATAAAGTAATACAATATGAGCTTTAATCATACCTATTCGATGCTAAATGATGAGTAGAATCACATAAATCATCATAAGTCATTGATGTAGTTAACTAATGATAAATTTAGAGCATTTGTTAAGTTATTGATTTATTTACGCAATATAAAGTATCACTTGATCAATATCACACAATTTTAGATATATTGTATTACAATTAGGCTCATTCCCTTATTATGAATGCAAGCTAAGTAACACTTAAAAGATTTAAACAGATTAGGAGATACACAATGAACTCTTTCTTTATGCTAGATGAAAATCCGTGGGAAGAACTTGGTGGCGGTATTAAGCGTAAAATCGTTGCTTACACCGACGATCTAATGGCTGTACACCTTTGTTTTGATAAGGGTGCGATTGGCCATCCTCACACACACGAAATTCATGACCAGATCGGTTATGTTGTTCGCGGCAGCTTTGAAGCTGAGATTGAAGGCGAGAAGAGAGTACTTAAAGAAGGCGATGCTTACTTCGCTCGTAAACACATGATGCACGGTGCGGTTGCACTAGAGCAAGACAGCATCCTTCTAGATATCTTCAACCCTGCGCGTGAAGACTTCCTAAAATAATGAATAGCGCAACCTCAGTTGCTAAGGTAAGCATATGAAATCATTAAACATCGCGGTCATTGGCGAGTGCATGGTTGAGCTACAAAAGAAACAAGATGGGCTTAAGCAAAGTTTTGGTGGCGATACACTAAATACGGCACTTTACCTGTCACGCTTAACAAAAGAGCATGGTATCCAAACAAGCTATGTAACCGCACTAGGCACCGACCCATTCAGTACTGACATGCTAGAAAAGTGGCAAGCTGAAGGTATCGACACAAGCTTAGTGGCTCAGCTCGATCACAAACAACCAGGGCTTTATTACATCGAGACCGATGAAACTGGTGAGCGTAGCTTCCACTACTGGCGTAGTGATGCTGCAGCGAAGTTCATGTTTGATCAGCAAGACACGCCTGCTCTACTTGATAAGCTATTCTCTTTTGATGCGGTTTACCTAAGCGGTATTACACTTGCTATCTTGACAGAAAATGGCCGTACACAGCTGTTTAACTTCTTAGACAAATTTAAAGCTCAAGGCGGCCAAGTATTCTTCGACAATAACTACCGTCCTAAACTTTGGGAAAGCCAACAAGAAGCGATTTCTTGGTACTTGAAAATGCTCAAGTACACCGACACGGCCCTACTGACGTTTGATGATGAGCAAGAGTTGTACGGCGACGAAAGCATTGAACAATGTATTGCTCGTACGTCTGAGTCTGGTGTGAAAGAGATCGTTATCAAACGTGGCGCAAAAGACTGCTTAGTCGTTGAAAGCCAAAGTGCTCAATACGTAGCTCCAAACCCAGTTGACAACATCGTAGACACTACGGCCGCTGGCGACTCGTTCAGTGCTGGCTTCTTAGCTAAGCGTTTGAGCGGTGGTAATGCTCGTGATGCCGCATTTGCCGGTCATATTGTGGCAGGAACCGTGATTCAGCATCCAGGTGCTATCATTCCTGTAGATGCGACGCCTGATCTGTCTTTATAATTACGCACTTTATATATTAATCAAGGGCTTGCTTAGTTAAAAGCAAGCCCATAATTAACGTGAGAAAGAATTCATGACTACATTAAATGAACAACTAGCAAACCTAAAAGTAATTCCTGTAATCGCTATCAACCGTGCTGAAGACGCTATCCCTCTAGGTAAAGCTCTTGTTGAAAACGGCATGCCATGTGCAGAAATCACACTACGTACAGAATGTGCAATCGAAGCGATTCGCATCATGCGTAAAGAGTTCCCTGACATGCTAATCGGTTCAGGCACAGTGCTGACTAACGAGCAAGTTGATGCGTCTATCGAAGCCGGTGTTGATTTCATCGTAAGCCCAGGTTTTAACCCACGTACTGTTCAATACTGTATCGATAAAGGCGTAGCTATTGTACCGGGTGTTAACAACCCAAGCCTAGTTGAACAAGCAATGGAAATGGGCCTTCGCACATTGAAGTTCTTCCCTGCTGAGCCGTCTGGCGGTACTGGTATGCTTAAAGCACTAACAGCGGTTTACCCTGTTAAATTTATGCCTACTGGCGGTGTAAGCTTGAAGAATGTAGATGAATATCTATCTATCCCTTCTGTACTTGCGTGCGGTGGTACTTGGATGGTTCCAACTAACCTTATCGACGAAGGTAAGTGGGACGAACTAGGCAAGCTTGTTCGCGATGCAGTTGCTCACGTTAACGCTTAATCTATTTTAGATTTGGTGATAAGGCCTCACTTCGGTGGGGCTTTTTTTTTGCTTATAACTAACTGATATCTAATGCGAACTGCTCTTTGGCAGTAAATGCTTTGTAAACCAGTATTCTCAATATCGGTCCCTACCCTGAAGTAAACTACGGTCTCGAATCAAACTGACTAAGTGGCTAGTTGGCTCAGTAACTCAACACCAAATACGGCACCTGATACATGGTTAGTTGTTAGGTACACAAACAACTGGGTAAACACAAACTACCTGACTTTAGATAAAGCTTCTTTCTCCCCATAAACGATATCACCGTCGAAGCCCGCTCAACGTGTCACACGCCGATTGTACGTAATTCAACTCACATTCAGTTCTTGTATTCTCTGTTGGCGCTTAAATTACCACTCAGAGCTTAAAATTAATGCTTCTCGAACAATCGTCTATGACTTAAATCACGGTAACTACCGTCAATTCATATTTTGCACTTAGAACTACTTGCTCAACATCTACGCTGACCGCCTTAGACCTCTTCAACCCGCCGTTGTGCTTCATATAAGAATAAACAAAAAGCTAAATTAAATGTCGAGGGCAAAAACTTCTCTCGATAATAAGCAGCTCTACATACAAAGAAACCAAAGCTAACAATGAATAGCTGCATAAAAACCAATAAGCTACACTTAATTTTTTCAAATCCCTCTTATCAAATTAGCGTTTAGATTTAACGTGAATTCCATCGCACAATCACACCTATTTGTAGCACATTTGTTACGGTTATAATTAAAATCTTATAGATCGCCCAATCTATAGATGAACCTTTTATATTGTAATACATATAAACAATTAGAACGTATTTTATTTACGATCTGAAATAAATTAAATAGATATTTAAATTCAACAAAAACAACAACTTAACTAAAAACAGTGTGAGAGCTAAAAAATCAATGCGACCTAGATCATACTAAAGGCATATTGTAGTACAAATAAACCTTTGAAAGCGTTAATCTAAGCGCAGTTAATTATGATATTTAAAAGGCTGAAAAGATGACTATTGATACTTTTGTTGTTCTCGCCTACTTCTTCTTTTTGATCGCTATTGGTTGGATGTTCCGTAAGTTCACCACCTCTACTAGTGATTACTTCAGAGGTGGCGGCAAAATGTTGTGGTGGATGGTTGGTGCAACTGCCTTCATGACACAATTTTCAGCATGGACGTTTACAGGTGCCGCAGGACGCGCATTCAATGACGGTTTCGTTATTGTAATCCTATTCTTAGCCAATGCATTTGGCTACTTCATGAACTATATGTACTTCGCTCCAAAGTTCCGCCAACTTCGTGTGGTAACGGCGATTGAAGCTATCCGTCAGCGCTTTGGTAAAACGTCTGAACAGTTCTTCACATGGGCAGGCATGCCTGACAGCCTTATCTCTGCAGGTATTTGGCTAAACGGTCTAGCTATCTTTGTAGCAGCAGTATTCAACATCCCAATGGAAGCAACCATTGTGGTAACGGGTATGGTTCTAGTATTGATGGCAGTAACGGGCGGCTCTTGGGCGGTTGTTGCTTCTGACTTCATGCAAATGCTGGTTATCATGGCGGTTACGATTACTTGTGCGGTTGCAGCTTACTTCCACGGTGGCGGCCTAACTAACATCGTTGCTAATTTCGACGGCGACTTCATGTTGGGTAACAACCTAAACTACATGAGCATCTTCATCCTTTGGGTCGTGTTCATTTTCGTGAAGCAGTTCGGTGTAATGAACAACAGCATCAACGCTTACCGTTACCTATGTGCAAAAGACAGTGAAAACGCACGTAAAGCGGCAGGCCTAGCATGTATCCTTATGGTTGTCGGTCCACTAATCTGGTTCCTACCACCTTGGTACGTAAGTGCGTTCATGCCTGATTTCGCATTAGAGTACGCTTCAATGGGTGATAAAGCAGGTGATGCGGCTTACCTAGCATTCGTACAGAACGTAATGCCAGCAGGTATGGTTGGTCTTCTTATGTCAGCAATGTTCGCTGCAACGATGTCTTCTATGGATTCAGGTCTGAACCGTAATGCAGGTATCTTTGTAATGAATTTCTACAGCCCGATTCTTCGTCAGAACGCGACTCAGAAAGAGCTGGTTATCGTAAGTAAGCTAACCACTATCATGATGGGTATTATCATCATCGCGATTGGCTTGTTCATTAACTCTCTACGTCACTTGAGCTTGTTCGATATCGTAATGAACGTAGGTGCATTAATTGGCTTCCCAATGCTTATCCCTGTACTACTAGGTATGTGGATTCGTAAGACGCCTGACTGGGCTGGTTGGTCTACCCTAGTGGTTGGTGGCTTCGTTTCTTACATCTTCGGTATCTCGCTTCAAGCAGAAGACATCGAAAACCTATTTGGTCTAGAAACAGCGCTTACTGGCCGTGAATGGAGCGACTTGAAAGTTGGTCTAAGCTTAGCAGCTCACGTCGTGTTCACTGGTGGTTACTTCATCATGACTTCTCGCTTCTACAAAGGCCTATCGCCAGAGCGTGAGAAAGAAGTTGACCAATTATTCACTAACTGGAACACGCCGCTAGTCGCGGAAGGTGAAGAGCAACAAAACCTAGATACTAAACAGCGTTCAATGCTTGGTAAGCTTATCAGCACAGCAGGTTTCGGTATCCTAGCAATGGCTCTGATTCCAAACGAACCAACAGGACGCTTGTTGTTCCTGCTATGTGGTTCAATGGTACTAACCGTTGGTATCCTCCTGGTTAACGCATCTAAAGCTCCGGCTAAGATGAACAACGAATCAGTTGCTAAGTAGCTAAATAGGCAACTAACAAGTTAAACCCATAATGAAGCCCATGTTATTCGATAACATGGGCTTTTTGTTTACCACTCAAACTTGCTGATACTTTTAACTCTGAATAGCACTTTAATGTGTATTATCTCCCTTTTAAACCTTTCTATTACACCCGTTAACTCCCTCGTACAAATAGAGTTCTTTTAACTCTATTTTTTGTAGTCTCACTTTTTTGATACTTTCCAATGGTTTGATCTCTTTCTCGGATTGTTTCTGTTACTTTGAATAACAACACAAACACAACAGATAATTACAATGACAAAAACATCACTATTACTTGCTTCCATTGCTCTGGCACTTTCCGGCGCAGCGCAAGCTGACCAGTTAGAAGACATTCAAAAATCAGGCACACTTCGCGTCGGCACCACAGGCGACTACAAACCTTTTTCTTACTTCGACGGCAAAACCTACTCTGGTTATGACATTGACGTGGCTAAGCATGTTGCAGAGCAGCTAGGCGTCGAATTACAGATTGTTCGTACCACATGGAAAGATCTGCTAACCGACCTCGACAGCGATAAATACGACATTGCGATGGGCGGTATTACGCGCAAAATGCAGCGTCAGTTAAACGCAGAACAAACTCAAGGCTACATGACCTTTGGTAAGTGCTTCTTAGTCGCGAAAGGCAAAGCAGAACAATACAACAGTATAGAAAAAGTGAACCTTTCTTCAGTGCGTGTTGGCGTCAATATCGGCGGGACTAACGAGATTTTTGCGGATGCTAACTTGCAAGACGCGAGCTTTACACGTTATGAGAACAACCTAGACGTTCCGCAAGCCGTTGCGGAAGGTAAAGTTGATGTGATGGTCACAGAAACTCCTGAAGGACTGTTCTATCAAGTGACTGATGAGCGCCTTGAAGCTGCTCGTTGTGAGACACCGTTTACCAACAGCCAATTCGGTTACCTGATACCAAAAGGTGAACAACGTTTGTTGAACACGGTGAACTTCATTATGGATGAAATGAAATTGAAAGGCGTTGAAGAAGAGTTCCTGATCCACAACTCGCTAAAATAATCTTGTTGTAGTTTATACAGAGCAAAAAAATAGGCCAACATTAGCATTGCTGGCCTATTTCGTTTGGTTTTATGGTTCGCCTCTAATAGTTATCGTTTACCTATTAGTATCTATAACTAGCTATTTACCATCTAGAGATCTCTCAACTAGCTGTCGCTCACCTAATTAGCTTTAACCGTGAGTAATAACATTCTGCTGAACTAACGCATCCAGAATATCTGACGGCATGGTGCTGCTTAGCGTCAACTGAGGTGCAAGGTCTTCAACCACAATCACTTGTTCCGTAGTACCTAGACCATCCGGATTGATCGTAAGCTCAATATCATCCCCATCGACTTTCGCGTCTATCTGTTGCAATAACGCTGTCATGTCTGGAGATGTGTTCTTAAGTTCAGGTAACACTTCACGCAGGTCAATCTGGTCTCCTTCAGATAGGCTGAAATCGGTAATGGTATCTTCAACACCGTCTTCAATGTTAAGCCATACAAACGAGTCCATACCGTCACCGCCGGTTAAAATATCTGAACCGCCGCCGCCAATAAGCGTATCGTTGCCCTCGCCGCCAACAAGCGTATCATCTCCCGTTCCACCTTCCAGTCTGTCATTTCCAGAACCGGCAGTCAGGTCGGTATTGTTAGCGCCAGCTAATAGTTGCACATCATCCGTTTCCGCAGCCAAGTTAATATCAATCGCGTCAGAGACAATGTTCAAGTTAAGGTCTATTGAAGCCGAAGTGGCAGTGTCATTATTGTCTGTCTCTTCAGAAACAGCTTCAACTTTAAGTGTATAACCACCCGGAGTTTCAGAGAGTCCTACAACTTTCAAACTATCAATCGCATCAGCCGTTGCTACCCAAACACCATTCTCAAGAGTCACTATACCTACATCACTGGTGATTTGAGCACCAGCAGGTACGTCGCTGATATGCAACGTTAACTCTTCCGTAATGTCAGTTAAGGCTGCAATAATACCAACCAAAGGAATACCACTCGCACTGACTGACTGACTCGCGGTAATGTTTCTCACGTAGTTAGAGGCAGTATCAATTGATAAAGTAGGCGTATTCGCAACTGGCATAACAGCAATGTTGTAAACCACAGGTACAGTTTCTATTGCGATACCCGAAGGGTTTCCACTGTCTTTAGCGGTAACCTCCAAGCCAATAATATTGATTGGTGAAAGGCTCGCATCGAGATAAACACCATTTGGACTGGTTGGCGTATCAATCAACGCATTCAAATCGCTTAGAGTACCGACTAAGATAACCGAACCTGTGTTGTTGCCATTTACCACCACTGTTGTCATAGCTGGTAATGATACATTCAGTGTACCGTAATCCACAGCCAGCGTGACGGTCATGAGATCATCAGAAAATGTATCAACATAATCAGGGTCACTGACATTGATACCACTCAATAACTGACCAGCATCCTCGTCAACAACCGTAGTGACGCTGTCACCATTAACAACAGGTGTATCGTTCACTCCATCGACAATCGCGGTGATCTCCGCAGTATCCATAAGGAAGTCATTGACGCCGTTGGTTGTACCATCATCTTCGACGGTATAAGTGAACTTAACGTTACCGTTGTATTCATCAGCCGCAGCAAATACCCAGTATGGGCCAGTGATCGTAGCGTCATCAGCACCACCCACGTTTTCAAAGCGCTGTAACTGACCTTGGCCTTCATCGATTACCAGATTAGTCACGGTAATCGTGTCATTTTCCGGATCACTCGTCGCAGCAATTAAGTCTTCCTCTTTGATGATCAACTTACCTTCTTCAAGAATGTTTCCTAAGTCGATATCCGTTGCCACCGGCTGATCATTCACTGCTGTTACCACTACGCTGATTTCGCCTGTATCTGTTAAGAAATCATCAGCGCCGTTGGTTGTACCATCGTCCTCAACGGTATAAGTGAACTTAACATCACCGTTGTATTCGTTGGCTGCGGTAAATACCCAGTATGGGCCAGTGATCGTAGCATCATCAGCACCACCGACGTTCTCAAAGCGTTGTAATTGGCCCTGACCTTGATCGAGCACCAAACTGTTCACAGTAATCGTGTCGTTTTCCGGATCAGTAGTTGAGGAAATCAAGTCTTGCTCTTTAATGATCAACTGATCTTCTTCAAGCATGGTGCCCAAATCAATATCCGATGCCACCGGCTGATCATTAACTTCAGTAACCACAAGGCTAATTTCAGCATTATCAGTTAAGAAATCATCCGCACCGTTGGTTGTGCCATCATCAATGATGTCGTATTTGAACTTCACATCGCCATTGAAATCATTGGATGCAATGAATATCCAGTACGGTCCCGTAATCGCTGCGTCATCAGCACCACCAGCATTTTCAAAGCGTGTTAGCTGACCTTGCCCTTGAGTCAGAGTCACACCGGTTACCGTGAGATTATGGTTTTCTAGATCAGAACTGGCTGCAATCAAGTCACTTTCAACAATCACGATTTGGCCGTCTTCCATAATCGAACCCAAATCAACATCAGTCGCAACAGGAGCGTCATTCACTTCCGTCACCTTAATGGTAAACGTGGTTTGATTGGTTTGAGCAGTATTCGGGTCACCCGCGTCAATCAGACCATTGTTGCCACCATCATCAACCGTTGCTGTCACTGTTGCGACACCATTTTGGTTTAGGTAGTTTTCATCAGCACCTAACTCAAATTGAACACTTCCAGAGTTTAAAGCACTGTTGATATCACCTAATGTCCCCTCAAGAGTGATTGCACTTCCCGAAACTGGAACTGATGTTACCCCAGTAAAACCTCCAAAGTTCAATGTACCTTGGTCTACAGATAGCGTTAACGTGTAAATCGCAGTTGGATCGTCATAAACCGCATCAGAGTCGGCAATCTTGAAGCCAGATATATCACTCAAGGCAATTGAAGTATCTTCCGGGGTTTCAATGTTGGTCACATTCACAAACGTCGGTTGATCGTTGATAGGATCAATCACTAAATCAACATCAAAGCTGGTTGGCGTGCCTAAGTATTCGGTGTTGTCAGCGTCTGTATCTACAGAACGAACCGTAATTTGCAATGGTCCATTGATGCCAAGCGCATTGCCTGCATCGCTATTATGTTCACCCGAATTAAATACGATCTTATCGAGCGACTGCGCCGAAACATCCAATGTCCAAAGTTGTGTCACCGGATCGTAGCTAGCCAATGTCGTGCCGTCTGGATAGAAAATAGAAGCATCTTGAGGCACTCCCGCCACTTCAACTCGAAGTGTTTCAGGTGCATTTTCAGTAAACGTTCCGCTTCCTGTAGCCGACAATTCTTTGTCCAAAATAGTCGCATTGATTTCGATATCAATGTTTTGGCCTTCATTCCCGGTGACAGAATCGGTTGGGTTGGTATCAACATCATCACCAACTGGTACCACATGCAGCTTGAAGCTTGGCAAATTTTCTGCAGCAGTAGGCACACCCAACAAAGATTCTTGAGTGAAGACTTCCACACCAAACTCGGCCGTACCACTGAAATTTTTCGGTGGTAAAATTGACAACTCACTGAGGTCGAATGACAGTCCTGATGCTTGAGGCAGTTGAACGCTCCATTCACCACCACCGTTGTTCTTCACTGTGTAAGTTGAGGCAGCGTCTGCACTCATTAAGAAGCCATCTGGTACACCCGTAAACTTAATTGAAACGAACTGCTCTGAACCATCAAGGTCAGTCAATGCGATCGATACTGGCCCCGTACCTGACAAGGAAATAAGCTGGTCTTCGTTACCTGTAATCTCGATAACATCTGGGTCACTGCCCGGCCCTGTAACAAGAACATCATCCACGACAGGAACCACTTCAAAGTTTACAGTCGTAGAGAAAGTATCCGTGTCAGTCGCGCTACCAACAGGAGAAGCTGTCTCATTGTAGGTAGCCGTGTCGGTAATTGTCCCGCTGACATTCACTTGAATCTGATTAACGTCATTACCCGTCGGGTAGTTTGGTGCAGCTCTGAACAAGACGTTATCTAGAGCACCCGCGTTGATCTCCGATTCATCGAAGGTCAACGCTGTGCCAAGAGATACACCCGCGTTGGTATAAAACGCACCGACACTCGTGTCATCTAAAGTCAGCGTAATAGATGTGAACTTTTCGTAACCGCCTTCAACCCCACTTACTTGGTCAGTAATAGTTGAGCTGAAATCAAGCTGGATATAGGTATCTTCGTAGCCAACTGGATCTTGTCCAGCTTGGCCATCGGTATCGACAGGATTAAACGAATCGTCGAGCGAACCAACCACCGTAACATCGATGTCTGGATTGCCTTCAACATCTGGTGCGACTTTGATTACCACATCGGTCACCAAGGTGTTTTCATCACCTGAAAGGAGATCTTTGGTCACAATGGTTAGTGGTAACTTAAAGTCACCAGAGTAGTCCGCTGGTAGATTCAGTAACAGCCCAGAAAAGTCCGTTAAAACGTTCTGGTCGACTGTCGTCTCAAAGACATACTTTCCATTAACGAAATCGACTTCACTGCTTCCCGACAAACTAATTGGGAAGGTGCCTCCTGGATTAATAGTAACTGAGTCATCAATAATGATGGTCACTTGGTCTGTTGAAGTATCTTTGCCAGAGAAAGTGATCAAGTTATTTAGCGCAGCTCCTAGGTCTAACTGTGTGTCTTCTATAGCATCGACAACGCTATCTGGTGTCATCGTAATATCTGCAGCAACCTCATTCCCACCAATAAGTACTTGAGGGAAAGATAGGACTACATCACCTTCTCGTTCAACTGCTGGTGATGATTCTGTCTCAACGCCATCACCGCGATCAATTACGGTACTAAAGATGTTCATCTTTATTTCATTGAACAATCCAGGAGTACTAGTAGTTAGCGGGAAACTAAGACCGTTCGGTGCACTGATGCTAAATAAGTCCTCATTCGTCACAACCCAGCGACCATTGCCTTCATATGCAGCACCAATAACAAGTAACTGATTTAGCACATCATCTGATAACGCCGAATCGTTCACGTTTGTTAATTCAATAACCAATTGGTCTACTTCTTCAATCGCAGATGAAGCATCCGTTTCTTGGTATCGGATGACAAACTCATCCGTAGCGGATGGGTTATCGCTGTTGGTCGTAAACTTAATTACACCTGTAAGAAGATCGGCAACAACACTTATCAAACCACCAATTCCTGCAACATCATCGACGATGAGTTTATTGGTAGTGCCATTGTCAGTCTCAACTACAGGCCTAACGACAACATTGATCGTCCCCATAACCGTCGCTGTAGCGATACCCTCACCAGAATCAGAAGAGTCCACATACTCATGATCACGCTCCTCGACCTCAACTTCCGTTGTCAATGTAAAATCAACGCTCGAGTCAGATGGGGGTGTCATTTGAATAAAGTTATTCGCTAATGCAATTTGGGTAAATTGTGCAGGTGTTTGATTACTATCTTTTGGTGTAATCGTTAACGTACCAGCGCCATCATCAACAACAGTAACATCACCATTTACGACAGCAGTTACCCCCGATGGAATACCTGAGATTATGATAGAGGTAAAATGCTCATCGTAATCAATATAATCGGCTCCATCAGGATGCCAATCGATATTGATTACTGAATCTTCATTACCATTGGTCGCATTAACGTAATTCGTTGATGTGTCAATTACTGGCTCAACCAACACTCTAATCTCTTGATCAAATGTCAGTGTATGACCATCATTTTCGGTCACAACTATTTTGCCTTGGATGTGGATATTCTCAGTTGATGAGTCAACAGGTCTGATACGAATGCCCGACGTTTTGCCCGCATCAGTAATATTCGCTTCGTAGATAGGTTTGGATAGATCAGGGCTACCGCTCGATCCGGTTTCATAACCAACAAAATTAAGGTCAATCACTGTACCATCGCCATCTTCGAGGATGACCCCGTCAGGGATACCCGAAAGGATTACAGTGATTGCTTCAGACCCATCTCCTGTTAAAGGAGAATCCGCGAGATCATCAGGTTTACGTTCACCAGACAACACCGTGAAATCAAGCTCTGCAAAGCTGTCGCCGTTTTGACTCTCTTGAATCGTAGTTTGAACGCCGCTTGCAGTACCATCTGTAATTGAGGTCCAATCGGTACCATTCGTCCCACCATACGGAACATCTGCAACACCTTTAACCTCGACGTTGACCGTCTTAGTACCCAGAATTTCTTCATCAACTTGTTGAGGGTTGGTTGACAGGTTTGCAGTATCTTTGACTACACCGGTAACATCAAAGGTGAAATCTACATTACTGTGTTTAGTTGGAACAACCTCAACATTAGCCAAATCGGAATATGCGATTTCTTGATAATTGGTACCATTAACGGTAGGAACTACCGTGGTTGTACCTACAAAGTAAAGCACTGCGCCTTCTGTGATATTACTGATACGGACAAACAGTTCTTCAGAGCCATCTGTGTCCACCGACCCTGTCATGGTAATGACTTCGTCTAACGTGAATGCGTCTTTGTTGTCCAAAGGGCCAATGTAATCAGGGTCATCGATATTGTCTTCGTTGATCTTGATACGACTCACACTGAATTTTCCTGGGTCGGCGTCAGCAGTGACATCAATAATGATGTTTTGCTCTACAGAACGAGCTTGAGTTTTATCATTTGCTCCGCCATTGGCGGTATCTTCATAAGGGTTCAGTGTTTCCTTTGTAACCGCTATTGCTTTGAATTCAATCTGACCAGAGAAGTTATCGATCGGGTTAACTACGGTGCTGTTAATGTCTTCTGCCGCTATTTCATATACACCATCCGTCGTCAGCGTAAGCACATTACCGTTCTTATCAAGCAGCTCGAACTTCCCATCACCTTGAACAGCTTCAAGTTCATAGGTAATCGTCTCAGTATTACTGTTATCTTGCGACTCTGCGTTCAGCTGCAAAGTAACGTTGTCTTCATCTTCGTTCACTTGATAATGATAAGTGCTGTTGGAATCATCCCAAGTCGCTATATCAGCCACCGCTTCAATCTCGATTCTGAAGTTTGAGTTGATGGTGTGATCCGTGGAGCCATTTTTCTCAATTTCAAGCTCATAACGAACTCGCCCACCAGTTTCATCCGAACTAGCGTGTTGGTCCGGAACAAAGAACAGGTTGTCTATCGTCGCGATAGTTTGTCTTGGTTCACTCGGGTTTGGAGCAAAGCTTTGTTCAAGTTCAGGAGAACCAAATATAATGCTTCCATTTGACTCAGGTACCAATTCAATGTAATCAGCACCATCAAAGTAATAAAAAGTACCTTGGTGACTATCACCTCCGTTCGGGCTTTTAATCGTCAACTGTCCAATAGATTCAGCGTTATCTTGGTCATACAGACTAACTTGCAGCGCAACTTGAGCTGGTGCATTAGGCAAACCATTTTGGTTATCTTGAACGTTCTCAAGAATCGGTTCATCACCCGTTGCGTAAGGTATCGTTAAATCTCTACCCGCATCCTCGAAGGTAGTCACTTTCAGCGCGATTCTTGTAGAGTCCCTATCTGTAATCGTGATATCTAACGGTGTTTCAGAGGTATCTAAATCGCCGTCCGTCGCAATCACGTTAATCGAGAAGTCGATGGTGTCAAGACCGTCATGATCGAGATAACCGTTAGCTCTGAATTCAACCTCGCCATTTGAGTTAATACGAAGTCGACCAAGCTGTCGAGTATCAACGCCTCCATTACCATCATCCGTTTGCTCGTAAACGCGAACCTGTTGGCTGCCAATGTTTAAATCGAAGTCACTACTGTAAGGCCCACTGTTCTCAGCTCGGAAAACAATTCCACTTCCGTCAAAGGCCTCAATTTTGCTCAGTACTGCGCCATCAGAACCCACATCAGTCGCATCAGCAAACATGTCGACTTTAGAGTTGTTGTAACCCTGCCCTTCAAGACGAGTAATCGACTGAGTTGTCACTAATGGAACATCATCCGTCACTGTGATTGTCAGATTGATTGCGTCTGATTGGTCTTGGTCAAAATCTTCAGCCACGATAGAGAAATCAAGCTCTATGGTGTTTTCATTCGCGCCATCAGGGTGCTTAAGTGGTTTAAACAGCTCAAATTGATAGCTGTTGTTTGAGGTATCAAAAATGATTTCAAACACAGGCTGATTGCTGGTTACAGTCTGTGCAACATAAGTGAAGGTTGTACCGCTTTGTGAAACAGGCAGCCACTCTAGGCTTTCTCCATCAGAAGTTAAGCCTGTAATCACCAAGTTTTCATCGACCAATTCGTACTTAACAACACCATCAGCGCCTTCATCAACGGTGAATAGCCCATTGATAATTGTATCTTCGGATTGATCCGAACCAATCCCAGCAAGATCGTCTTCATCGACAACCATTTCGCCCGTCGGCGGCGTCATTTCCGGAACATCATCAATGACTTGAATTGGTAATTGATACTGGTTGGAATCATCGCCATCACTATCAACAGCCACTACATCAAAGAAGATATGCAGCTTATTTCTCGCCTCTGAGCTAGGCTCATGATCTAGAGGACCAAGTAAGGTAAATGTGTATGACCCATCGTTACCCAAGACAAGAGTAAAAATCGGTGTTCCACTTGTGGTGGTTCCTTGATAGGTGGTTGTGTTCGCTGCTCCAGAGATCTCAGTAATCGAAATTGCTTCACCACTTGAGGTAAGCGTAGGTTCTAGAGTCGCTATATTACGGAGTTCGTAAACCTCGACTTGATCTGCACCTTGTGTGGTTACAAACGAACCCGTTGCTTGTGCCAGAGTGCCTAAATCATCTTCATAAACCACAAACGTACTCGCGACAGTGGTGTCAGTAATGGTTGGTACATCATCGGTAATGGTCACCGTAAGAGGTTTCATCGCTGAATCAGTGTCGTCTTTGTCGACTGCGATCACTGGCAAGGTGAAGATTTGGTTGTTATTACCTTGTACCGGCAGATGATCTAACTCTTCTAACAATATGAAGGTATATCGGCCAAGCACCGAGCTATCAAAAGTGATAGTGAAAATATCCGTTTGGACACCGCCGCTTTCAACATAACCAATATAATTATCGCTGTTCAGAGGATCTTCTTTTAACTGAACCACCAAGCCATCAGCTTTCAGATCGCCTGATGTGTTGAATTGAGCCGAATCAATACGGAAGTGGCTCACATCATCACTTCCTGCTGTGAAAATAATGGTTTCAGTTTGGCTCACAGGTAAGCCCGGTGAAGAGCCATCAACCAAATTGGCTTCAGCTAAAGCGATGGTTGGTAAAGTATTGATAGTTGGTGGCGCGCCATCCGCGATGGTTAGCGTTACTGTCGAAGTAACAACATCGCCATCTTTGTCTTCCGATGTCACCGTAATGGTCTTGACGATGTCACCACCCGAATGATCTAGATTACGGTTAGGTTCGAAACGTACATCACCTTCAAGATTGATAAACAGAGAACCTTCAGTGAACACAAATTCTTGCTCACCCGTGTCGGTTTGTACCAATGACTCTTCAGGTTGGCTGCCATAGGTAAATTTAGTGATTGTGGCGCCATCTGCACTTTGTGCAGGCATCACATCAAAGACTGTTGTAGTTGGTGTTCCCGTACTTGGCTCTGTGATGTTGAGCGCACCTGATTGCATCAGCTGAACATCATCGGTGATGGTAACAGTCAGCGGTTTAGACGCTGAAATATCACCATCGGTATCTTCTGCATAAACAGAAAGATCAAAGCTCAGATCGTTATTTCCTAAACCATCAACATGATCTAAACGTTCAAGCAAAGTAAACGTATATTGGCTTGGGTTCGTGTCATCAAAATCTAGAGTGAATATGGTTTTCTCCACACCCATTCCATCAGTGGTAAAGGCAATGTAGTCGCCAGAGTTTGCAGGATCTTCACGTAAACTCAGTGACAAACCATCCGACTTCAACGCGCCGTTAGTATTGAATAGCCCTACTTCCACCACTATTTCAGCAATATCATCACTGCTTGCAAGTGAAGTAATGGTTTGAGTGATACTCACAGGATTTACACTAGGCGTCGAACCATCCGCAAGTAAGCTTTCTGACAATGCCACACCCGGCACAACGTCGATTGTTGGTCCATCACCATCAACAATGGTGAGCGTAACCGTCGACGAAAAGATATCGTTATCAAAGTCTGAAGACGTGAACACGATTGACTTAACAATGTTCCCTGAAGAGTGATCAAGGTTTCGATTTGGCTCAAACCTTACATCACCATCTAATGTCACAAACAATGAACCTTCAATGAAAACAAACTCTTGTTCGCCAATGCTGTTTTGATTTAGAGAAATTGGCGAACCACCGTCGTACGTGAACTGCGTAATATTCGCGCCGTCTGCACTTGGTATTGGCATCACATCGACTGTCGCCGTTGTAGGCGTACCAGAATTGGGTTCGGTAATGATTAAGAAGCCATCTTGCATTTGCTGGATGTCATCTTCTAGCGTAACCACCACATCGCGCTTCGTTGATTCAGAATCATCTGTATCAACAGCATAGATAGGCAAACGGAACGTAAGATCGTTGTAAAGCACACCATCAAGGTGATCAAGCGCCTCAATCAAGGTAAATGTAAACTGAGCTTTGTTTGCACTATCAAAGCTAATGGTAAATACATCGGTAACGTTACCCATACCATCATCGGTATAACCAATGTAGTCACCTGCTGAAGCTGGATCTTCTGTAAGTTGAACGACAAGACCACTTGATTTCAGCAGATCGCCAGGATTGAATTCGTTGGTCGCAACTCTAAAGTGACTAAAATCATCACTTCCTTCGGTATAAGTGATTGTGTGAGTCGAACTGACCGCAGAACCACTTGGCATCGAGCCATCCGCTAAGTTGACCTCCGATAAGTAAACATCTGGAACCACGTTAATA
The DNA here is from genome assembly GCF_054960695.1 of Vibrio sp. PSi01. Taxonomy (NCBI): domain Bacteria; kingdom Pseudomonadati; phylum Pseudomonadota; class Gammaproteobacteria; order Vibrionales; family Vibrionaceae; genus Vibrio; species Vibrio sp. PSi01. Next base: position 135,763 of record NZ_JBHNYN010000003.1, read on the forward strand.
ACGGGATCGATACCGTCTTTGATCGTCAACGTGACATCCACAGTATCTGTATCGTTATCAAAATCACTGGTGGTGACGACAATCGTTCTTACAATGTCGCCGGATGAATGGTCAAGATCTCGGCTCGGTTCAAAACGAACCTCCCCTTCAATGGTGATATACAATAAGCCATCGGTTACGGTAAAGACCTGTTCTGTGGAGATGTTTGGGTCTAGCGTAACAGCTGTGCCACCATCGTAAGTAAACTGTGTCACTTTCGCGCTATCAGCACTCTGTGTTGGCATAACATCAATGATTGGCGTCGTAGGTGGCGTACCCGATGCCAAATCAGCTAATGAAGGCTCAGTGATACTCAAAGTACCATCTTGAACACCTTGTACATCATCGGTGATCGCAACCGTCATAGGCGACATTGCAGAATCATCACCATCCGCATCAACCGCCAAAACAGGGACATCGAAGCTTAGTATATTGTTTTGTAATCCATCTACATGATCTAATGCCTCAAGCAGTGTGAACGTGTATTGCCCTAAATTGCTCGTCGAGAAGCTGATCGTGAAGACGTTGGTTTCTACGTTAGAACCGTCTTTAACGAAGCCAATGTAATTACCAGAATCTGCTGGTTGCTCTTTTATCTGAACATCAAGGCCATTCGATTTCAAAGCCCCTGAAGTATTGAACTGCGTAGGGTCAATTCTGAAATGGCTTACGTCGTCACTACCCGCTGTGTAGGTAATGGTTTGTGTCATTGTCACTGGATTACCGGTTGGCACAGAGCCATCGACCAGGTCCACTTCAGATAACGTAATTCCGGGAACAAGGTCGATAGTAGGAAGGTCACCATCAACAATCTTCAGCGTCACGGTCGATGTAACAATATCGCCATCAAGGTCAACAGACGTTACCTCAATAGACTTAGTAATATCACCACCTGCATGATTTTGATTACGCACAGGTTCAAAACGTATTTCACCCTCTGTCGTAATGAATACCGAGCCTTCCGTGAACACGAACTCTTGTTCACCATTCACATTTAAATCAAGACTTTCTGCAGTGTTTCCATCGAACACAAATGAGGTAATTTTTGCTCCGTCGGCACTTTGACTTGGCATCACGTCTAGAGTATTCGATGTTTCAACAGCACTCGCAGGCTCGCGACTGGTTATTGTACCGCCCAGCATCAGTTGCACATCATCGCCAATAGTCACGCCAAGCTGAGAAACTAGCGAGTCATCGCCATCACTATCAACCGCATACACAGGCAGATTAAAGCTTAAATCGTTGTTGCCACGTGCATCTTGATGATCCAGAGCTTCGATTAAGGTAAATGTGTATTCGCCTAATGTTGCGGAGTTAAAGTCCAACGTAAATACTGTCGTCTCCACGTTAGACGAACTGGTAGTAAATCCGATGTAGTTGCCCGACCCTTGCGGATCTTCGCGTAATTCAACGGCTAAGCCATTCGATTTAAGCGCATCGTTGGTATTGAACTCAGTTGGTTCAATTCGGAAGCGAACCACATCGTCACTTTGGTTGGTGAAAGTAATAGTTTGCGTTGAGCTGATCGCACCAGCGTTTGGAGCCGAACCATCCGCTAGATTTGTTTCTGAGAGAGTAACGCTTGGAACTGCATCGATGGTTGGAATATCACCATCTGTAATGGTCAGTGTAATGGTTGAAGTCACCGGATCATTATCAAAATCACTTGAAGTCACCACTATCGACTTCACGATGTCTTCGCTGGCAGAGTGGTCAAGGTCACGATTAGGTTCAAAGCGCACTTGACCTTGAAGAGTGATGAATAACTCACCTTCTGTGAAACTAAACTGCTGCTCGCCTACGATGCTTTGATCGAGTGTTTTGACAATACCGCCAAATGAGAATTCAGTGATCGTCGCACCATCGGCACTCTGATTTGGCGTCACATCAATGGTGTTGGTTGTGATTGTTCCGTCTGCAAGATTTGGCTCGATGATATCTAACGTACCGCCTTGCATGATTTGAACATCATCACCAATGGTCACGTTAAGTTGAGACACAAGTGAATCATCACCATCGCTATCTACCGCATAAACGGGCAAATCAAAGCTCAGATCGTTATTAGCTAGGCCATCTGCATGGTCTAGCGCTTCAATTAGAGTAAAGGTGTATTCACCTAGCGTGGTGGTCGAGAAACTAACAGTGAACACTGGAACTTCAGCGTTCGAACCATTGGTAATAAAACCTATGTAAGTGCCTGGATTAGCAGAGTCTTCTTTTATCTCAACCGCAAACCCATTCGATTTCAGTGCGCCGCCGACATTGAACTCGGTTGGTTCAATACGGAAACTGGTCACATCATCACTTTGATTCGTAAAAGTAATCGTTTCAGTTTGACTGACTGCACTGCCACTTGGAGTTGAACCATCTGCAAGGTTGGTTTCAGACAAAATAACGCTTGGCACTGCATCAATGGTTGGGATATCACCATCAGTAATGGTCAAAGTTACTGTTGACGTCACTACATCGTTATCTGAATCGCCCGAAGTCACCACTATCGACTTCACGATGTTTTCGCTAGCGGTGTGGTTTAGATTACGATTTGGCTCGAAGCGCACTTCACCTTGCAAGGTAATGAACAGTGAACCTTCAGCAAAGACAAACTTCTGTTCACCCATATCGTTTTGATCAAGCGTTATTACTGCTCCGTTATCATATATAAACTGAGTAATTGTCGCCCCATCGGCGCTTTGTTCAGGCATCACATCAACAGTAGCTGTCGTCGGAGTACCTGCAGCCAAATCAGCAACCGTTGGCTCAATAATATTAAGCGCTTGGTCTTGCATGACCTGTACATCATCACCGATGGTGACTTTAAGTTGAGACACCAGTGAATCATCACCATCGCTATCAATCGCGTAAACAGGAAGGTCAAAAGTCAGATCATTCTTCGCTAAGCCATCTACATGATCCAACGCTTCAAGCAAAGTGAATGTGTATTGGCCTAAGTTAGTATCTGAGAAGCTAATCGTGAATACGTTAGTTTCAACATTCGGAGCCGTGGTCACAAAGCCGATATAGCCACCCGATGTGGTTGGGTCGGGTTTCAACTCAACCGCCAATCCGTTCGATGTCAAAGCACCACCAACATTAAACTCAGTCGGTTCAATGCGGAAACTCGTCACGTCATCACTTTGGTTAGTAAAGGTAATCGTTTGAGTTGAACTCACCGCACTGGCATTCGGGTCAGAGCCGTCACTCAGATTCGTTTCTGACAGCGTAACGCTTGGCACTGTGTCAATGGTTGGGATATCACCATCAGTAATGGTTAGCGTTACCGTTGAGGTCAGCACATCGTTATCCGAATCGCTAGACGTCACCACGATAGATTTCACGATGTCTTCGTTCAGCCTGTGGTCTAAATCGCGATTAGGCTCAAAGCGCACTTCACCTTGAAACGTGATGAACAGTTCACCTTCCGTAAAGCTAAACTGCTGCTCACCATTTTCATTTTGGTCAAGCGTTCGAAGCTGGCCATCATAAGTGAATTGCGTCACTGTTGCGCCATCAGCGCTTTGATTCGGCATTACATCGAAAATACTGGTTGTTACCGTACCATTAGCAAGATTTGGTTCAACGATACCTAACTTACCGTCTTGCATGATTTGAACATCATCGCCAATGGTCACGCCAAGCTGAGAAACTAACGAATCATCGCCATCACTATCAACCGCATACACAGGTAGATTAAAGCTTAAATCGTTGTTGCCACGCGCATCTTGATGATCCAGAGCTTCGATTAAAGTAAATGTGTATTCACCTAAGGTTCCGGAGTTAAAGTCCAACGTAAATACTGTCGTCTCCACGTTAGACGAACTGGTAGTAAATCCGATGTACTGACCAGAACCTTGAGGATCTTCACGCAGTTCGACCGCTAAACCATTCGATTTAAGTGCATCGTTAGTATTGAACTCGGTTGGTTCTAAACGGAAGCGAACCACATCATCACTTTGGTTGGTGAAAGTAATCGTCTCCGTTTGACTAACCGCACTGCCACTTGGCGCAGAACCATCCGCTAAATTTGTTTCTGAGAGCGTAACGCTTGGCACTGCATCGATGGTTGGAATATCACCATCGGTAATGGTCAGCGTAATGGTTGAAGTCACCGGATCATTATCGAAATCACTTGAAGTCACCACAATCGACTTCACGATATCTTCACTCACTGAGTGGTCTAGGTCGCGGTTCGGCTCAAAGCGTACTTCCCCTTCAATCGTGATAAACAGCTCACCTTCTGTGAAACTGAACTGCTGCTCGCCTGAAATGCTTTGATCCAGTGTGTTTACGACGCCGTCATAAGTAAACTGAGTGATCGTCGCACCATCGGCACTCTGATTTGGCATCACATCAATGGTGTTGGTTGTGATTGTTCCGTCTGCAAGATTTGGTTCAACAATATCTAACGTACCGTCTTGCATCATTTGGACATCATCACCAATGGTCACGTTAAGTTGAGATACCAGAGAATCATCACCATCACTGTCTACCGCATAAACAGGCAGTTCAAAGCTCAGATCGTTATTATTTAAACCATCCACATGGTCTAACGTTTCAAGCAGAGTAAAGGTGTACTCACCTAGTGTGGTCGTAGAGAAGCCAATAGTGAAGACAGGAACTTCAGTATTCGAGCCATCAATAATAAAACCGATATAAGTGCCCGGGTTAGCAGAGTCTTCTTTTATCTCAACTGCAAATCCGTTCGATTTTAGTGCTCCACCGGCATTGAACTCGGTTGGTTCAATTCGGAAACTCACTACATCATCACTTTGGTTCGTGAAAGTAATAGTCTCAGTCTGACTTACTGCACTGCCGCTTGGTAAAGACCCATCAACGAGATTGGTTTCTGAAAGCGTAACGCTTGGCACCGCATCAATGGTTGGGATATCACCATCAGTAATAGTCAGAGTGACCGTTGACGTCACCACATCGTTATCTAAATCGCTTGAAGTCACCACAATCGACTTCACGATGTCTTCGCTAAGCGTGTGGTCTAGATTACGGTTTGGTTCGAAGCGCACGTCACCTTGAAGAGTGATGAACAACTCACCTTCTGTGAAGCTAAATTGCTGCTCACCATTGTCATTTTGATCCAGAGTTCGAACTTGACCGTCATACGTAAACTGGGTGATTGTCGCGCCATCGGCACTTTGTTCTGGCATCACATCAATGGTATTCGTTGTGATTGTGCCGTCTGCAAGGTTTGGCTCAGTGATATCTAACGTACCACCTTGCATGATTTGAACATCATCACCAATGGTCACATTCAGTTGAGACACCAGTGAATCATCACCATCGCTATCAACCGCGTAAACAGGAAGGTCAAAAGTCAGATCATTCTTCGCTAAGCCATCTACATGATCCAACGCTTCAAGCAAGGTGAAGGTGTATTGACCTAAATTGGTATCCGAGAAGCTAATCGTAAACACGTTAGTTTCAACATTCGGAGCGGTTGTCACAAAACCGATGTAGCCACCCGGAGTGGTTGGGTCGGCTTTCAACTCAACCGCCAATCCGTTTGATGTGAGAGCACCACCAATATTGAACTCCGTCGGTTCAATACGGAAACTTGTCACATCATCACTTTGGTTAGTAAAGGTAATGGTTTGAGTGGAACTTACCGCACTGGCATTCGGAGCAGATCCGTCACTCAGATTCGTTTCTGACAGCGTAACGCTTGGCACAGTGTCAATCGTTGGGATATCGCCATCGGTAATGGTTAGCGTTACCGTTGAAGACACAAGATCGCTATCAGAATCACTCGATGTTACGACTATCGACTTAACGATATCGCCACCAGTATGATCGAGGTTACGACTTGGTTCGAAACGAATATCGCCTTGTAGAGTGATATACAAAGACCCGTCAGCAACCACAAACTTTTGCTCACCCGTGTCATTTTGGTCAAGCGTCAATACCGCCCCACCATCGTAAGTGAACTGAGTAATGGTCGTGCCATCAGCTCCTTCTTCATCAAGGACATTAACGATTGGCGTAGTCGGCGTACCTGCTGCCAAATCTGCAACCGTTGGCTCTTCAATAGTGAGAGAGTCATTAACCATCACTTGAATATCATCAGTAATAGTTACAGCCAGTGGCGACATCACAGAGTCATCACCATCGCTATCAACCGCGTAAACTGGCAAGTTAAATGTTAGGTCGTTGTTGCCTTGAATTGGTGTGTGGTCAATCGCTTCCAGAAGCGTGAAGGTATACTCACCCAAAGTGGTACTGCTGAAATCGAGTGTAAACACTGTGGTTTCGACATTCGAAATATCAGTCGTGAAACCAATGTAATTGCCTGAACCTGTTGGCTCTTCTCGAATCTCAATGATTAAACCATCGGACTTGAGCGCGTTGTTGGTATTAAATTCACTTGGCTCTAAACGGAATTTCTCAACATCGTCACTTTGATTAGTGAAAGTGATGGTTTCCGTTTGGCTAACCGCGCTGCCAGTTGGCGTGGAACCATCAGCAAGATTAGCTTCTTCAAGTGATACGCTCGGCACCGCATCAATAGTCGGATTGTCACCATCAGTAATGATCAGCGTAACGGTTGAAGTAAGAGAATCGTTATCGAAGTCACTTGAAGTCACCACAATCGACTTCACGATGTCTTCGCTCACTGAGTGGTCTAGATCGCGATTAGGTTCAAAGCGTACTTCACCTTCAAGGGTGATATACAGTTCGCCTTCTGTGAAGCTGAACTGCTGTTCGCCTGAAATACTTTGATCCAGTGTGTTTACGGCACCATCATAAGTGAACTGAGTGATCGTCGCGCCATCGGCACTTTGGTTTGGCATCACATCAATGGTATTGGTTGTGATTGTTCCATCAGCCAGATTTGGCTCGGTGATATCTAACGTACCGTCCTGCATGATCTGAACATCATCACCAATGGTCACATTAAGCTGAGACACCAATGAATCGTCACCGTCCGTATCTACCGCATAAACAGGAAGATCGAAACTCAGATCGTTGTTATCTAGACCATCCACGTGGTCTAGCGCTTCAATTAAAGTAAAGGTGTATTCACCTAGCGTCGTTGCCGAGAAGCCAATGGCGAAGACAGGAACTTCAGTGCCCGAGCCATTGGTAATAAAACCGATGTAAGTACCCGGGTTAGCAGAGTCTTCTTTTATCTCGACCGCAAAGCCATTCGATTTCAGTGCACCGCCCACATTGAACTCTGTTGGTTCAATGCGGAAGTTAGTCACATCATCACTTTGATTAGTGAAAGTAATCGTCTCAGTTTGGCTTACTGCACTGCCGCTAGGCGCAGAGCCGTCACTAAGATTAATTTCAGACAGAGTCACACTTGGCACTGCATCAATGGTTGGGATATCACCATCAGTAATCGTCAGCGTCACTGTTGAAGTCAGTACGTCATTATCTGAATCGCTCGAGGTCACCACTATTGACTTGACGATGTCTTCGCTAAGCGTGTGGTCTAAATTACGGTTTGGCTCAAAGCGCACTTCACCTTCAAGAGTGATGAACAACTCACCTTCAGTGAAGCTAAATTGCTGCTCACCATTGTCATTTTGATCAAGAGTACGAACTTGCCCGTCATACGTGAACTGAGTGATCGTCGCACCATCGGCACTTTGCTCTGGCATCACATCAATGGTGTTGGTTGTGATTGTGCCGTCAGCAAGATTTGGTTCCGTGATATCTAAGACACCGCCCTGCATAATTTGAACATCATCACCGATGGTTACATTTAACTGAGACACCAGTGAATCATCGCCATCACTATCGACGGCGTAAAACGGTAAGTCGAAACTCAAATCATTATTTGTGAGGCCATCAACATGGTCTAAAGCTTCAAGCAAGGTGAATGTGTATTGGCCCAAGTTAGTATCTGAGAAGCTAATCGTAAACACGTTGGTTTCAACGCTCGAGCCATCAGTAACGTAACCAATGTACCCGCCCGGTCTGGTTGGGTCGGCTTTCAGCTCAACCACTAACCCATTCGATTTCAACGTACCGCCAGTATTGAATTCAGTAGGCTCAATGCGGAAACCCGTCACATCATCACTTTGATTCGTGTAAGTAATCGTCTCGGTCTGACTTACTGCGCTGCCGCTTGGTGCAGAGCCATCATTCAGATTAGTTTCAGAAAGAGTAACGCTTGGCACTGCATCAATGGTTGGGATATCACCATCGGTAATGGTCAGCGTTACTGTTGAGGTAAGCACATCGTTATCCGAATCGCTAGACGTCACCACGATCAATTTCACGATGTCTTCGTTCAGCGCGTGGTCTAGATTGCGATTAGGTTCGAAACGAACGTCACCTTGAAGCGTGATAAACAACTCACCTTCCGTGAAGCTAAACTGCTGCTCGCCGTTATCATTTGGGTCAAGTGTTCGTAGTTGACCGTCATAAGTAAACTGAGTGATCGTCGCGCCATCGGCACTCTGGTTTGGCATCACATCAATGGTGCTGGTTGTCACTGTGCCAGCGGCCAAATCTGCGACGGTTGGCTCGACGATATCTAACGTATCATCTTGCATGATTTGAACATCATCGCCGATGGTCACACTTAACGGAGACATCAGTGAATCATCGCCGTCACTGTCTACCGCATAAACGGGTAAATCAAAACTGAGGTCATTGTTGCCACGGGCATTTTGATGATCCAAAGCCTCAAGCAAAGTAAAGGTATATTCACCTAATGTGGTGCTAGAAAAACTCAGTGTAAATACCGTGGTTTCGACATTCGTCGCACTGGTCGTAAAACCAATATAGTCACCCGACCCTGCTGGATCTTCACGTAACTCAACGGCTAGACCGTTCGATTTAAGATCATCGTTAGTATTGAACTCTGTTGGCTCAATACGGAAACGAAACACATCATCACTTTGATTGGTAAAAGTAATGGTTTGAGTGGAGCTTACCGCGCTGCCACTTGGCGCAGAGCCATCAGTCAGATTCGTTTCAGAGAGGGTAACGCTTGGAATAACATCAATCGTAGGTTTATCACCATCCGTAACCGTCAGGGTTATGGTTGATGTCAGAGAATCATTATCAAAATCACTTGAAGTCACGACAATCGACTTCACGATGTCTTCGCTAACTGAATGGTCTAGGTCGCGGTTCGGCTCAAAGCGCACTTCACCTTCAAGGGTAATAAACAGTTCACCCTCTGTGAAGCTGAACTGCTGTTCGCCTGAAATACTTTGGTCCAGTGTGTTTACGACACCGTCATAAGTGAACTGAGTGATCGTCGCACCATCGGCACTCTGATTTGGCATCACATCAATGGTATTGGTTGTGATTGTTCCATCAGCCAGATTTGGTTCAACGATATCTAATGTGCCATCTTGCATTATTTGGACATCATCACCGATGGTCACATTAAGCTGAGACACCAGTGAATCGTCGCCATCACTATCAACCGCATAAACAGGCAGTTCGAAGCTCAGATCGTTATTATATAAACCATCCACATGGTCTAACGCTTCAAGTAAGGTAAAGGTATATTCACCTAACGTACCCGTAGAAAAGGCAATCGTGAAAACTGGAACTTCAGTGTTCAAACTATCGGTAATAAAGCCGATGTAAGTACCCGGGTTAGCAGAGTCTTCTTTTATCTCGACCGCAAAACCATTAGACGTCAGAGCTCCACCTACATTGAACTCGGTTGGCTCAATACGGAAACTCGCCACATCATCACTTTGATTAGTGAAAGTAATCGTCTCAGTTTGGCTTACTGCACTGCCGCTAGGCGCAGAGCCGTCACTTAAGTTAGTTTCCGAAAGTGTAACGCTTGGCACTGCATCAATGGTTGGGATATCACCATCGGTGATGGTCAGCGTCACTGTGGAGGTCAGTACGTCATTGTCTGAATCGCTTGAGGTCACCACTATCGATTTGACGATGTCTTCGTTAACCGTGTGGTCTAGATTACGGTTTGGCTCAAAGCGCACGTCACCTTGAAGAGTGATGAACAACTCACCTTCTGAGAAGCTAAATTGCTGCTCACCATTGTCAGTTTGATCCAGCGTTCGAACTTGACCATCATAAGTAAACTGAGTGATCGTCGCGCCGTCAGCGCTTTGCTCAGGCATCACATCGATGGTGTTGGTTGTGATTGTGCCGTCTGCAATATTTGGTTCCGTGATATCTAACGTACCACCTTGCATGATTTGAACATCGTCACCGATGGTTACATTTAACTGAGAAACCAGTGAATCATCGCCATCGCTATCAACTGCATAAACCGGCAGATCAAAGCTCAGATCATTATTTGCAAGGCCATCTACATGATCTACCGCTTCAATCAACGTAAAGGTATACTGGCCTAAATTGGTATCCGAGAAACTAATCGTGAACACGTTGGTTTCAACGTTCGAACCATCAGTAACATAACCGATGTAGCCGCCCGGCGTGGTTGGATCGGCTTTCAGTTCGACTGCCAATCCATTTGATGTGAGAGCGCCACCAACATTGAATTCGGTTGGTTCAATACGGAAGCTGGTCACATCATCGCTTTGAGTGGTGTAAGTAATAGTTTGAGTTGAGCTCACCGCACTACCGCTTGGTGCAGAGCCATCACTCAGATTCGTTTCCGACAAAGTCACTGTTGGCACATTATCAATGGTTGGGATATCACCATCGGTAATGGTCAGCGTTACTGTGGAAGTCACCACATCGTTATCGGAATCGCTAGACGTCACCACGATTGATTTCACGATGTCTTCGTTCAATGTGTGGTTTAGATTGCGATTGGGCTCAAAACGGACTTCACCTTGAAGCGTGATAAACAACTCACCTTCCGTGAAGCTGAACTGTTGTTCGCCATTGTCATTTTGGTCAAGCGTTCGAAGCTGGCCGTCATAAGTAAATTGCGTCACCGTTACGCCATCAGCACTTTGATTCGGCATCACATCGAAAATGCTAGTTGTTACCGTGCCATCAGCAAGATTTGGTTCAACGATATCTAACGTACCGTCTTGCATAATTTGAACATCATCGCCGATGGTCACACTTAACGAAGACATCAGTGAATCATCGCCATCACTGTCTACCGCATAAACAGGTAAATCAAAGCTAATCTCGTTGTTGCCACGGGCATCTTGGTGGTCTAACGCTTCGATGAGCGTGAACGTGTATTCGCCTAATGCCCCAGAATTAAAGCTTAATGTGAATACTGTAGTTTCTATGTTTGTGGCACTGGTCGTAAAACCAATATAGTCACCCGACCCTACCGGGTCTTCACGTAACTCAACGGCTAGACCGTTCGATTTAAGATCATCGTTAGTATTAAATTCCGTTGGCTCAATACGGAAACGAACCACATCATCACTTTGATTAATGAACGTGATGGTTTGAGTGGAGCTTACCGCGCTGCCACTTGGCGATGAGCCATCAATTAAATCAGCTTCTTCAAGTAAGACGCTCGGCACCGTATTAATAATCGGATTGTCACCATCAGTAATGGTCAGCGTAATGGTTGAAGTCACCGGATCGTTATCGAAGTCACTTGAAGTTACGACAATCGACTTCACGATGTCTTCGCTCGCCGAGTGGTCTAGATCGCGGTTCGGCTCAAAACGTACTTCACCTTCAAGGGTAATAAACAGTTCACCCTCTGTGAAGCTAAATTGCTGTTCGCCTGAAATACTTTGGTCCAGTGTGTTTACAACACCGTCATAAGTGAACTGAGTGATCGTCGCACCATCGGCACTCTGATTTGGCATCACATCAATGGTATTGGTTGTGATTGTTCCATCAGCCAGATTTGGTTCAACGATATCTAATGTGCCATCTTGCATTATTTGGACATCATCACCGATGGTCACATTAAGCTGAGACACCAGTGAATCGTCGCCATCACTATCAACCGCATAAACAGGCAGTTCGAAGCTCAGATCGTTATTATCTAAACCATCCACATGGTCTAACGCTTCAAGTAAAGTAAAGCTGTATTCACCAAGTGTGGTGGTCGAGAAACTAATGGCGAACACTGGGATTTCAGTATTCGAACCATCGGTTATAAAACCGATATAAGTACCCGGATTAGCAGAATCCTCTTTTATCTCAACCGCAAACCCATTGGACGTCAGAGCTCCACCTACATTGAACTCGGTTGGTTCAATACGGAAACTCGCCACATCATCACTGCCTGCAGTAAAGGTAATCGTTTCAGTAGCGCTCACTGCACTTCCGCTTGGTGCAGAACCATCGGCAACATCTGTTTCAGATAAAGTAACAGGTGGAATCAGATCTATGGCTGGGTTCTGACCATCGGTAATGCTTAGTTCAAGTGATGATGTATCAATATCGCCATCACCATCTTCAGCTAAAAATGAAAACTGTTTGACGACAGTTTCGCTGCTTGAGTGGTCGATATCACGAGCGACTTCAAAACTGAAATCACCATTCAACGAGATAGTGACCACACCCTCAGTAAAACTGAAAGTTTGAGTAGCATCGGGGAGTAGGCTTTGATCTAGCGAGTAATCAACACCATCATAGTTAAACGATTGAATTGTAGATCCATCTGCGCCTTCGAAACTGAACAGGTTATACGAAACAATGGTATCACCCGCTAAAGTGGGTTCCGTTACTGACTCAACCTTATCAACGAGTTCAACGACATCGTCTTTAACATTGACGAGAATCTCAGCAGCTTCTGGGGTGTTCGAACCTCCAGACAGTGCAGAGCGGTCACCATCCGCATCAACGGCATAAATTGGCAATGCAAAGGTTAGCAGCACATCTTCAGCACCTTGGTGAGATAGCTCTTCGTATAGAGTGAATTCATAGTTCCCCAATGACGGGCTATCCACTTTAACGTCAAAGACTGTAATTCTAGAACCATTGACCTCAACATAGCCTTCGTAAGTTCTTACACCGTTAGTTTGATCAATAAGCTCGAGCAGTACGGCTTCGCCATTAGAAGTTAAAGAACCATCAGTATTAAACTCCGTCGGCTCAAGCTCATAATGGTCGATGATATCACTGTCAAAAATATCCGCAGTAACACTACCACTTCCAGATACTGTCGCAGTCCCCTCTTGTGAGCCACCAACGACTCCCGACTCATCGACATCAATACTGTCAATATTAGTAATAACGGGACTGTCGCCATCAGTAATCGCAATGTTGATAATATTCTGTATGACATCTTGGTCAAAATCAGTAACGGTTATCGGCAAAGCAAACGAGAGAGTATCACTACCAACTTCCTCTATCGGTTTAAACTGCTCGAATTTATAGGTGCCATCGGTATCAAGCGAGATAGTGAGAACAACCTCACCTCGGCCTTGGATGGACAGAGTAATCGTTGTCCCATCATCAGAAAGTCTGGCGAGCGTGTTTTGATTATCACTGAGCAACCCATCAAACTGCTCCAGTGCACTTGCATCAAATACGGCTGATTGAAGGTTATCACTACCAATATTTGAGAAAGCTCCTTCGATTGCAGTGCTGCTAGTTTCAACGTTAGTGATATTTACACTTTCAACAGACGGATCTATCCCATCAAACACTGAAACTTGTGCGTTGACGAGTGTTGCTAGCGGATTCCCAGCGCTGTCTTCACCTTGAATATCGAAGGCGATATCAATTTGGTCGCCAGTGTAGGAAACCTGGCCACCGCCAACAGACGGTACGTGATCAATCGGCTGAGAAATCGTTGTGATTAAAGAAAGCTCAATGTTATTGCCAACACTGACGGCTTCAATGTCGATACGTAATACTTCGTCAGAACCTTGCACACCAACGATAGAATTGGTCACCGCGTCATACGTGAAGGTGACGGGCTGACCGCTTGAGGTAATGTCGCTATTAAGTTCACTAAGTAGTGACGCGAGGGATAACGTTTCTGGGGTAAAAGAATCAGGTGCGAGCGCTAAACTGCCGGCAATTATCGTCTCTGTAGATGTAATAGACTGGGGATAGGTATTATCAGAAATGGAACCTTCAGTGAGCACTCCACTGATTGATTGACCGCCAGATGAGCGGGTTATCGATCGGAACTCTTCGCGAGGTTCTTCTGTAACTTCGTCGTCTAGCCCTGTGGTTTCAAAAAAAGTTGTCGGTTGAGTTTGCGTATAGTTGTAATCGATGGTCACGAAGCCAGCATTTGCAGAACCCAGCCCGCCACCAGCCGCCGTTGCCTCTAATATTTGAGTTGGGTCGGCACCACCTAAAATTGCGTCTTGGATAGCAGCAAGGTCATCGTCGGTAAAGGTTCCGGCGTCCGCTTGCTCTGAATCGAAATTAACCTCACCGGCAATTGGTACCTCTGCCCACGCAACATTATTATCAACACAACCGACACAATTCTCGCCAACTGGAATAGCAGCGTTTTGAACACCTAATAGAACTTCCGATCCGTTCGAAGTAATAACGATCTCATTTGCACGGATAGTATCGCCAACTGAAACCTTTCTTGCACTACCGTCAGGCTTAACTACGACAACATCACCACTCACAGCTTCAACTACTGCAGCCTGGCGCGAAACTTCAATATCCATACATCCCCCGTTGTCACAAAGCACTGTTCTTCAGAGCTGTGAAAATTATTTGTAATAGCAATTTCAGGTTTTAATCAAACTCATACTTAGCTCTTTTCAATGACAATTCGTTCTTATGTCCAAACCACCCTTGGAGAGATGTATTTCACCTGTTTTATTATAGTTTACTTACTCTTAAGCCTAGTCTTCCCCATAAAAAATGCCATGTCTGTGCTAAGAGACGTCTTTTCTAATATTTAAGCTTTCTTTGAAAGCTTAAAAAGACTAGCTAAAAGTTAGTAGGATGCCGATTAATATACAAGTGATTTCACAATGTAATTGCACCTTTTCATTTTATAAATATATACAGTAATCAAATTGATAAATCATTAACGAATACAGGGTATTAGTTGAGGTGAGCTATCCATCGTTAGTAAAGCGAGGTAAGTCCCAGCTTTGAGACATTACTCAAGATCAAGGTGATGAATTTTCGCTCAAAAGCCATGCTATAGCTTGTATGTTACGTAGCTATCGGCACATTAGTTCACGGAAACGGCAAGACGATTTTCACAGCCCTAAACCTTTGATTTTAGTTCTCTTAAAAACAAAAAGCCCATCAGGTTCAACCTGATGGGCTTCTGAATAAATAGGTGACACGTTCGGTTAGCTAACCAATACAACTAACCACTAGTGTCATTTTGTTAAGCGGTTCGCCGTCCAAACGTAAAGCAGCTCGAGAGCAATCGTCGCACCAGCTAATGCTGTAATCTCGCTTTGGTCATACGCTGGAGAAACTTCTACAACGTCCATACCAACCATATTGATGCCTTGCAGGCCTCGGATGATTTTCAAAACTTTATCTGAATTCAAACCGCCGCATACCGGAGTACCTGTACCTGGGGCAAAAGCAGGATCCAGACAATCGATATCAAACGTTAGGTAAACTGGCTTATCACCGACAATGCCTTTCACTTGAGCAATGATCTCGTCCACGCTCATGTCGTTCGCTTGCATCGCGTTAATAACGTTAAAGCCGTGGCCTTCCTGCTTGTACTCTGTACGAATACCAATTTGCACTGAATGTTCAGGCGAAATTAAACCTTCATTTGGCGCATGGTAGAACATAGTGCCGTGATCGTAACGACTGCCCTGACTGTAAGTGTCAGTGTGCGCGTCGAAGTGAATCAAAGCCATCTCACCGTACTTCTTGCCGTATGCTCTAAGTAAAGGCAGTGTAATGAAGTGATCGCCACCTAAACCTAACAGAGTTTTACCACTGTTTAGAATCGCATCAGCCGCCGCTTCCAAACGTTGAGTTAGGTCTTCTGCATCACCACAATCAAACACAAGGTCGCCAGCATCAATCACTGAAGTATGTTCAAATACATTGAAGTCCCAAGGGAATTTTTTGCCTTCCCACGCCAAGTTCACCGACGCACGACGAATCGCATCAGGCCCCATACGAGCCCCCGGTCGACCCGACGTAGCCATATCTAACGGCGCGCCCAGCACAACCACATCAGCATCATTGTCGATTGGATTTTGCACCAATGGACGACGCATAAACGTCATTGCATTGGAGTACAGCGAGTAATCTGGTTTAGTAAATAGATCGTTCATTAAAAATCCTCAAGATAGGTATAACCCATCAAGCCTTGCTCTAACTCTTCAAGTACGCTTTGTTGCTCTTGATCTGGTACTTTCGCCGTGACCAAATCTTTGTAGTTCTGACGAATCAGATCCGTATCGATGTGAACATAACGCATCATGTCTTCAACCGTATCGCCTTCATTGATGTAGTCGATATTCGCTTGACCACTTTCATCAACATTCACCACGACACTGTGGGTATCACCAAATAGGTTATGCATATCACCCAAGATCTCTTGGTATGCGCCTACTAAGAAAAAGCCCATCAGGTATGGTTCATCTGGGTTCCATGCAGGAACTGGCAGAGTCGTTTCAATACCTTGACCGTCAACGTACTGATCAATCGTACCGTCAGAATCACAGGTGATATCCAATACAACAGCGCGTCGCTCGTCCGCATTATCCAAACCACTTAGAGGCAACACAGGGAATACCTGATCGATACCCCAAGCATCTGGCAACGATTGGAACAACGAGAAGTTAACAAAGAACTTGTCGGCTAAACGCTCGCTCAGCTCATCCAAAATAGGACGGTGGTAACGGTTCTTAGTGCTCATACGAGAGCTAAGTTCGTAGTTAATACGCAAAGACATCTGCTCTGCCCAAGCACGGTGCTGAAGATTCAGCATGCCTGTTGCAAACTGGTTGTGCGCTTCTGCGATATCACTCTGAGTGTCGTTATAGATCTCGATCAACGCTCGGTCATCGTTGCCTGCATCTAGTTCTAAGAAATTCTTCCACATGTTGTGTAGCAACATTGGTGCGTCAGCTTCTGGAGCCGCCATATCTTCCGGAAAATAGCTTTCTGTACCGATCACATTAGTCACAAGCACAGCGTGATGCGCAGTCAACGAACGACCAGATTCCGAAATAATCACAGGTTGTGGCTGATTGTAGAGCTTACAAATGTCCCCGACTGTCATCACAATGTTTCGAGCGTACTCAAGCAAGCCGTAGTTCATTGAGTTTGAAGACTGGCTGCGTGTGCCGTCGTAATCAACCGCCAAACCGCCACCCACATCGAGGTACTTCAATTGAGCCCCGATATCGCGCAGTTCACAATAGAAACGCGCCGCTTCACTCACGCCATTTCGCACATCACGAATATTGGCCATTTGTGAGCCAAGATGGAAATGCACTAACTCGAGAACATCGAGTTGGTCTTCTGCTTTTAAACGTTTAATAACGGTCAATACTTGTGATGCAGACAATCCAAACTTCGACTTTTCGCCACCACTTGCTTGCCATTTACCTGCACCTTGAGAAGCAAGACGAATACGCAAACCTAAACGAGGTTTCACCCCAAGCGCTTTCGCTTCAGAAAGAACAAGATCAAGTTCTGATAGCTTCTCTAGAACGATAAATACTTTATGACCTAGCTTTTCGCCAATCAGCGCAAGACGGATGTATTCTCTGTCTTTGTAACCATTACACACAATCACCGAGCTCGCTTTTTGAGCCAGCGCCAATACCGCTAATAGTTCAGGCTTGCTACCCGCTTCTAGGCCCAATTGCTTCTGCTCTAATTGAGCTTGGCTCGCTAAGATCTCATCAACCACTTCTTTCTGCTGGTTCACTTTAATCGGGTAAACAAGCAGGTAACGGTTGTCGTACTGATATTCGTCGATCGCTTGGTTAAATGCGTTACAGATATTGTGCACACGTTGATGCACTATTTGAGGAAAACGCACAAGAGCAGGCAAACCAATATTTCGCTGCTCTAACTGTTTTACGATCTGACTAAGCGGAACTTGATGATCGGTTTCGCTCGGTGAAACATACACCTCGCCGTTATCATCAATTCCATAAAAACCTTGGCTCCAGTGCTTTACATTATACTCAGCACGGATGCGTTCCAAATTAACCGAATTTTCCAATTCTAGAGACCTCACACTATAGGGCCATCGACAGAAGATACCTCTTTGGAATAGCGAGGTATAACCCAACAAAAAACGCTCAAAAACGATTTGTTGGCTGCATTAACCGATATTATTAAGAGTGAGTCCAACCATTGATATTTGTGGTTACGATTACATTTTTTTATCGACGATCCGACTTAAAGTGACAGGTAAGGAATTACAAGGTTTTAGGCTAGAAAACAGGCTGAAATGCATCACAACTCAAGCACTTTCCCACAAAAATTTAGGTGCAAAAAATGCTAGTTATACATCAAGTTTTTCGAAAAATAAGTGAGGTTAAGTCAAGGTCATGACAAATATCAGCACTTCTCAGTCAGAGCTCCCATTATCACCAACACTGCATATACCCTATGATTCTGTACCCATTAGTACCTCGTTTTTCCAACTAAAAACCGCTCGCTTCAACGTTGTGACCGCTCAAATATTGAGCTTTTTCCGTTCATCTCTTGTAAACGTCGAAATCTTCGCGTAGATTTAACTGACCAACCAATCGGTCAGCTTTCGAATTTAGGAGATACTATGAGCCATAATCTAGACTTTGAACCAAACCCGTCGAGCATTAACGACATGGATCAGATCTTCAACCGACAAAAAGATCACTACCGCAATAATGTTAATCCTACGCTTGAGCAGAGAAGAAAAAATCTCTCCACCTTAAAAGCATTACTAATACGCAACCAAGAGCAATTGATTAACGCAGTGTCTGAAGATTATGGTCATCGCGCAAAACACGATAGCTTGATCGCTGATATTACCCCTTCTCTTCACCAAATTAATTACAGTGATAAGAATCTTAAGAAATGGTTAAAGCCATCGCGCCGCAAAGCAGGTTTGATGCTAACACCGGCTAAGATAACTGTTCATTATCAACCTGTTGGCGTTATCGGTATCATTGTGCCTTGGAACTTTCCTGTCATGCTCTCTTTAGGGCCTCTGATCACGGCATTAGCGGCGGGTAACACTGCGATGCTCAAGATGTCTGAGTTTACTCCTGCGACCAACCGTGTTTTAAAAGCCATGCTGGCTGAAGGCTTTAATGAAGATCAGGTCGCAATTATCGAAGGCGAAGCTGACGTTTCTGCTAAATTTAGCCAACTGCCGTTTGACCATATCCTATTTACCGGCTCGACCTCTGTGGGTAAGCACGTAATGAGAGCGGCAGCCGACAACTTAACGCCTGTCACTTTGGAATTAGGCGGCAAGTCTCCAACGATTATCGCCCCTGACTTTGATGTGGCTGACGCTGTTGAACGCATCCTGTTTGCAAAAAGCTTAAACGCAGGTCAGATTTGTGTAGCTCCCGATTACATCCTATTACCACGAGAAAAAGTCGATGCATTCATTACGGCTTATAAGCGTTACTTCCACAAGCTATATAAAGACGGTATCGAGAGCAAAGATTTAACCTCAGTGATCGATATGCGCCAATACAATCGTTTGAAGGGTGTAATTGCAGATGCTCAATCTAAAGGCGCGGTTATTCACACGGTAACCGAGCAAGCACAGGACGATGTGAACCACAGAATGACGCCACACCTTCTAACAGAAGTGAACGAAGATATGATCGCAATGCAAGAAGAGTTGTTTGGCCCTGTTCTGCCTATCGTGCCTTATGATTCTATTGAAGAAGCGATTAACTACATCACAACCAGAGAACGTCCACTTGCTCTGTACCTGATGAGTCATGATAAACAGATCCAAGATCAGTTCTTATCGAACACGCATTCTGGCGGTGTTTGTATTAACGACTCTCTAGTACACGTGGCTGCAGAAGATGCGCCGTTCGGTGGCATTGGCCCTTCAGGCATGGGACACTACCACGGCATTGAAGGCTTCAAGACCTTTAGCCATGCCAAAACCGTTCTAAGTAGAGGAAAAATTAACTTCACCAAGTTAATGCACCCTCCTTACAACAACCCAATTAAAAAGCTTCTGTTCAAAGTACTTAATAGATGATTACGAAAAGACAAAAAATCTTAGATGCAGCGCTCCTTCTCTTCTCTCAACAAGGGTTAGAGGGCACATCTACCGGACAAATAGCGAAAACAGCCGGTGTAGCGAAAGCAACGCTGTTTCACCACTTCGAAAACAAATCTCTATTGATAGACGAATTGTTTCGCGATTTGAAGCTAGAACTGTTCTCGACCCTTCAACCACACACAGGTATAGCAGAACAAGATCGCTACCAAGCCTTTAAGTTCATGTGGATAACAGGGATTGAATGGGCACTAGAGAATCCAGTTGCGATGAAGTTCTTCACCAATGTTCATTTCGACCCAACGACTCAAACTCGAGAAGTCATTGTTTCACAGATGTTCGCATCGTTAGACGAGATCATTTTGAAAGGACAAGAAGACGGTGAATTGATGTCATTAAACATTGATCTTGTTAGGCACTTCATCCATAGCCACTTTTTGATTTGTGCAAACTGGCTCATTGAGCAGAGCGAATCTCCGCCAGAGAAAACATCGAAGTACATCAACGATAGCTTTGATATGTGTTGGCGAGCCATTGGTGGGCAAATACAATAGACCTTCTGCTCTCTAGATTCTCCGCTATCAAGTAATTAAAGCGCCTCACTGGCGCTTTAATTATTTGGATACATTTTAGTCACTTCATCATATTGACTTTCAACACCTTCTTTCAGTAACATCCCACCATCATTTCAAAAGAGAATAACGCCATAATGAAGTACTAACATCCTGACATCCGATTTATTTTTATAAAAATCATTTGGACACTAGGGGTTAGTGGGCGTTACTTCGTCATCTATTTCTTGAAAAATCAAGCTATTGAAGAGCAGTCGATTTAAGACCAACCTCTTTAAGATCATCAACTTGAATAAAGAAAGCATTTCAGCAAGATAATCTCTATCTTTTGCTGTCATCCTACTTAAGTAACGTCTTTGGCGATCTAGACATAGAACCCCACGTAGGAATCTATGTAGAAAAGCGCCTCACCCCTTTTACTCGTTTACACGTAAAGGGAGGTATTTTTATGCCTACTATATTAGCCAACAATCTCTCATTCCAGCTCGATACTGGTGAGTGGTTATTCAAAGACATCACCTTTAGTTTGAGTAGTCGCCTGACAGGCTTAGTCGGAAGAAATGGAGCTGGGAAGTCACTACTGCTTTCGTTACTGGTCGGGCAAACACAACCCACATCAGGCAGTGTTTCCAGACAAGGCTCGATCGGTTTTTACTCCCAGTTACCTTCAAAGCTATTGGATAGCGCAACCAGCATTGCTGACTTCTTGGAGATCACCGAAAAGTTAGACGCATTACACGCCATAGAACAAGGCAGCTGCGAACTTCAGCACTTCAATATCGTTGGTGAGGACTGGGATTTACAAGCGAACACGAAGCAACTTTTAGCCACATTGAAAATAACCAATGGGTTGACCACGCCTTGCCATACATTGAGCGGTGGGCAACTCGCCCTTTTACAGCTTCATCGGATGTTTACATCAAACCACGAGATACTAATTCTCGATGAGCCTTCAAACCACTTGGACAGTGACGGTCGCAACTGGGTACTCGAACAATGCCAGTTGTTTGCAGGCAAAGTACTTATTGTTAGCCATGATCGAAGCTTATTAAAACATATGGAGGGGATCTACCACTTAAGCAGCTTGGGCCTACGTTTCTATAAAGGAAATTACGACGATTACTACAAACAAATTTCTAGCCAAAGCGAAGCGCTAGACAAGCAGATCGCGCATCATCAATCGGAGAAAAAGCGACTCGAGCGCCAAGCTCAGACTAACAAGGAAAAAGCACAACAACGTGAGTCTCAGGGTAACCGACTAAGAAAGTCAGGTAGTCAATCCAAGATATTATTGGATGCAATGAAAGATAAAGCAGGTCAAAGCCAAGCCGCACTGGCGACAAACCAAAGGAACCTCATTGACCAAAACCAACATAAACTTCAGTCGCTTAAAGGGCAGAAGGAGCGGTTAAAACCGCAAACTTTGTATCTGCAGCAGAGCAATATCAGTAAAAAGAGTTCTTTGTTAACCGTTGAAAACTGCCGCCTTGTTTACGGCTCTGGTGCACCAATCAGTTTCTCTCTATCGCAAGGGGAACGCTCTTCTTTAACCGGTGCTAATGGGTGTGGAAAGTCGACGCTGTTAAAGGCCATTCATGGGCAACACTCGAACTATACAGGCTACATTAAACGCTTAGGAACCACAGTATACTTGGATCAACACTTTGGACTGCTGGACACCAACGATACCATGTTCGATTGCCTGGTGACACATAGCTGCGGCATGACAGAAAGTGACGCACGCACCTTGTTAGCTGGCATCGGGTTTAGGCGAGACTCCGTATACCGAAAAGTGGCACATTTAAGTGGTGGTGAAAAAATGAAGCTGGCGATGTTGATCGTTAGCCACAAGCAAGACTCCCCGCTTCTATTACTCGATGAACCGGACAACCACCTAGACATCGACTCAAAGCAAATATTGGCGTCCGCTTTACGTGAATACCAAGGCGCATTTATCTTGGTGAGTCATGACAGCGACTTTGTTGAGGAGGTCGGTGTCAGCCAAAACCATATACGACTTTAACCTTCGTAAATTCGTTCACTTAGTTTAGTTAAGCGAGCATCGTTCCGGTGCTCGCCTTTCTTGATTGAGACAAGTAAACTACGCGCCTCGAACATCTATTCATAAGGCTAAGGTTTGCATACTCTAGAACAATTAAAATCAGGGCAACTAAACGGTATTAAGCGCTTACAACTGTCAGAAGGCCTCACCGAGTTTCCTTTAGAAATCATTGAGCTTGCAGATTCACTAGAGATTCTGGATCTTTCAGGGAATCAGTTATCGGAGCTTCCACAAGAGTTAACACAGCTGACTAACCTGCGTATTATCTTTGCGTCGAATAACCTATTTACGCACCTTCCTGATGTTCTCGGTTCGCTTCCTGAGCTGGAAATGGTTGGCTTTAAGACCAACCAAATCAAAACAGTGAGTGAAGAGTCTCTACCCGCTCAATTACGCTGGTTGATCCTGACGGATAATGCAATCGAAGTTCTGCCGAACTCGCTGGGTGAAAGACCACGACTGCAAAAACTGGCACTCGCAGGCAACCAACTTCGTGCTTTACCTGAGAGTATGGAAAAGCTATCGAACCTTGAACTGGTTCGCCTGTCTGCAAACCAACTGACTGAATTCCCAGAGTTCCTTATCAAGCTACCCAAACTGGCTTGGTTAGCCTTTGCGGGTAACCCGTTTTGCAAGCACCCAAGCTGCTTAGATAGCGTGCCTGCCGTGAGTTCGCAATGCTACTCACTCAATCAAGTGCTCGGCCAAGGCGCGTCTGGGGTGATTTCTCATGCTAACTGGTTAAACGATGACTTTGATTTCCCACAAGAAGTGGCGGTTAAAGTATTCAAAGGCGAAGTAACAAGCGACGGTTACCCACACGATGAACTCGAAGCGTGCCTTCAAGCTGGTCATCATAGCAATCTAGTGAAGTCTATCGCTCAAGTTGATGAAGAGAACTACCTAGCATTGGTGATGGAGCTTATCCCGAGCAACTACTACAACCTAGGTTTGCCGCCTACTCTTGAAAGCTGCACTCGCGATACGTTCAACGAAGGCTTCGAGCTTTCAATTGCTCAGATCAATAGTATTACAGAACAGATGATTGATGTGTTTGAACACCTTCATACCAATAAAGTTTGTCATGGTGATCTATACGCACACAACACTTTAGTTAACGAGCAAGGTCAGATGATCTTTGGTGACTTCGGAGCGGCAACTATCTACGGTTATCTGACTGAAGAGCAGCAACAAGGCATTCGTCGAATTGAAGCGCGTGCACTGAAGTACTTTATTGAAGACCTATTGACGGTATGTGCAAAACAAGGTCAAGGCAACGAGCTTTATACTCGATTGGCGAACTTCGAAGCTTAATAACTTAATAACTTAATAACTTAATAACTTAATAACTTAATAACTTAAACTACTCAGTCGAATTGAAAACAACAAAGCCAACATCACTGTTGGCTTTTTCATATGTTCATAAAACGAATCATCGCTAAACGTTTAGCGTTCAACTTGAACCAGCTTCAAGTAAGAATGCAACTCACCGTTCTTATACTCAACCGTAGAGTGGATATTAAGGTCAGCGCGAGCCACAACAGCAAACTGGTAGTGGTTCTCACCCTTCAGAATCTCGACGTGTAACAAACCGTCTCTTAACTGCCAATGACCTTGGGTTTCAAATCGGTCAAACAAACGATATTCCGTTAAACTACCATCAAAATGAAAGTGCACCTCAGTAATGTACCCTGCTGGACAACTTTTTACCCAAGTCTGCCCTAAGACATCTTCTTCAACAAAGTTTCTTTTGCTCTCGCACCACTTTAAATAATCGGCACTCTCGCTCAAATCACTATCTAAGTCATGCTTAGCCAGTAACGTCTGGTCTTGTTGTTCGCGACAGTAAAGCTGAAGCAGTGTCTGCTGGTTATTACTCATCAATCGCCATCCCTAGCTAGTCAATCCAATCCAACAAGGCTTAAGCTACCAACTCGTAAGAGACTACGTACAGCTGAGAAATGCCTGGGTAGATATCTTGAATCACATCTTTCAGTACTTGCAGCGTCATATTCTCTTGCTGAGCATGGAACTCACCTAAGTCATCAAACAGAATTGGTTCAACGCTAACAATCTTAAGATTACAGAATACACGTCCCTGCTCTAGCGTTGATACTTCCACAACGCTACCTGGTTGGTAGTCGCGCTCAGATTCATCGCGAATAGTAATTGTCTTCTTGCCAGAAAGGATATCGGCTTCAAAACGTTCGAAGAACGTCATAGTGGTAGGTGCGCTCATTTATTCGGTCGCTTAACATTAAAGAATAGGTAGATGTTTATATACCAGAATGCCTGTTCAAGCGAATAAAAATTAGATGCGGAAGTTCATCTCGTCATTCCCAAGACTGACGAAGGAACGAGTTGAGAGTCTTTAAAAGTCAAATTAGAAGCAATAAAAAAGGAGAACCGAAGTTCTCCTTTTCTTAAACCTTTAAGCTAACTCTAAATTATAGAGATGCTTTCGCTTTTTCAACTAGAACAGCAAATGCTGCTTTGTCGAATACTGCGATGTCAGCAAGAATCTTACGGTCGATCTCGATAGATGCTTTCTTAAGGCCATTGATGAAACGGCTGTAAGATAGACCATTTTGACGAGATGCCGCGTTGATACGTGCAATCCAAAGTTGACGGAATTGACGTTTCTTGTTGCGACGGTCACGGTAAGCGTATTGACCAGCTTTGGTAACTGCTTGGAAAGCTACGCGGTAAACACGTGAACGTGCTCCGTAGTAACCTTTAGCTTGTTTTAGAACTTTCTTATGACGTGCACGAGCTTGTACACCACGTTTTACGCGAGGCATTATGCTTCTCCTAAACTAAACGAATTTATAAACTAAAAAGAATTAAGCGTATGGCATCATACGTAGAACTTGAGCAACTTCACATTTAGGAAGGATCGAGTTCGGACGAAGCTGACGCTTGTTCTTAGTAGTACGCTTAGTCAGGATGTGACGTTTACCAGCGTGCTTAAACTTAATACCACCAGCAGTTTTCTGGAAACGCTTAGCAGCACCTTTGTTGGTTTTCATCTTAGGCATGATGAATAACTCCGCATTGTTGAGTTGTTAATAACATAGTAATTAGGGCGAATAAAACCCCGCAACCTGAGGCTGCAGGGTTTAATTACTTGCAAAGCCGTTAATTACTTCTTTTTAGGGGCCAACACCATAATCATCTGGCGACCTTCAATTCTCGTTGGGAAAGATTCGACAACTGCAAATTCTTCAGTATCTACTTTCAAACGATTAAGAACGTCAACACCGATTTCTTGGTGAGCCATTTCGCGGCCACGGAAGCGAATTGTTACCTTCACTTTGTTGCCGTCTTCAAGGAAACCAGTCAGGTTGCGTAGTTTTACCTGATAGTCTCCAATATCAGTTCCAGGTCGGAATTTAATTTCCTTGATCTGAACCTGCTTTTGCTTTTTCTTCTGCTCTTTCGCAGCTTTGCTCTTCTCGAAGAGGAACTTACCGTAGTCCATCACACGACAAACTGGCGGCTCGGCGTTAGGGCTGATCTCTACAAGATCCATACCAGCTTCATTTGCAGCTTCCATCGCTTCAGCGATTGAAACTACACCAACAGCTTCGCCGTCTGCGCCAGTTAGACGCACTTCACGAACGCCACGAATGTCACCGTTTAAACGGTGCTGGTTTTGTTTGGCCGGTTGTTGGCCACGTCTTCCGCCTTTAATAGCTATTCCTCCAGATTGAGCTTACGGCTTGAAACCTCGGCTTGGATGTATGAAATAAAGTCATCCACTTTAAATTTACCAAGGTCCTTACCTTTACGTGTACGTACTGCAATTTCGCCGGCTTCCATTTCTTGGTCACCACACACAAGCATGAACGGTACACGTTTCAAAGTATGTTCGCGGATTTTAAAGCCAATCTTCTCATTTCTCAAGTCTGCTTTGACTCTAAATCCACTTTTTTGCAGTTTTTTCGTAATTTCTTGTACATATTCAGACTGTTTGTCTGTAATACCCATTACAACTGCTTGTTCTGGCGCCAACCACGTTGGGAAGAAGCCAGCGTATTCTTCAATAAGAATACCGATGAAGCGTTCTAGTGAACCTAAAATCGCGCGGTGGATCATAACTGGCGTGTGACGCTCGTTATCTTCACCTACGTAAGTAGCACCTAAACGTTCTGGTAATGCAAAATCGAGCTGCACTGTACCACATTGCCAAGCGCGGTCCAAACAATCATGCAAAGTAAATTCAATCTTAGGTCCGTAGAACGCACCCTCGCCTTCTTGAATCTCGTATGCAATGTCCATTGCCTCTAGCGCTTGCTTAAGGTCAGCCTCTGCACGGTCCCACATTTCGTCTGAACCTACACGCTGCTCTGGACGAGTAGATAGCTTAACAACAATGCTTTCGAAGCCGAAAGTTGTGTAAGTATCGTAAACCATTTCAATACAAGCTTTCACTTCTTGTTGAACTTGGTCTTCAGTACAGAATACGTGAGCATCATCTTGAGTGAAGCCACGAACACGCATAATGCCATGAAGTGCGCCAGACGGCTCGTTACGGTGACATGAGCCGAACTCAGCCATACGTAGCGGTAGATCACGGTAAGATTTCAAACCTTGGTTGAAGATTTGAACGTGACCAGGACAGTTCATTGGCTTAATAGCGTATTCACGGTTCTCTGAAGAAGTAGTGAACATCGCTTCAGCGTACTTATCCCAGTGGCCAGAGCGTTCCCAAAGAACACGGTCCATCATTAATGGGCCTTTAACTTCTTGGTAATCGTACTCAGTCAGTTTCTGACGAATAAATACTTCTAGCTCACGGAAGATAGTCCAACCGTTGTGGTGCCAGAACACCATGCCTGGTGCTTCTTGCTGCATGTGGAATAGGTCAAGCGCTTTACCGATTTTACGGTGGTCACGTTTAGCCGCTTCTTCTAGGCGTACAAGGTGAGCTTTAAGCGCCTTCTTGTCGTGGAATGCAGTACCGTAGATACGTTGAAGCATCTTGTTGTCACTGTTACCACGCCAATATGCACCCGCTACGTTAAGTAGAGTGAAGTGCTGACAGAAGCTCATGTTAGGCACGTGTGGGCCACGACACATATCGATGTATTCTTCGTGATGGTACAGACCTGGACGATCGTCTTTAGAAACATTCTCGTCCAAGATTTCAATCTTGTAAGTCTCGCCGCGAGCTTCGAATGCGTCACGCGCTTCCTGCCAGCTAACTTTCTTCTTAACAACCTGATACTTGGTCTTCGCTAGCTCTTTCATACGCTTTTCAATCTTTTCTAGATCTTCTTGCGTTAGAGAGTGCTCAAGGTCGATATCGTAGTAGAAACCGTTATCGATGGTAGGACCGATCGCCATTTTCGCTTCTGGAAAAAGCTGCTTAACCGCGTGGCCTAAAAGGTGAGCACAAGAGTGACGAACGATCTCAAGGCCATCAACTTCATCTTTAGCAGTGATGATTTCTAGGCTTGCATCGTTTTCGATAAGATCACAAGCATCAACTCGCTCGCCGTCTACACGACCAGCAATGGTTGCTTTCGCAAGACCAGGACCGATTGATAGGGCAACATCTAGAGTTGATACAGGGTTGTCAAATTGACGCTGACTACCGTCAGGAAGAGTAATAATTGGCATTATTTGTCCTTTACAGTGGTGTTGCACACCAAGCAACACATGAAAATGTTTAATATATGTTTTTCAATCAACGAGTATGTTGATCGGAGATATATGCATAATAATATACCCACATAGAAGCAAATACAGATGCCCCGTTTGTGAGTAGCCAAACATTGTAACGAAATTATATGAAATGACAATGACAGAGAGAGCCTCTCGACACTCCCATAGGCCCAATACATAAGATCTCATCGTGCCAACCAGCGGCTTCGCCTCTCCTTCAAGCCACCTTTAAAATCGAGCTACCCTAATTTGTTGTTTCGTCTTATTTATTACACCTTATCTATTCCGACTTAGACCCCACGAATTCGATATTTAGAACTAAGCTATATAGAAGTAACGGAATGCGGGTGAGGTGCATATGAGAAAACAGGCTACTTGTATATCGCTCATACGACCTTTACCGCTAGTAATAGCCGCCATGTTTTCTGCGCCAAACGCATGGGCCAACAAAGATTACGGCCCGCTAATCAGTTATACCCAAGCACCATTACAGTCAGTTCGTCTTACTCCAACGCTCCGCTCTGGCTTTCCACTCGAAGAGAATAAGGTTGAAGTGTTTGCTGCTTTCACCGCCGCGAGTATCTGGGCTAACTCTCACGACTATCATTTAGACTATTATCAGAACCAACTTCAGACAGGACTACGATGGCAATTAACTAAAGCATGGCAAGTCGAGCTCAATTACCGCTGGTTATACGCCGCAAATAATCACCTCGATAAAGTCATCATCAATTACCACGACCTATTTGGTATCGACCAAGCAGGAAGGGAACGTAAAGACAGACACCAATTCGATATCTATGCACCAGACCATGAAGTCAATATTAGCGACTTCTCTGGCGACACACTGACCAGCGCTTTCACGCTCTACACTCAATATCAGATCATAAATATAGAAAACCACGGCTTGTCTTTTGGCGTATCTCTATATCACAACAATGTCAGCCACGGCGCCTTCGTAGGAAGCAGCAACGAGCAAAGCGCTCAATTCAACTATGCATACCAGCTAGGCATCAATACCTTCTATACAAGCTTGGGGGTGGCGAATCAGTCCAGTCGAGAGGTGGAAAATAGCTTTTCACATAAGAAAACGACATGGTCATGGATGGGAGGCTATCAGCTTACGTTATTTGAAAACCATGAATTACACCTAGAGTATCGATGGTATGAAGGTGCAGAAGATGGCGACACAGAGTTTTCAGAAGCCGCGAATGAAATGATGCTTGGCTATCGTTATCTCATGCAACGTTCAGCTATCGAGATATCCATTATCGAGAACATCTTCAACATGGACAACTCAACCGATGTTGCCTTCCAATTGGCCTATCGTCATCAGTGGTAAACACGTTTCAGGTCGACAAAGTAAAATCAAAAAAAGCCGAACGGATAAGTTCGGCTTAGAGAGTCTATGTTGTCTCTATTAATAGAAAAAGCGACTATTAACAGAAAGGGAACTACGCACTCATGATTCTTGATACAGCGTTGCGGATATCTGAGTCAGCCGCGTTTGCAGGCAAGCTGAATGAGATGTATTGATCGCCACGGAAGCTCATTGAGCGATCGATTTCTGCGAGGCAGTGAACCATTGAGCCTTCAACGATGAATGACAGCTCGATCTCTTTGTTATTCATGAAACCGCCGCTACGAAATTCAATCTCTTGGTAACAACCCGAACGAGAAGCAAAGCTGTTGCCTTTCAAGAAGCCCTTCTCTACGTCTGCTTTCACCATTGCCATTCCCGATGCTTCCACACCTTGGATAATTTTAGCGACAGTTGGCAGTGGGTGTACCGAGATAAAGTCACGGTCTTTAGGGTCAATCGCGAAGCCAATATCGAGGTTAGTTTCTACCCACACATGGCATTGGTTCATTTGTGCGTTCAAGGCGGTGACTGGCGTTTCGTCATTTAACTTAAGACGGAATGGAACCAGTTTGGTTTCGCCCGGTTGGATAACGAAAGGTTCTACGGCTTGAATACGACCCAATGAAAAGGTTTCGTAGCTGGTGCTGTCTTCCGTTTCTACTTTTACTTCTGTGTTGAGAACTAAGTTGATCAGGTCAATTTGTTGCTCAACGTCGCCGCCAACAATGTGAACATTGCCAGACAACTCTCCACCTTGGAAAACTTCAATATTATCTAAGACGGTATCAACTTTTGCTGCACCGATGCCCAACGAGGCCTTTAATTTCTTAAACATATTATTTCCCTTTCTAATTATCTGATTTACGAATAGTTATTGCGTGACAATTTGCGACACTTACCTCACAGAATCAAGCAATTTGCCCCATCTATGTTGAATAACGTCACATTGCCCGAGGAAATGTTGAAATCGTGAAAAATTCCGTTACTCTATTTGTATAGTCAAATAAGGTTTCATTATGTCGAAAGCGCCGCTCTACCTTCAGATAAAACAGTTCATAGACGACAATATCACCAGTGGTCACTGGCCAGTGGGTTACCAGATAACCACAGAACTCGAACTCACAGAGCAGTTCAATGTGAGTCGAATGACGGTCAATAAAGCCATTCGAGATCTGGTGTCTGAAGGCAAGCTCATTAGGAAACCAAGGCTAGGTACTTTTGTTTGTGAACCAGATGAAAAAGCGCAGTCTCCCCTACTTGATATCAACAACATCGCGCAAGAGATCAAAGATCGAGGCCAAACGTATGCTAGTCAAGTTATCAAGCACAAGAGCATCAAGGCTGATGAAAGCACCGCCACACGGCTAGGTGTGATGATCAATGCCGAAGTATTCTATAGTGAAATCATTCACTTTGCTGACAACACACCGATTCAATTGGAAGCGCGCTGGGTGAACTCTCAAGCCGCTCCAAAATATCTAGAGCAAGACTTTTCAACCTCGACACCCAATGAATACCTTTCAAAAAGCTGCCCGTTAAGTGCTATCGAGCACACAGTTGAAGCCATTATTCCAGACTTACAAATCAGAACGTCACTTAAGCTATCTGAATCAGAGCCTTGCCTTCTTTTGAATAGAAGAACATGGAGCAAAGAGCGCCTAATCAGCTTTGCATTGCTCTACCATCCTGGCTCTAAGTACAAATTAAGCTCCAAGATACTTCTAGATTAAAGAACATCATCCTGATCGCCGATCACATTTTTGCAACATCAACTTGATTCGGGTCAGCGTTTAGCCTATTTATTTGTATATACATTTAATATTTAGCAAAGATCTAGGTGATTATGAATTTGATCCTCAAAAACGCACGAGTGGTCTCCATGAGTTCGGGAGCCGATGGTTATCAGCCTTCTTCCCCTCAAGATATCGTTATCGAAGACGGTAAGATCGTGTCCATATCTTGTTCAAACCAAAGCGCACTTGCTTCTGAATTAGAACAAGTAAGTGTTGATGGTTCTTTGGATTACGTCACCTATGACTGCAAAAACAAGCTAGTAACACCTGGGTTAATTGATTGCCATACTCATCTCGTATTTGCGGGTAATCGCGCCAACGAGTTTGAGCAGCGTTTGAATGGTGTGTCTTACACCGACATCGCCAAGCAAGGCGGTGGCATTCTAGCGACAGTCACTGCAACACGCGCAGCGCAAGAATCCGAACTGGTTGAAATGGCCTTGTCGAGACTTGATGGTCTGCTAAGAAGTGGCGTAACCAGCATCGAAGTAAAATCTGGTTATGGTTTAACACTTGAAGATGAGCTCAAGATGCTGCGTGCAGCCAAAGCGTTAGAGAATCATCGCCGTATTAAGATCACGACCACCCTCCTTGCTGCCCATGCTATTCCACCAGAATATAAAGAGAAACCGGACAGCTATATTGATCTGGTTTGCCAAGAGATCATTCCTAAAGCCGCAGAGCAAGGGCTCGCCGATGCAGTTGACGTGTTCTGTGAATCTATCGGCTTCAACCTAGAACAAACCGAACATGTATTTGCAGCAGCCAAAAAACATGGGCTCGCGATTAAAGGCCACACAGAACAGCTCTCTAATATGGGCGGCAGCGCACTTGCAGCGAAATACGATGCCCTCTCTGTTGACCATGTTGAGTACTTAGATGAAGTGGGTATAAAGGCACTGGCTGAATCAGGCACAGTTGCTACCTTGCTACCCGGAGCTTTCTATTTCTTAAAAGAGACTCAACAACCGCCCGTTGCCCTACTTCGTGAACACAACATTCCAATGGCGATCGCAACCGACCTAAACCCCGGCACCTCTCCCTTTGCTGATTTAACGCTGATGATGAACATGAGCTGCACCCTGTTTGGCACGACGCCTGAAGAAGCACTGCGCGGTGTAACTTGTAACGCCGCCGCTGCCATTGGCGAGTCACAAACCAAAGGCAAAATTGAAATTGGTTATGCCGCTGATTTGGCTATCTGGAATATCGATCACCCTGCCGATCTAAGCTATCAAGTCGGTGTTCCTCATCTGCATAAACGCATTGTTAATGGCGAGGTGTGCCATGACTCAATCTAAGTCCAACGGTATTCAAAAGAACTCAGAAACCGTACATAACTTTGTGTGGACTGGCCGTAATGATCTTGAAGATGGCGCACTCGGCACCCGTGTTCATCACATCACCAGCCAAGTCAAAAATGGCGATTTGGATGACCAGCTGATGAAGAGTGCTATCGCCTTGGTTGGCTTTGCCAGCGATGCAGGCGTTGCAAGAAATAAAGGACGTGTAGGCGCGAAACAAGCACCCAACCTGATTCGCCAAGCGTTGGCTAATATGGCTTGGCACAATGACGCACACATCGCGGATCTTGGTGATATCGAGTGCAATGACGGCCAACTTGAAGTCAGTCAAAAACAGTGCGCATCTGTGATTGCCAATGCTTTAGCAACCAACAAAGTGATTACCCTTGGCGGTGGTCACGAAGTGGCTTGGGCCTCTTTCCAAGGCCTAGCTGAGCATTTGCATAAAGTGGAAAACCTACATAAAGCAGAACGCCTTGATAAAGATCAGCCAGAACAGAAACCTAAGATCGGCATCGTTAACTTTGATGCTCACTTTGATCTTCGTGAATTTGAAAGCGACATTGCAGATGTTAAACCCAGTTCAGGTACGCCTTTTAATCAGATCAGCGATTACTGCCACAAACATCAATGGCCATTCCAATACGCTTGCCTTGGCGTGAGTGCCGCTAGTAATACCAAAGCGCTGTTTAATAAAGCTGACCAACTGGGCGTTTGGTATGAACACGACCGCAACATGACCCAAGTTAACCAAGTCGCTCAACTCATTAAGTTGCAAAAATTCATCACTGAGTGTGATTACCTCTATCTCACTATTGATCTTGATGTGTTCCCCGCTGCGACTGCACCGGGCGTAAGTGCACCAGCGGCAAGAGGCGTGAGCTATGAAGCACTCGCTCCTTTTCTAGAACAGATTTTCCAACACAGTGAAAAACTCATTATCGCGGACATTGCAGAATACAACCCAGACTACGACATCGATGGCCAAACGGCTCGGTTGGCGGCACGTTTGTGTTGGGATATAGCCAGTGCAATGGCCAGCTACTAATCCAGCTATACCGATAACTACAACTACAACTACAACTACAACGATATAACGTGAAACAGAAGGAATTCCAAAATGACGGAACACCACAACAGTGACCCTCGTCTCGACACGACTCGCGACATTCGCGCACCTCATGGCACCACTTTGCGCGCTAAATCTTGGTTAACAGAAGCACCGCTGCGTATGCTGATGAACAACCTAGACCCTGATGTGGCAGAACACCCACATGCACTGGTTGTATATGGTGGTATTGGTCGCGCTGCGCGTGATTGGAAATGTTATGACAAGATTGTTGAAGTATTAGAGCGTTTAGAAGACGACCAAACGTTACTTGTTCAATCAGGTAAACCTGTGGGCGTGTTCCCGACTCATAAAAACGCACCTCGCGTACTGATCGCGAATTCTAACCTTGTTCCACACTGGGCAAACTGGGAGCACTTCAACGAGCTCGATAAAGAAGGCTTGATGATGTACGGCCAAATGACAGCAGGCAGCTGGATCTACATTGGCTCTCAAGGCATCGTTCAAGGTACTTATGAAACGTTTGTTGCTATCGCGAAGAAGCATTTCCAAGGTGAAGCAAACGGCAAATGGGTTCTTACTGGTGGTCTTGGCGGTATGGGTGGTGCTCAACCTCTCGCTGCAACGATGGCTGGCTTCTCAATGATCGCGGTTGAATGTGATGAATCACGAATCGATTACCGCTTGCGTACTGGTTATGTAGACAAAAAAGCCACCAGCATCGATGAAGCGATGGCAATGATTAAAGAATCAGACACGCCAATCTCTGTTGGCTTATTAGGCAACGCTGCTGATGTATTCCCAGAGTTAGTTGAACGTAATATCACGCCTGACGTAGTGACCGATCAAACCTCTGCCCACGATCCACTGAACGGCTACTTGCCGCAAGGTTGGACGATGGAAAAAGCAGCGCAAGAACGTTTAGTTGATGAAGCGAAAGTAGTGAAAGCCGCTAAGCAATCAATGGCGATTCAAGTTCAAGCTATGCTAGATCTTCAGTACCGTGGTGCTGCAACCGTAGATTACGGTAATAACATTCGCCAAATGGCACTGGAAGAAGGTGTGGAAAACGCATTTGATTTCCCAGGCTTCGTTCCTGCATATATACGACCTTTATTTTGCGAAGGCGTCGGTCCATTCCGTTGGGCTGCTCTATCTGGCGACCCTGAAGACATCTACAAAACAGACCAAAAAGTAAAAGAATTGATTCCAGATAATCCGCATCTACACAACTGGCTAGATATGGCGCGTGAACGCATTCAGTTCCAAGGCCTACCTGCTCGTATTTGTTGGGTTGGCTTGAAAGATCGTGAACGTTTAGGCCAAGCATTCAATGAAATGGTTAAAAATGGCGAACTAAAAGCACCAGTTGTTATCGGTCGTGACCACTTAGATTCAGGTTCAGTTGCAAGCCCGAATCGCGAAACAGAAGGCATGATGGATGGATCAGATGCCGTATCAGATTGGCCTCTATTGAACGCTCTGCTAAATACTGCAGGCGGCGCAACATGGGTTTCTCTGCACCACGGTGGCGGTGTTGGCATGGGCTTCTCACAACACTCCGGTATGGTGATTTGTTGTGACGGCAGTGAAGATGCATCGCAACGTATTGCTCGTGTACTTCACAATGATCCGGCCACTGGCGTTATGCGTCATGCTGATGCGGGTTACGATATTGCCAAGCAGTGTGCTAAAGAGCAGAAGCTTGATTTACCTATGCTAAACGAAGAACTTCGTCGCCTTTAATGTCTGGAGAGAACATGTTGAATTTATTACTTAAACCAGGACTTCTTGGCCTACCTGAACTTCGTAAGATTAGCCGTAGCCCTGTGAACTTATCACTCGATCCAGCAGCGATTCCTGATATTGAAGCGAGCATGCACGTTGTCGAGCAAGTGATTGCTGAAGATCGCACTGTGTATGGCATCAATACGGGTTTTGGCTTGTTAGCAAATACCAAAATCGCGCCTGAAGATCTCGAAGTACTGCAGAAAAGTATCGTACTTTCTCACGCGGCGGGCATTGGCAAATTCATGTCTGATGAAACTGTACGTTTGATGATGGTGCTCAAGATTAACAGCTTGTCTCGTGGCTATTCAGGTATCCGACTTAAAGTCATCAATGCTCTTATCGATCTAGTGAACGCGCAAGTTTACCCATGTGTTCCACAGAAAGGATCAGTTGGCGCTTCTGGAGATCTCGCTCCCCTTGCACACATGAGTACAGTTCTACTAGGTGAAGGCCAAGCACGTCACAACGGCAAAATCATCACAGGCTTAGAAGCAATGCAAATCGCTGGCTTAGAGCCAATCACACTTGCTCCTAAAGAAGGCTTAGCGTTGTTGAATGGTACTCAGGCATCAACTGCCTTTGCATTAGAAGGTCTGTTCGCAGCTGAAGACTTGTTTGCGTCTGCAACCGTGTGTGGCGCGATGTCTGTTGAAGCCGCGCTGGGTAGCCGTCGTCCGTTTGATCCGCGTATTCATCGCGTTCGTGGTCATCGTGGCCAGATGGATGCAGCACTTGCTTACCGCCATATGCTTGATCAAAAGAGTGAGATAGGTGAATCACACACTTGTTGTGAAAAGGTTCAAGACCCTTACTCGCTGCGTTGCCAACCTCAAGTGATGGGGGCGTGTTTGCAGCAGATTCGTAATTCAGCAGAAACCTTAAACATTGAAGCAAATGCCGTATCCGACAACCCGCTTGTTTTCGCTGACGATGGCGACATCATTTCGGGCGGTAACTTCCACGCAGAACCTGTCGCAATGGCAGCCGATAACCTTGCACTAGCGATAGCTGAAATCGGTAGCTTGTCAGAGCGTAGAATGGCTCTACTAATTGATAGCGCGCTAAGCAAACTACCGCCTTTCTTAGTCGACAACGGCGGCGTGAACTCTGGCTTTATGATTGCTCAAGTAACATCAGCAGCATTAGCAAGTGAGAACAAAACCTTAGCTCATCCGGCGTCAATAGACAGCCTACCTACTTCTGCAAACCAAGAAGACCACGTATCAATGGCCACTTTTGCCGCTCGTAGGCTTAGATACATGGCTGAAAACACCCGTGGGATATTGGCAGTAGAATATTTAGCAGCAGCACAAGGACTCGACTTCCGAGCGCCTAATCTATCTTCCCCTCGTGTGGAAGAAGCGAAACAAATTCTGCGTGAAAAAGTGAGCTTCTACGACAAAGACAGATATTTTGCTCCAGATATTGAGCAAGCTAACCTGTTACTCAAATTATCCGTTCATAACCACCTAATGCCAGAAGGTACTTTGTGCAGTTTCTAGTACTTAAAATACTTTAGTCGACACCAATTAAAGTATCATATAAACAAGGGCTATTAATTAGCCCTTGTTGCATTGAGCCAAAGGCCATATCTCCCTTAAAATCGTCACATACCATCTAACGTATTTATCTAATTGACTGATATATAAGAAAAGTTAACTGGATAGACCATTAGAACGAAGTTAGTTAGCTATAATCCAGCCCAGATTTGATGACTAATAGCGATACTATGTTTCTGACACCTTACTTTTCTACTGAAGACAATCAATTTCAATTCACTCGTGAACAGGCTAGCCACTTTGCTAAAAAAGTAGCCGCTGACTTCAACCCAATTCACGATGAAGACAACAAGCGCTTCTGCGTGCCTGGCGATCTTTTGTTTGCAGTACTTCTGCAAAAAGAAGGCATCAGCCAAAAAATGCGTTTTGATTTTTCAGGTATGGTGGGTAACGGTATCGCGCTTAGCGTTGACAACAAGTGTGAGAAAGAAAGCTCACTGGTTGACGAGAAAGGCAAAGAGTACCTGCATATGTCTTGTGAAGGTGAAAAGAGCCACGACCAAGAATTCATCGAACACGTAGTAACAAACTACGTTAAGTTCTCTGGTATGAACTTCCCACACATCATGGTTCCTCTTATGGAAGAGCAACAGATGATGATCAACTGCCAACGCCCTCTTGTGATTTACGAGAGCATGGAAGTTGAATTTACTCGCCTAGACCTATCTCACCCAGAAGTTGAATTCTCAGGTGCGACTTTTGATGTTGAAGGCAAGCGTGGCATCGTGACACTGAACTTTGATTTCAAAGAAGACGGCGAAGTTGTCGGTAAAGGCGTGAAACGCATGGTAGCAAGTGGCCTTAAGCCATACGACCAAGCTTCTGTAGACGACCTAGTAAACCGCTTCAACGAGCGTAAAGAGATGTTTCTAGCTCAGTTCGCAGCTGCCGCTTAATCAGCATCCTTATTTACACATCTCGATGTAAATAAGCTCTAGAACAAGATCAATAAAGCCCAGCTTGATATCCTCAAGCTGGGCTTTTTTATGTAGTGCGTAACTTTCGAGTTAGGACATAGTTATCAAGTTATATTTTCACTGGTTATCTTTTAAACCTTAGTTGTGAAAACGATTTACGTGCAATCAAACCACCAAAAAGAACTAATAACCAATGCCACCCCAGTGAACCACCATTGCCACCACCTGAGCTTTTTGCGTTCTGTGTCCCTTCAGACTTAGATATTTTTATCTCATCGGTATAGGCAAAGTTAGTAATCGTAACTCTGTCGTCCCCACCAGAAACGGAGCCATCTTTCACATATTCAATCATAAAACTATTGTTAGTATCTCTAACCAGCGGTAGGTTCAACGAGCCAGAAAACTCACCAGAGGCACTATCACGTTGTTGGCCATTAATATAAACCGCAACAAAGTCATAATCTGCTTCAGACGATGCATTTAGGTCAAACGAAACCGTACCAGAAGGGATACCTTCAACAATAAGCGCTGTAGATGTACCGTGGCTAATCGACGGTGAGGCCAAAAAATCACCTTCGGTAATCCAAGCTTGCGTGTTGTAGACACCACTGTTAGGTACGTTGACATAAGAGTTCACACTATTATTTACAGATCTTACCCCGATAACAGAAGCCGTTGAAGTAACCGTGCCTACCAATAAGTCAGTATCTACATTAATACCAAATTCATGTTCACCAATTGAATTTAGATTGTAGCTAACCATAACTTCACAGCTTTGCCCTGCAGTTAAGGTGCTACATCCATTGTCTGTTATATCAGTATCATTACCAGAAATTGGATAGACACTGTTTACTTGCATGTTTTGA
The DNA here is from genome assembly GCF_054960695.1 of Vibrio sp. PSi01. Classification (NCBI taxonomy): domain Bacteria; kingdom Pseudomonadati; phylum Pseudomonadota; class Gammaproteobacteria; order Vibrionales; family Vibrionaceae; genus Vibrio; species Vibrio sp. PSi01. Next base: position 174,782 of record NZ_JBHNYN010000003.1, read on the forward strand.
TCAGATTTATTTGTGAATTTAAAGGTATGTGAAATAGGAGCCAATAATTTTGCACCTAGCATTTCAATTTGACGGTAACTAAACCCTGTTTTCTGCTCATCAATCCAATCATCAAAGTGGCTAATATTAGTATAGACACCGTAAGCGTTAGCCTCTGCACATCCTTTACCCCAGCTCACAATACCCAGTTGTTCATACGTTCCATTAGTCGAGACAACAATTGGACCACCACTGTCACCTTGGCAAGAGTCATAACCGCCATCACTGTATCCCGCACAGAATGCATCACTACCAATAAAGGCATACCCACTGTGAGGGACACTAGTACATTGGTACTGGTTAACTAAGGGAACATTGACTTGATACAGTTCACTCTTCGACGAATATCTATCAGATGCGTCCTGATCACCCCAGCCCATGACCGTTAGCATTTGACCATCATTCAGGTTACCGCGAACATAACCATCAACGAGATTAACCACAGACTCAACTGGCTTTTCTACGAGCTCAATAATGGCGATATCATTGCTTGTCGCTGCAGAGTTGTAATATTCATGTACATAAATATTATCAACAGCGTATCTATGTTGTGCAGCTTGAGAGGCAGAAAGATTTGATACACCAATCACCACATCTAGATCTTCACGACCATTACCTTCCACACAGTGAGCGGCAGTTAATACATATCGCTCACCAATGAAACTCGCACCACAAAACTGACCGTCATAAGCGCTCACGTTCCTTGAGACTAACGCAGCCATAAATGGCCAATTTCCCTCTGTCGCTTCTTTACCGTTTATAATTCGAGCTGAAACATCTGCCAACACCGACGTTGAAGACAGACTCACTGCATAGATACCTAACGACAACCATTTAGCCTGAACCATTTTTATTACCTAGCCTTTTATATATTTTAATAATGACGCGCAGGCTATTTTATAAAAAAGCAATATGAAACATTAGTTATATTATTTTGTGATGAAGCTCAACTAAATGATAACAGTTCCTATTTATTTACTTAATTGTATTAAAATTTACATCAGATCCAGCGTCTAACCTTTTGTTTATAATCAACATATTCAGCTCCGAATAATTGCTCTAGAGCGCGCTCTTCTGGCTTAATCTGGAACTGATTCATATAAACTACGAATACAAAACTGAATAAAACACTGAACAGGTTTTGGAAGAAATAGCCAAAGCAAAACAGTAGTATGAATAACCCTAGATACATAGGGTTGCGTGTGTAGCCAAAAATGCCACTGTCCACAACTGAAGAAGCGGTTTCAATTTTAATCGGGTTAACTGTGGTTTTCTGTTTTCGAAACTCCCATATACCAGCCAACCCAACTACGCCACTCAAAGCAATTCCGAGCCCTAAAACGATGAACTTGTAAGGTAATAACACCATTCCTGCACTCAGCTGATGAGCACTAAAATAAGATGCGATGAATACAAATATAAACAGAGCAACGGGTGGGAGTTTTAACTCTAGAAATCTCATAGCTTTCCTTATTAACAATTCCATTGTTAGTTTAGAAAAAAGCCCAGCAATTGCTGGGCTAAATAGTTTAAAGAATTTTGGCAAGCGCCTGTAATGGGTGGGCAAGCTTCTCACCCTCAAAACGCTTCACTTGGCTGCGGCAGGAATAACCTGTCACCAAGCAACGATCTTTTGGTAAGTCCTGCATTTGAGGCTTCCAGCTTAAACCGTATATGTCTTTCGACATTTGTAGCTTATCCACTTCGTGGCCAAAAGTACCCGCCATACCACAACAGCCGACAGGAACACTGGTTAACGCAGCACCAAAGTGCTTGAAAATAGTGCTCCACTCTTTTTCTGCGTTCGGCATTTTGGTTTTCTCAGTACAGTGAGCAAACAAGTACCAAACTTCTTCACTTGCAGAGCGCGCTTCAAAATCACCTAACGATGGCAGTAACCATTCATGGACTGTCAGTACATCAAAATCACCACGTTTATCAGCTAAGATCTCGACATATTCATCACGGTAGCAAAGCACTAGTGCAGGGTCGACACCCACTAAAGGAATGCCGATATCAGCCACCATCGACAAGAAATCAGAGGTCGATTTAGCTTCACGAGCAAAACGGCTTAAGAAGCCTTTGATATGCAGTGCTTTACCATTCGGCTTGAATGGCAGTAACACAGGGGTTTTACCAAGCTTTTGAGCCAGAGTAACGAAGTCTTCAACAACTTCTGCATCATAGAAGCTAGTAAACGGGTCTTGAACGATCAACACGTGCTGTTTCTTCTGCTCAGAAGAGAGCCTTTCTAGATATTGAAGATCGAACAGTTGCAGCTCTTTGCTCGCTAGGCGATTTTTAAGTGTAGGCACCGACATCAGTGGTGCATCAACATAACCAACCGTTTTCGCTGTTGCGGTTTGTATCCACTTTTGACCCAAGGCAGCATTAACAACCTTTGGCGCTTTCGCCATTAGCGGCAGCATGGTTTCAATGTTAGCGACTAAGTAGTCTTTTGCAGGGCGTTGGTAGCGTGAGTAATAAATGTTTAAGAATCGAGAACGGAAGCTCGGAACATCAACTTTAATCGGACACTGGCTCGCACACGCTTTACATGCGAGACAACCATTCATCGCTTCGTGAACTTCATGAGAAAAATCATATTCATGGCGTTTGTTCATTGTATTGCGAACACGTTCCACCATGGTTTTGACCGGAGTATTGTCCTTCAGCGCTTCTTGCTCTAAATCGAGAATATCGACGCCTTGTTCCGTTAGCTGACGCAACCACTCTCTTACTAAACCTGCACGGCCTTTTGGTGAATGACGACGGTCAGCCGTGACTTTCATCGAAGGGCACATTGGCGAGCTAGTATCGTAGTTGAAGCACAAGCCGTTACCATTACATTCCATGGCTTGTTTGAAGCTATCACGAACTTGTACGTCGATCTGGCGGTCGTAGAAGCCACGCTTGGTATCGGTGACTTTCACCAATTCAGCGTCGCTTTCTAATGGCGTACAGATCTTGCCTGGGTTCATCTTGTTGTGCGGGTCAAACGCTGCTTTAACACGTCTTAACTCAGTAAACAGCTCTTCACCAAAAAAGTCTGGCCCATATTCAGAACGGAAACCTTTACCGTGTTCACCCCACATCAAGCCGCCGTATTTCGCCACCAGCTTAACCACTTCATCAGAGACTTCGTGCATCAGTGCTTCTTGCATCGGGTCACACAGATCAAGTGCCGGACGAACGTGTAATACGCCCGCATCAACGTGACCAAACATGCCGTAGTTCAGCTCTTTTGAATCGAGCAGCACTCTAAATTCAGAAATGAAGTCCGCCAAGTTTTCCGGTGGAACACAGGTATCTTCAGCAAAAGCGACCGGTTTAGCTCGGCCTTTCGCCGCACCTAATAGACCCACCGCTTTTTTACGCATGTTGTAGATTCGACCTATGCTCGCTAAGTCGCTGCACACTTGGAAGCCAATCACACCCGCTTCTTCGGTTTCTACCATACTTTCAAGCTGTGCAGTCAGCGCTTGAACTTGTTGTTCAACTTCCGCTTCATCTTGACCTGCAAACTCAACCATGTTGATGCCAAGCATCTCTTTATCTGGAACATCCATCAGCAGGTCGCTCACGGTGTGCCAAACGATATCTTGCTTCGCTAGGTTCAATACTCTTGAATCTACCGTTTCTACAGACAACGCTTTCGCTTCTACCATGAACGGAGCATTACGCAGCGCTGAATCAAACGTATTGTATTTCACGTTAACCAATGTCCGCGCTTTTGGAATCTTCGTTAGGTTTAATTTTGCTTCCGTAATAAATGCTAATGAGCCCTCTGCGCCACACAGTACACGTGTAAGATCAAAGCTATCATCTTGTTCGCTAATCGCGTTCTTCAGGTCGTAACCCGTAAGGAAGCGGTTTAACGGAGGGAATTTATTGAGGATCTGAGCACGCTTATCTCGACACACGGCTTCAGTAACGGCAAGTGCATGATGGGCAAACTCACCTTCAGTAGGTAAGCCATGTGATAAATCAGATTCAAGACATGAGCCATCCGCAAACACCGCTTGCAATGACAATACATGATCTGACGTTTTACCGTACTTCAATGACCCTTGGCCAGAAGCATCAGTGTTAATCATGCCGCCTAACGTCGCTCGGTTACTGGTTGATAGGTCAGGAGAGAAAAAGTAACCATAAGGGCGAACTGCATCGTTCAATTGGTCTTTAACGACACCAGACTGAACTCTTACCCAGCCTTCTTTCTCGTTAATCTCAAGAACCTTGTTCATGTAGCGTGATAGGTCAACCACGACACCTTTTGTTAAGGATTGTCCGTTGGTTCCGGTACCACCGCCACGAGGAGAAAAAGTCACGCGTTCGTAAGCAGATTTAGAGCCCACTTTGCCGAGCAGCACAACGTCTTGAGTTGTTTTAGGAAGGATGACCGCCTGCGGCAATTGCTGATAGACACTGTTATCAGTCGCCACAGCCAAACGGCTAGAATATTGAGATTCAATGTCGCCAGTAAAGCCCGCTGTTTTTAGTTCATCTAAAAAGCGTACGACAACTGGATCGACATCAGCATTGAGTTGAAGTCTTGGTAACATTTGCTTCCTGCCCCTACTTCGCTGATCCTATCAGCATTGGGTTATCTGAGATTTTTAATAATTTTCTTTGAATTTCGTCACTTTACTACTATTAAGATCATATAAAAAGGTGATCAAATCAGAATCTCAGTGCAAGAATGGAGAAATAGTCACTTTCGTCTTAATTCAGTCACAATATACTGAATAACATTTTGTTTAAGACATCTCCATGAGCACATCACAATGAAAAAAAACAAAACAGTCACAACTGAAGATATTCTTCTTAAGCTATGCCAATCAGTCTCAAGCGTACTCACTTCAGCGACGGCTTCTCAGGTGTCCTATTCAGCTATGGTTCAAAAGATCAACAAGACAAGTCTGAAGCCAGACTTTGGTTGTTTCGTCTTATTTGACGGTGGCTTTTCTGGTCTTGTTGTCATCAATTTTACGTCGAAAGCCGCGTTAGAGATCTATACCAACTACATGCGTAATATGGGCATGCCTGAAGACGAACTGGCGGTACTGCATACTTCAGACGAAGTGGGTGATGTATTGGGCGAGCTGATGAACCAACTTGTCGGTGATTTCACCAACAAAATCCGTAAGGAACTGCAAACTAACATCACGCAGAACCAACCGAAAATGCTGGCACTGAATAAACAAGTAAACCTTTCTGTTGATACCAACCTCGATCGTCCACAAGCCCGTCGTGTGACCTTCTCGACTGCAAACAACAACATCTTCTATCTTGAGCTTGCAATGGATAAGACGGAATTCATCCAATTAGAAGAATTTGAAATCACTGAAGACGAGTGCCCAGATAGCATTCTTGAGGCGACTCAGAAGAAAATGCAAGAAACCAACAAGCCAGCACAAAACTCAGGCAATGATTCTGCAGCGGATCTACTCGATGAACTTGGTATCTAGTTTGCGAAAGTACTAGTTAATCCAGAAAATCGGGTCACTATCGCCATCAATACACTTGATGGCGTTTTTGTATTCTTCAAAAGCCGCCTTTACCCTCCTTAATAGCGGATGGCCACACACCGACAAATGACTTTTGACTTTGCTGTTAACCGCCAAAACATGTAAAATGTCGGACTTTTAAAAATTTGCGGTAATGATTAAGTAGTCGATGGATAAGAAAAAAGCCCTAAAGAAAATTGCCAAGTGTCTTGAGCTTGGAAATTCTGCGAACGTCAATGAAGCTGCCAATGCGATAAAAATGGCGCATAACTTGATGCTGAAATATGGTCTCGAAAAAGACGATATTGAATTTATCAAGATGGGAAAGACTCAATCCTCTCACCTGCTACCTGCAAATATCAGTTCTACACTGCTGCGTGTTATTCGCGGTATTAACACCAAGTTTGGCGTAGAGGCGGTGTTATTGAATCACAAAGGCCTTAAACGAGTGGAGTTTATAGGTGAAGCGGATCGCGCTATCTTTGCTGCATTCGCATTCGATATTATTTATCGCGAGCTAAATGAACATACAGGCCAATTCAGAAATAGCTTTGCTGGTTCTGGAACAGGGTCGCTTGAAGTGACACGTCGTGTGAATTCATTTGTCTCTGGTTGGGTTGAAGGCGCACTGGAAAAGCTACCAACCATTACTCCAGACGATGAATCAAACAACAAGATCAATAACTACATCGATAAAGAATTCAAAAATATCGACCGTGAGACCTTCAAGCAACAATTAAGAGAAGCGATGAAAAACCTCACCGCTGATTATGAAGTTGGCTTGAAGAAAGGTCGTAAATTGTCTGTTAATAGACCAGTTGCCGGGGCCCAGGCTGCTAAAAAGATAACAAAATCATAGAGCCGCTTTACATTGCTTCAACGTATTGATAAAACCATTATTAATATTTACAGGACTATGCTTGTCATTCGTTACCCATAGGTTTGACAGAAGTACATGATGGAGAAATACGTTGAAAAAAATCACTTTAGCCCTAGCGCTTACTGTCGCTTTAACGGGGTGTCAGGCAACTCAACGCCAAAATGCGACAACGGGTGAATCTGAGACGAACTCTGCAACTCAAGGTGCTCTAATTGGTGCTATCGCTGGTGCAGTAGCTGGTGTTGCAACAGGTGACGACTCTAAAGATCGCCGCAAGCGTGCATTGATCGGCGCTGCAGGTGGCGCGGCTGTCGGTGGTGGTATTGGTTACTACTTCGACCAACAAGAAGCTGCACTTCGTGAAGAGCTCATGAACTCTGGCGTTCAAGTGGAACGTGTTGGTGAGAACCAACTCCTGCTTCGCCTAGAAAATGGGATCGGTTTTGATTCGGGCTCTTACGCTTTAGAATCAAGCATTCACAACACACTACGCGGTGTTGCTCGTATCTTAGTTGAATACCCTGACACAAGCCTCGTGATCGACGGCCATACAGACAGCACTGGCAGTGAATCAACTAACCAAATTCTTTCTGAGCGTCGTGCTGAATCGGTTCGCGCATTCTTGATTTCTCAAGATGTCGCTGCAGGCCGTGCCATCGCTCGTGGTAACGGCGAACGTTACCCTCTATGTGACAACAACACGTCTCAAGGTCGTGCTTGTAACCGTCGCGTAGAAATTCAAATCTTGCCGCTTAAGTAGCACGATTAAAGCCCAGTAACCTTTATCTATTGAATTAACCACTATATAGTTGCTTGTCAGTCGTATGGTTTATTTTAAGCGTTGCGACTTAACACTCAGCCACATAGCGTATTCATACTGATACATCAGCACTGGGCTTTTTTACGAGACTTATCTTTTGCTTATCTTATCCAACTTCTGGTCATCGTCACTTCTTAGAACTTTATTTCTAGCCCTAACACTGATCGCCCCAAATTTAGCTCATGCTCAACTCTCATTGAACTCACAACCTCAAGACCCAGCTTCTCAGTATCAATTAGCTCAAGCGTATGAGCTGGGAATTAATGTGCCTCAAAATATCGACGACGCATTCTATTGGTACTCGCAATCAGCGGACAATGGCAATCCAGATGCACAATTTAGACTTGGCGAATGGTACTTGGCAGGAACAAGAATAGAGCAAGATAGCAAGCTCGCTTTAGAATGGTTCATCAAAGCGGCACTGCAAGGCAACAAGCGCGCCCCCTTTGAGGCGGCTAAGATCTATGAGTCCTCACTTGATGAAGATCTCCTTCAGCCATTAGATGCCGCACAGCTATGGTATGAAGCTGCTTTGAAAGACAATTCTGACGCAGAAGAGGGCTACAATCGCATTCTAGAAGAACAATTTAATCAACAACGTGCAAAGCAGATCTCTTCAATTGAGCAGCTTAATGACAACGTCAATGCTGAAGCTAGCACAGTTCAGTCCTCTAAAAAGGCGGCTATCCGTTCTAACCTAACGCATTCGGACTATCTGATTGGTGTAGCCTTGGCCCTGTTGATTTCAATTGCCAGTATCATCATGACGCTGGTCATATCTAAAAAAAGACTGACTTTGAAATCGGGTGAATTGGGTCAGCAAAAACAGACACTTGAAGCACAGATTAGCTCGAAAGATTTGACCATTAAGCAACAAAAGCGTCAGCTTCAAACCATTTACAACGAATTAAAAAAACAAAAAAACAGCAAAGGTCTGAATAACTTGCAGGTAGCCTGCGCGTTATTCGGGTACACGCCAAGCTCGATTCCTGATCAAAAAAATATCAAAACCCGATACAAGCAGCTCTCTAAGATCTATCATCCGGATGGTCATGGATGTGACGAAGAAATGAAACGTTTGAACAATGCGCTAAAAACCATCTTACAAAATGTTACAAAACCGTAAACAACCACACACCTTTGGCTTTCCAATTCGCAAATATATCGATTTTATTAGTGTTGCAATCGATCCCCTTCTCAAAAACAGGTAACAAACTATTAACTAATGGGGCTTACTTATGTCATAATTTGCGCCGAAAATACACCTGACGTATACAGGTGAGGAGAAAATATGTTCACAGTAGAAGGCGTTTGTGATTGGTGCAAAAAGCCAAGCCTAGTTAAAAAGCACGATTACCTAGATGGTAAGTGTCATCATGCATGTAAAGAGTGCAATGACATTGCAACCATTGATGTTCGCCAGTTCAATATTGGTGAAATGGAGATGAGAACAAAACTCTCCCAAGCCACATTAAGATAAGCAACAACATTGAAATATAAGAAAGCGCCTGAGGCGCTTTTTTTGTGTCTGTGGTTTTAGATTTTCTCTTCTCTCTTCTCTCTTCTCTCTTCTCTCTTCTCTCTTCTCTCTTCTATACAGGCGTATACAGTACTTTTCTGTCAAAACCACTGTATACACCTGTATAAAGCTCACATTTTTTCAAATTATGAGACAAAACAACAAATTCATTCGAATTTAATTTATTAAATAATTTCAACAACTTAACAACATCACACCTATAACTTCAGACAAAATCGTCCAATAATCCCGCAAAAAATGCTTGATCTTATAAGCAACTAAAACTACTGTATACACATACAGCATGTATATAAGGACAGCAAAATGATTCAAGCACACGTTAAAGCCCAACACTCTAGCCCGCTAGTTCACTGCGTATTTACATCAGTTTCTCGTAAAAGCAAAAATTCAAACGAGGAAGCGTTGTTCGCTAGAATGGCGTTGCTGTCCAATCAACATCAGTGGTTACTGTTTACGGCTCAAACACCGAGACCATCCGCTAAGCAGCTGAAGCAACATAATGTTTGCTGTGACCGCGTTATTCATATGAAAGCCTCTAACCAAATGACTGAAGTAGAAACAGTCGAGAAAGCTATTCGCTCTAAGAATGCGAGCGCAATCGTTGCAAGTGCTTCTATCGACTCATTCAGCCAACAGTATCTAAGAATGTTAGGACAACGCTTTCAATGCGAAGTGTTCTTCATCGATGACAATTCAGAACGCATTCACTAAGCCACCTCGCTTAACAATTTAGCTAACAAACATAGCTCGATAACATAGCTCCAAAACACAGCCAATAGACTGCCTTCCCCTGCCCTACAATTCGCCAATTTTTAAGCGGGTCGTTAGGCGGGGGGTTTTTATTTGATTAATAGATTTAGCAATCGATTGCTTTTTCTCTGGAAGCAAAGACTAGATTGGGTATAATGCCCGTCTAATCATGTGCACACCGCACTTCTCTGTATGACGTTTGATAAAAGATAGGAATGTCTAAATGAGCCTTGCTGATCAAGTTCTTGCCGTAAATGATGACCTACCAATCCGTACTGACAAACCTGTCCACAGCGGCAAAGTTCGCTCAGTCTACTGGTTAACTGAAGAAGATAGCCAACGACTAATTAAAGACAAAGGCTACGACGTAGCACCGGATGCGCCTTTAGCCATCATGGTGATCAGTGACCGTATCTCTGCGTTTGATTGTATCTGGCGCGGTGAAGGGAATCTTAAAGGTGTTCCGGGGAAAGGAGCAGCTCTGAATGCTATCTCTAATCACTGGTTCAAATTGTTTAAAGACAACGGGCTTGCTGACAGTCATATTCTTGATATCCCTCACCCATTCGTATGGATTGTTCAAAAAGCTCGTCCAGTAATGATTGAAGCGATTTGTCGTCAATACATCACAGGTTCAATGTGGCGTGCATACGCAAACGGCGAACGTGAATTCTGCGGCATCGAGATGCCTGAAGGCCTAGAGAAAGACAAGAAGCTACCTGAACTGCTGATCACACCTTCAACAAAAGGGATTTTGAAAGGCATCCCTGGCGTACCAGAAGCTGACGATGTGAACATCACACGTAACAACATCGAAGACAACTTCGCTGCGTTCAACTTTACTCAAGCCAGTGACATTACGCATTACGAAAAACTTCTAAAAGAAGGCTTCAACGTAATTAGCCAAGCACTCGCAAACGTCGATCAAACCTTTGTTGATACTAAATTTGAGTTCGGTTATGTAAACGATGCTCAAGGTAAAGAAAAGCTTATCTATATGGATGAGGTCGGTACACCTGATTCATCTCGTATTTGGGATACTCAAGAATACAACAAAGGCAACATCGTCGAGAACTCAAAAGAAGGTTTCCGTCAGTTCTTACTTAACTACTTCCCTGATGCAGACATTCTGTTGAACAAAGAGCGTATGCCAGAACGTGAAGCTCTAGCTCGTGACAATGAACTTCCTTTGGATGCATTGATGTCTCTTTCTCGTACTTACCTTGATATCGCAGCGAAAATCACCGGTGCAGAGATAGTACTGAGTGAAAACCCTAAGCAAGAGATCATCGATGTATTACGTGCCGACTACGGACTGATCGATTAATTACGCTAGATGACTAATACAGCTTGGATACAAAAAGGGCCTCAACATTGAGGCCCTTTTTATGTCTGTTGATAAGTTGCCGAACACTTTTAGTGTAGGTTAAAACTGATGGCTGAAACTGGTCGCTAAAGCTTAATGGTAAGCTCTTCTCCAGTATTTCCCGCAATCATTAAGTGACTACGTGATTCGATATATTCGATCTGCTCTTCTTCAAGAGAATAAGGCATCACAACTTTGAGTTCGTTGATCCCTTCTAGTTTGGCAAGTTTAAGCAAGGTAACAATATTTGATTCATCGCTTTTACGTGTAGACATTGATTTCAATGCCATCTGCCATAAACGATCTTCTGGGGTGCCCAACTCTTTGATGCTATCTCGCCAGACGGTACTGAACACTGGCGCAATTGTGGTAAGAGCTTCCAGAAAAGTCCACTTTTTACTGCATGAGGCGCCAAGAAATGTTGTGTAATCGAACTCTACACGCGTCTCTTCCTGTTTATCCATGATGTCCCCCGACACTTTGGCAACACAATATACTCAATATCTATCAACTTTTTCTTTATAGCAATAGGATATAGAAGAATAGTCTTTTATGACCTTTTGATTGGTTAAAAAGGCATATAAAAATCAAAACCGTAACATAATAAGCACTGAAAAATAATATATGCGCCTATTTGATTAATATTTTAGAGATAAAACTTATCCATCTATTTTATATCAATTATTCGGCTCGCTTTTTTGTACTGAATACGCCATCCAGACCATGTAGGCAACTCCCAGCGTTTTGGTGATAACTTCCGACTACCCGATTGATAATGCACGTAAATCAGCTTCCTTCCAGTCAAGTATTCCACCTCAAGCTGCAAGTCGGCAAGGCACAATGAAAACGGATATTTTTCTGAGAACTCGTTATACAGCCAAGCAGGTATACCATCAAAGGGAATGTCGTTATGTTCAAACATTTCCAGCTCGCTGACATCCGTCACGCCTAACACTTCCAGTTGTTCTATAAGCCATAGTTCAAAGCTCAATTGCTCGATCTCTGGTGTAAATTGAGTCTGCTCATCTAGCCCGAGTTTGACGTAAAGCTGCCAATGCTTAATCTCTTGAGTACGGGCCTCTGCAAAACCAGGAAGCTGAGCACCGCTTACCACGAGATCAACGATAGGCTTTAAAGACAACGGTCCTTCTGCCTCTACCAGCTTAGTCGTAATCGTGCGGCCAGCGTACACCAATGCCATTTCAGTAAACACGCCCTCGTCATTGACCACGGTTTCACTTTGCTGCCATTCACCCAAATCTGCTTCAACAACGAGTTCTAAAGGAATAGGCGCAGTGGTCGTAGCTAAGATCAGTGTTTGCTTCACACCACGACCCGGTAAGTTGTGAGTGTCCAACACCAACATAGCTTGCGCATTGTCAGGGAAACGATTCTGGCGACCGAGTACTACTTCTAACATCCCGTTGGCAAAGGCTTCTTTCCTCTTCAGTCGGCGCACAAACACGAGCTCAGGATGTAAATTAACAATAGTCTTAAGCAGTTCAATGCGTTGGAAACGTGACGCGACTTCTAACTGAGGAAGCTCAAACACCTCACGCATTTGCGTCGCCAACCCTTGAGCTTCATTCAATGCCTGCTTATCTATTTCTAAATGTGGATAATCACGACCGCGTACAATCTGAATTAACAGGGATAAATCACATCCTTCTTTCTCTTGTTGAGCGAGTGCTTCCAAATGGTCTGCATTATTAGGTAATTGGTATAGACGAGCCGGAACTGAAAGCGCTGCCGTGAGATCCACCATCGCCTCTTTTAATGCTTTGTTTTTAATTCGAGTAACAATATCGGCATACAAGGCATCAATTGGCAGCGGGTAAAGTTTCTTTCCATGCTCGGTAATTTGATGGTCGGTATTAATCGCCTCCATCGTAAGCAAGGTTTGAGTCGCGCTATTTAATGACTTCTCTGGAATAGGGTCAAGGAAGGACAAGCTCTCAAGCGGAGCACCACAACATGCCGCGGCCAACATAGGTTCTGTTAATTCTTCACGTTGCAGTTCAGGTGGTGTGACTAATTCTAACGCCGCATGCTCGCCATATAGACGAACACAGACACCATCCATCACCCTACCCGCGCGGCCAGCTCGTTGCTTGGCACTCGCTCGTGATATCGATTTAAGCATCAGTGTCGTTCTTCCGTTTCGTTGAACGGTGCGTCTTTCTAACCCTGAATCTATCACCACACCTATGTCGGGTATAGTTAGTGAGGTTTCAGCAACGTTGGTCGCCAAAATGACTTTTCGTAAACTGTCGCCGTCATTTTTAGTATCGATATTACGACCAGAGAGCGCTAAACCTCGTTCTTTATCACTCACTGATGCATGCAATTTAACAACTTGGATATCTGGATTCTTTGCCAAGGTTTGCTCACAATGCACGATCTCTTTTTTACCCGGCAGGAAAACCAAAATATCGCCACGAGAAGCGATCAGTTGGTGATTCACTTCTTCAGCAATACGTTGCTCTAGATGTCGAATATCGGGTAATACTCTTGATTCATTCGCCCTATTTTCAATAGCAACTTGATAAGTTCGGCCTTCACAGCTTATTCGATTCGCATTCAGATAGTGAGCAAGGCGCTCACCTTCAATGGTGGCAGAAGTGATCACCAAACGATGACTCGCTTTTTGTTTCAGAATCGCCACCAGCAGATCAATATCCCAGCGCCTCTCGTGAAATTCATCCACCACAATGACATCGAAACTAGCAAGTCCATCTTCAGATAACCAACGCAATGCGATTCCGGGAGTCACAAAAACCACATCGGTTTGCTCGCTATATTCAGATTCAAGCTTAATGGCGTAGCCGACCTTGCTACCCAACTTCTCACCCGATTGCTGTGCGAGGTATTTAGCTAATGACGTACAGGCGATTCGTCTTGGCTCTACCACAAGTACTCGCCCATGCTGAGACGCCCACACCGGTAAACGTGTTGATTTGCCCGATCCGGTTTCTGCTTCGACTACGAGGTGAGAACTGCCGATTTGATCGTGGAATGCATTTTGATAAGAATCGATGGGAAGTAGAGACATAAAAAGGAAGCGTCGCGAAAAAATGTGAGCAAAGTATAACGAATTATGGCATTCAAATTCGATAAGTGTGGGACATAGGTAAGAATATCATTTTGTTTGCTCAGATCGGAGGGAAACTATTTACAATTGAATAACTAAACCGTTATCATTTTTCAGTTACCCTTTCTCCCATATTAGGCATCCAATGAACAACGATAAACGCCCTCTGTATATCCCTTATGCTGGTCCTGCTTTACTAAGTACCCCTCTTCTTAACAAAGGCAGCGCATTCTCTGCTGAAGAGCGCAGTTCTTTCAACCTTGAAGGCTTGTTACCGGAAACAACCGAAACAATCCAAGAGCAAGTTGGACGTGCATACAAACAATATTGTAACTTCGAAAGTGATATGGATAAGCATATTTACCTACGTAACATCCAAGACACTAATGAAACGCTTTTTTATCGTTTAGTTCAAAACCACATCTCTGAAATGATGCCTATCATTTACACGCCAACAGTTGGCGCAGCATGTGAGAACTTCTCAAATATTTATCGTCGTGGCCGTGGTCTGTTTATCTCATACCCGAATCGCGATCGTATCGATGATCTACTGAATAATGCGACAAACCACAACGTTAAAGTTATCGTGGTTACGGACGGTGAACGCATTCTTGGTTTGGGAGACCAAGGCATCGGTGGCATGGGTATTCCAATTGGTAAGCTAGCGCTTTACACAGCTTGTGGCGGTATCAGCCCAGCTTACATGCTACCAATCGTGCTCGATGTGGGTACTAACAACCCTCAACGTCTTGCAGATCCAATGTACATGGGTTGGCGTCATCCTCGTATTACAGGTGCCGACTACGACGCATTCGTTGAAGAGTTCATCCAAGCGGTTCAACGTCGCTGGCCAGATGCATTAGTTCAGTTCGAAGATTTCGCACAAAAGAACGCAATGCCTCTACTTGAGCGTTATAAAGATCGCATCTGTTGTTTCAACGATGATATCCAAGGTACAGCAGCGGTAACGGTTGGTTCTCTACTTGCAGCATGTAAAGCAGCAAACAGCAAACTGTCAGATCAACGAATAACCTTCTTAGGTGCGGGTTCTGCAGGTTGTGGTATTGCAGAAGCGATCATCGCACAAATGGTATCTGAAGGTATCAGCGATGCACAAGCTCGCTCTCAAGTATACATGGTTGACCGTTGGGGTCTGCTACAGGAAGGCATGCAAAACTTGCTTGATTTCCAACAGCGTTTGGTTCAAACCAACGCTAACACTAAAGATTGGGAAAGTGACGGTACTGGTTTCTCTCTACTAGACGTTGTTCGCCACGCTAAACCAACCGTATTAGTTGGTGTATCTGGTGCTCCGGGTCTATTCAGCAAAGAAGTCATCAAAGAGATGAACCTTCACTGTGAGCGCCCTATTATATTCCCACTGTCGAACCCAACAAGCCGTGTTGAAGCGACACCAAACGACATTATTCGTTGGACTGATGGCCAAGCTCTTGTTGCAACAGGTAGCCCATTTGAACCAGTGGTTCACAACGGAACTACTTACCCAATTGCTCAATGTAACAACAGCTACATCTTCCCTGGTATTGGCCTTGGTGTATTGGCTGTGAACGCTTCACGTATCACCGATGAGATGCTGATGGAATCAAGCCGTGCTCTTGCTACGTGTTCTCCACTTGCCATCAATGGTTCAGGTGCGTTACTTCCACCATTGGAAGAGATTCACACCGTATCTAAGAAGATTGCTCTTGCCGTTGGTAAGAAAGCCATTGAACAAGGTGTTGCGTTAGAGATCACAGATGAAGCTCTTCAACAAGCAATTGACCAACATTTCTGGCAACCGGTTTACCGTCGCTACAAGCGTACTGCGTTCTAATAAATTGAACTGTATTCTAAATAAAGAGCGTTAACGACTCTTACTAGAGCCTCTGCCAATGCAGAGGCTTTTTTCTTTTCACTGTCTTGTCTTTTTAGCTGATTTTTCTCATTTTTATTTGGTATTATCGAGCACTCAAAAATTAATGCTCAGCCAAAGGACCATACCGAGAGTGAAATTTGATTCTCACATTTTCCGTAGCTACTTAAAAAAAGCTTACAAAAAACTACAAGGTTTTCTGTTTGGCGCTTTCCTCGTGTTCTTAGTAGGTAGTGCTGCGGTTATTGCGATTGATTATTGGGTTTCATGGCAAGCAAAAGATCGCATCATCTACCATATCGATGATGTGCCAGAGCGCGAAGTTGCCGTTGTACTTGGTACCAGTAAATACCTAGGTAGAACACTCAACGAATACTACAAACATCGAATTGACGCTGCTATTGAGTTATTCGATCGTGAAAAAGTAGAGCAATTTCTACTGAGTGGCGATAACGCTCATCGTTCTTATAACGAACCGTGGACAATGAAACGTGACTTATTAAAAGCCGGTGTGCCCGATGAACGCATCAATCTCGATTACGCTGGTTTCAGAACTTTAGATTCAATTGTTCGCGCCAAAAAGATCTTCGATACCGATAACTTTTTAATTATCACACAGGAATTCCACTGTGAAAGAGCACTATTGATCGCAAGCTCTTACGATATTCACGCCCAATGTTTGGCAGTTTCAGGTCCGACTCACCACTCTGGAACAACCATACGTTTACGTGAAGTGTTCGCGCGAACTAAAGCGTTCCTTGATTTGTATATTATTGGTACTGCACCCAAATTCCTTGGACCTAAAGAACCAATTCAACCCAGCCCTAAGCAAGAAACACTGCCTATTCCTAGCCCTATCACAGACCCTTCAGATCCCGATGTGTAGAAACCTACACATTTTGAATTTGTTGCCTCACATTTCCCTACTGTTACACAAAAACACACCAACGCTCCTTTCTTAACTTAAGTAACATTCCCCCAACAAAGTCCGACCCTACATCAAGCTATATACCTCGTACAGAATAAGCACTACTCAATGAAGTCAGTACACCAATAAAACGAGGATAAACAAAAGGAGCGTCTTATGACGGCACTTGTTACTACACTGAAACACTGGTTGTTTACCCGCAACAGCATGATATTAATTGGTAATTTCACACTATTTGCACTCTTGCTCAACACCTTACCATTCGAAGCACAAGTGAATACGGGTTTAAGTATTCTCGTGTTCGTTGCTATTTTATGGTTAACCGAAGCGATTCACGTCAGCATCACCGCTTTGCTTGTTCCTCTATTGGCTGTCTTGTTTGGTGTGTTCAATACGCCCGCAGCACTGGCTAATTTTTCGAACCCAATCATCTTTTTATTCATGGGTGGCTTCGCACTGGCAGCCGCACTGAACAAACAGGAGTTGGATAAAGCGATTGCCGACAAAGTATTACTGATAGCAAAAGGCAGAATGTCGGTCGCCGTATTCATGTTGTTTGGTGTGAGTGCTGGTCTATCAATGTGGATCTCCAACACAGCCACCACAGCGATGATGCTTCCTCTTGTTCTTGGTATCATGAACAAAGTCGACCAAAGTGAAGACCGCAACACCTACGTGTTCGTGCTACTTGGTATTGCTTACTGTGCTTCAATCGGTGGTATTGCAACCTTGGTTGGTAGCCCACCAAACGCTATTGCGGCGGCAGAAGTTGGCCTAAGCTTCACTGAGTGGATGGCGCTTGGCCTACCAATCTCAATGATCTTGTTACCAATCGCGATGATTATTTTGTACGTCATGACTAAGCCGAAACTTGACCACAAATTCGAATTAGACCATGCCCCTGTTGAGTGGACAAACAGTAAGAAAATCACACTGTCTATCTTCCTTCTAACGGTAACGCTTTGGATATTCGGTAAACCAATCAATGCTATGATCGGCGGCTTCTCTAAGTTCGATAGCTTGGTAGCGATTGGCGCAATTGTACTACTTGGCGCTTCTAGAGCGGTTGAATGGAAAGATGTTGAGAAGACAACGGACTGGGGTGTACTTATCCTGTTCGGTGGTGGTATCTGTTTAAGTAACATTCTTAAAGCGACAGGAACGAGTGTATTCCTAGCGCACTCTCTAAGCGGATTTTTAGAAACAACTGGTGTTCTTCTTACGATTCTAGCGGTGGTAGCGTTCGTGGTATTCCTAACGGAATTTGCGAGTAACACTGCAAGCGCAGCACTGCTTGTCCCTGTATTTGCGACTATTGCTGAAGCGCTAGGTATGTCTCCAGTTATCTTATCGGCGCTAATTGCCGTTGCCGCTTCTTGTGCTTTCATGTTGCCAGTCGCGACACCACCTAACGCAATAGTGTTTGGCTCGGGTCACATCAAGCAGAAAGAGATGATGCGAATCGGTATGGTATTAAACCTAGTTTGTATCCTAGTTCTGACATTGTTCGCTTGGATTTTCTGGTAAGCATAAACGCCTAGTTGGTGATACTCCAACTAAGATGATTACTGTTTCCCTGATACAGCCTTTCTAAAACAGCCCGCTCAACAAAATTCGCTACGAACGAGGGCGTTGAGCGGGCATCGTAAGAAAAATAAACGTTTTTACCTTTTGGTGGCTCTTCGTCACCTTTTTTGCTTTTAGAATGGTAGCCATAGCGATGCCACATACTCACTTATGGTTTTTTCACAATCGGAACAACCTCAGATTAGTGACTCAAGAACACCTGATTTCGACCCGAATGTTTCGCTTGATATAAAGCTTCATCAGCACGAGCAATAGTCTCTGTCACCCGCTCTTGCTTCATCTCGGCAAGACCAACACTGCAAGTAAGAGGGTCGCCATGAACCCATAGGTGTTGACTAACCAAAAGCCTTATTTTCTCTGCCTTTCTTTGCGCTTCTCCAGCGTCTGTCTCAGGACAAAAAACAATAAACTCTTCCCCGCCCCACCTCACCAACTTGTCGGTCGCGCTGATCGAGCTACCCACTACCATGCTAAACTCACGTAAAATATGGTCGCCCATCTGATGTCCGTACTTATCGTTCACACTTTTGAAGTAGTCAATATCGAGGTACAACATACTTAGCTTCCCATGCCCTTGCTTCACCTGTTGAGACTGCATCTTCAACCAATCACGGATCGCGTGTCGGTTAAGTATGCCTGTTAACTCATCTCGGTGAGCCATCTCTGAAAACTCAAAGTTTTGCTCTCGTAATGCACGGTTAACACTCTTAAGGTGGTGGTGCCTTTTTTCTGCAATCACCATACGCTTGCGTGAGTGATGCAATTCAGAAAGTAAAAATACAGTACCTGTGCCTACCCAAATGAACAGCAAGATTAAGAACAAACTTTCTGCTGATATATAGGATCCTTCAAATTCAATACTGCGAATAACAATTCGATGATGACCTAATTTTGCTCCAGAGGCGGTCGCAAATTCAACCATATTGACATTTGAATATTCTGGAGCCGAATGTTCTAGCGCAATATCGTTATCGGCAAGCCACCATGTCATCACCTGCAGGTTAGCAATAGGAATCTCAATCACACCGCCATCTACACCAGGTGAAAACTCCATACCATTATACTTATGCGTGTATTCGTCATCAGATACAGAGTAAGCAGGATTATAATTGCGTAGATAGGTTCTCAAACGACCGCTAGAATCCGCTTCCGCATGATAATCAATATTGACTCTGAAGGTATGGTATTGGGAAAGATCAAGGCCAGCGGTAATGTCTGGATTGATACGAATTGACAGGCCACAATAAGGCCACGGATACTCAGACTCTTTCAATTCACAGTCGAGAATATACTGGCCATTTTTAAAAGATATTTGAGAGGTACTGATACCCCTGTCAACTTTATCGCTAGTTGCGACAAATTCATATTTATCAGGAGTAATAGCAGTTATCACACGACTCCCGCTCACACGGTAATACTGCACAATGGCAAGCGTTGTGATAACGAGAAAGATAACAATCTTATGAATCCACTTCACGTCTAAACTTCCGGCTAAGGTCCCTATAGTTGGGATTTCACGATATAAAATAAGTTAAGTAAATCAGTGATCTTCATTCCAACAACTCACTGAAAAACGTTATATCACGCCAGAACAAAATGTCATACTATATTTTTATGTGCATGTTGACTGGTAATTATTCACGCCGAGAATCAAGTAATATTGCGTATAAAAACAAACTCTATTTGTTATACTCATCGCATAATCATCGTTAACCGTAGCGCCTGCTTAAAGAGCATCCGAGTCGACGAAATAATAATCAAAATACAACGAGTAATGTCATGTCTTTATTAGCAAAAGGAACACTCAAGAAAATGAGTGCTTCGCTTGATGGTACGGTTACCTACCGTTTACCTGTCGGTGAAGAATTTGTAGAGCTAAACCCTCTGATTGGTAAAACCATTAACCTCACTCACACCGGGAATATTTTTTGCTGCTCGTGTGGTAAAAAAACCAAGAAAAGCTACTCGCAAGGACACTGTTTTGTGTGTATGAGAAAGCTGGCAAGTTGCGATATGTGCATCATGAAGCCAGAGACTTGCCATTACGATGAAGGCACTTGTCGTGAGCCTGAGTGGGGTGAAGCGAACTGCATGGTTGATCACTTCGTTTACCTTTCGAACACATCAAGCCTTAAAGTGGGTATCACTCGTCATACTCAAATACCTACTCGCTGGATTGACCAAGGCGCAACTCAAGGCCTGCCTATCTTGAAGGTGAAAACACGTCAGATTTCTGGCCTGATCGAAGTTGAGTTAGCAAAGCACATTGCTGACAAAACTAACTGGCGCACGCTACTCAAAGGCGACGGTGACGATATGGAATTGATAGAAAAAGCCAAAGAACTATTGCCATTGGTTGAGGATAAAATCCAAGAGATCAGAGCGAAGTTTGGTGACGATGCTATCGAGATTCTGAGCGAAAACATCACTTCATTGAGCTACCCAGTTGAACAGCACCCAGTGAAAATTGTATCGCACAACTTTGATAAGAACCCAGAGGTAACTGGTGTACTTCAAGGTATTAAAGGCCAGTACCTAATCCTAGATACTGGTGTGATTAACATTCGTAAATTTGGCTCTTACGAAGTAGAAGTTTCTGCTTAGTAAGCCAACGGTTTTATAAGCAACTGCTTTTATTAGACACTACTTTGATAAGCCAAAGCTGAGTTCATTTAAGCGGTGAAATCTAAACAACTTTGACCAGATTACACTGAACTTATCATGACGATAGAAACTAAAATGCCCTCAGCGATTGCTTAAGGGCATTTTATTATCAATACGATTCTATGCTAGCCGCCTAACTAAACCATGTTTAGTCAACATTAAGATGTGCTCACTTCTCCGCATACACAATTTTTTCCACTCGCTTTAGCTTGGTACAGAGATTGATCCGTTAAGTTCACGAGCGCATCAATGGACACTTTCCCTTCGCACGATCGGCTGTCACTGACTCCAATACTGACGCTCACATTAAATCGAACATGTTTGCTGATGTTAAACTGAGTTTGATTAAATTGCTGGCGAATTTGGTCAGATACTGCGCGTGAAATTTGAGGAGAAGCATTTGGGAGAAACACGATAAACTCTTCGCCACCCCAACGCCCTGCAACACCACCAGCTTGCTCTACATTACGCTTGGTAATACTAGCCAAAGCACAAATAACTTCATCACCTACCATATGACCGTAAGTATCATTGATCGATTTAAAGTCATCGATATCAAGTAGCATACATACAACATGATTATCGGAAGCAAGATACGCTTTCAGCCAATCGTAAATCGCTCTTCGATTGAGCAAATTGGTCATTTCATCGTAATTCGCTTGATGAAGTAACTGTTTCTCCAACATTACTTTTTGAGTCACATCTTCGAGCACCACCTGAACCGCTGGCTGACCTTTCCAAGTAATCGCATTGTCGTAAATATTGAAGAACCGGTGAACCTCGTCGAACCCTATATTTTCAACCACGGTACTAGTTCCTGACAACTCACCAGACACAATCGCTTGATAATGCTTACTGATACCATCCGTATTCTGTTTTGGTACCAATTCAAGAATCGACTCTAGCTCTAATACTTGCTCGATGGACGTGCCGCCTTGCATGTTGACCCAAGATTGATTGACCATCAACGGTTTGAAATCTCGATGAACCAAGATGCCCTGTCCTGATTGCATGATCATATCGTGATACATCTTATCTTGCTCACGCACCGCATTTTGCAACTTAATAGCAGGAGATAGATCGATAACCGTGACTTGCAGTGCAGGTCTTCCCTGCCACTCCGTAACATGGTCGATAGAAAACACTGTGAACTCTCTACCGTTACGATCAACATTGGTATAAGTATGAACCTGAGGATCTCGTTGACCGCTGACCGTTTCAAGGTAGTTTTGATAGGCTAAAACATGAAATTCTTCTGATATAAGATCTAAAAAGCTATCTATATTAAGCAGTAGTTCTTCGGGTGATTGGTATCCATAAATACGCGCATAATTAGCATCAACGCTAACTACATTCATATCTTGAATAGTTATTACACCGTATGTGGATTCGAAATTTATTGACGACATTGCCCACTCCGCACTAGAGCTATACTTCGTAAATTGGAGTATAACGACATATCCTACTAGCGACTTAACACAATCTATCGCACGCCAGACACATTAATATATCAACTAGTATATCGTACTGCTTCACGCTTCTCTACAATTCAATTGCTTACACGAGACATCAAAAGCTAGCAAGAACATCAATCTTGTTACGCGTGTCAAAAAACAAAAAAAGATAACACCTATCAATGTAAACGTTTCCTTAGCCTTGCTCTCGTTTACTAAACCTGGGCCGCTGAAAGCATCAAACTCTTTTCCTTAATCGCTTTCTAACTATTCTTGCCAGTCAGAAAAGTAAGAGACGAGAAAATCGATCGCAAGCCGTGCTCTCTGTGGTAGAAAGCGACGGTTTTGGTAAACAATCCAACTGCTGGTTCCTGCTCCCCAATACTCTTCTAGTACTGGAACCAGTTTTCCATAAGCAAGAGCGCCATTGAAACTGCTTTTTGGTAGGTAGACAATGCCAAGCCCCTGTTCACATGCTTTAATCACTGCGCTTGAGTTATTGCTTCTCCAGCGACCATGCACTCGTACTGCATTAAGCGGTTTTCCATCTTTTTCAAATAGCCACTGATCACTGTTGGCAATGATGCAACTGTGTAATTTCAACTGTTCTGGGTGAACTGGTGTACCAAATTGATCAAGATAAGCTTTGCTGGCTGCTGCCGCCATTGGGCGATCAACGAGCTTTCTTGCCACCAACCCCGAATCATCCAACCGACCATATCGAATCGCGAAATCGATGCCATCTTCGATGAAGTTAACCATCTTGGTATTAAAGTTCATCTCTATAGTTAGATCTGGGTGGTCTTTGGCAAATTCCATCAACGCAGCAGCCACATGATTTTCTGCAAACGCGCCTGCAGCACTCACTCGTAATGTGCCACTTAACTGAGCTTGTTGAGAGGTCACTTGTTCATTTGCCTGTTGCAGCCCAATAACTAGATCTTTGCACTGCTGATAATAGGTGTGACCCGATTCGGTTAAGCTTACCATGCGTGTAGAACGAGCAAGCAAGGCAACACCTACCCTTTCTTCTAACCTTGAAACTTGGCGACTGACATGACTGGTACTGCAACCTAACTGCTTTGCGGCCGCAGAAAAGCCGTGACACTCTGCTACCGCAACAAACTCATTAATACCTTCAAAGCTATCCATACTTCACCTGCTTACATCTAACGAATTCACATCGACTAATTCATATCTAACTATTGCTATATAGCAATAATGTTTTGCCTATTCGGTATATTATCACTCAAATGGTTTGCTACTAGTATTACAGATAACGAAACAGCGGTATCTAAATTGAAAACTTTGGTTTTCTAAATAAAAACCACGATACCTAAAGCAAAAAACGACGCTGAAACCAAACAAACGTGCTCAAAGGGACGAATCATGAAAAAAATACTAATACCTGTGACTAACCACGCAACACTTGGCAATACAGATCAAGCGAACGGTACTTACGCTCCTGAACTGACTCATGCTCTCAAAGAGATCATTGCTGCAGGTTTTGAATACGACATCGCTTCTATCAAGGGTGGTAAAGGTCCACTGTATGGAACCGATATTGAAGGGGATTCAGTAAACGCCGAGATCTTGGCTGATGATGACTTCCAGAACCGCATAAACAATACGATTCCTGTAAGCCAAATTAATGCAGAAAGCTACGATGCTATCTTCTACCCAGGTGGATTCGGTTTGCTTTCAGACCTAGCAACCGACGAGCAATTCGCAACCATCGCCGCCAAGCACTATGAAGATGGTGGCGTTATCTCATCAGTATGTCACGGCCCTGCAGCACTGCTTCCGATTGTCCTAAGCAACGGCGAGAAGCTATTAAGCTCTAAATCGGTGACAGGCTTTACACATGAAGAAGAAATCGACTTTGGGACCATCAATGACATTCCATTCCTATTGGAAGAATCGCTTACTCGTAGCGCAGCGCGTTTCAACAAAGTTCAACCTTGGCATGAGCTTGTGATTGTTGATGAGCGAGTGATTACCGGTCAGAACCCAACCAGTGCGCACGCAGTAGGTGCAGCTCTGGTTAAGCTGTTATCTTAGTTCAATCACGGGCTTAATCGAGTAGCGGTTTTAGTCGTAGTAGACTTTGCTAAACAGATATAAGTTCATGAAACAAAAAGAGCAGACTTCCTACTCAATATTATTGAGAGAAGCATGCTCTTTTCTAATTTCTATAACAGCCAAAATTGTTAGTTATTGCTACGTAAAATCCCTTCAAGCACATTGAACAGTAAGTCAATCTCATCAATCGAGTTATAATGCATACATCCAATACGCACCACGCCCTGCTCTTCAATACCCAACTGCTTCACTAGCCCTAATGCATAGAAGTGTCCATTCCACACACAGATATTATACTCGCCTAACTTCTTAGCGATGAACTCTGGAGAGTGATCTTCAAAGGTAATCGCAAATGTAGGGGTTCTCAGATTCGAATCAAACTCAGTTTTACCATAAAGTTTTGCACCTTCAAGATCGGACAAGCGTTTAAGGAAGTATTCACTGAGTTGGCTCTCATGCTTATTATACAGCGCGTAACTTTGCTCTAAACGAGAACGCAATGAATCGGCTGGATCGCCTAACTGCGCCAAGTAATCCACCGCCGCAATCACACCGGCAAGGCCTTCAAAACTTTGTGTTCCTGTTTCAAATCGACCTGGGCCGATATTGGTTGCAGGTTCAACCTTGTAAGGCTTTAAAGTATGCAGCCATTGAGGCGCAACATAAGCAATACCCACATGCGGGCCGAAGAACTTATAAGCAGAACACGCTAAGAAATCACAATTCAGTTGCTGAACATCGATCAAATGATGAGGTGCGTAATGAACGGCATCGACATATACCTGAGCGCCATGCTGATGTGCAAGCTCAATAACTTTAGCCATATCGACAATAGAACCTGTCGTGTTCGAAGCAAACGTCACCGCGACAAGCTTGGTTTTCTTATTCAGCAGCGATTCAAAATGCGCCATATCCAAACTGCAATCGGATTCGTCGACACTAACTTGGCGAACAATCGCGCCTTTGTCGTCTGCCGCTTGCTGCCAGCTCGATACATTTGAGTAATGGTCTAACGCAGTGACGATAACCTCATCGCCCTCTTTCCAATCGCGGCTGATCGCTCGGCTAAGTTGGAAGGTCAACGATGTCATGTTCGCACCGAACACCACATTGCCAGAAGACTCCGCATTGAGTAGTGCTTGGGCCGCTTCTCGCGCTTGCTGCATTAAGCTTGTGGTCTTTTGGCTAGAAAAGTAGTGCCCGCCTAGGTTTGAATTGAAATGCCCTAGGTATTCCGTCATTGAAGCTAAAACATTCTCAGGTACCTGAGACCCACCGGGACCATCGAAAAAGGTCACAGGCCTGCCGTTATGATATTGGCCTAAAGCACTAAACTGTTGGCGTACATCATTAAGAGTGAAGGACATTACGCGCATCCTTAGCCGTTAGTACAAACACATCCATATAGCCCATCTTACCGTGGTCTATGGTACGAATCGGTTGTGCGTTGTGCCAAAGCTTACTATCAGCAAGCATTGCCACCTCGCCATCGCCTAACACCTTTCTAAAGAATGGTGCTTCGTGGCTATCTTGATAAAGCATCACTTCACCACCCACGATGTTATGGCGAGTAACACCAATAATCGCGATGTGGTCAAAGCCATCTTGATGAACACCTTCTGGTGCTACTTGAGTCTCTTCAAAAATAGCGGCAATGCGAATCTGATGGATTTCGATTTCTTGCCCGTCTTCAAGTCCATTGGTCTCAATAAACAGTTCACACATTTCTTGCATGCCTTCACTGCTTAGAATCTTCGCTTCAATTGGCTCGAACTGGCGAACGACGTCACCTTGAAAGTGATTAATGTCTTCAGACTGAACAAAGTTATGTTTGTCTTGCTCAACGACTTGTCCATTACTGAATTGAACCACCGAGTATCTTCTCAATCGAAACTGGCCATCCGCATGCTCTGTGCTTGGTAGCTGAGAGAATGACGGAGACAACTCCTTAACAGCATGGTTACTGAGATGGGTAATATGTAGGGTATTTTCGTGAGCATGTAACATCATCGACTCCTTAATGATTGTTAATTTACTTTCAATATTTAACGTTTTATTTACATAAAGGATACTTGAAGATCTTGTCAAATCAACATTAAACAATCATTTATCCCGTCAGATTTAATAATTCAGACACTAAATCCAATCTGAAATTAAAAAGCAGTGTATAACACCAGAATAAAAGATGACCAACTCTTAAAACTAGCACACTCCACTAGCTAGTTATAAATCCCTATAAATTTAAATTTAACGACATTATTAACTAGTAAGTGGTGTTTCATATTGTGTCAGCCCTTGCGCTCCAACAAACCAGCCTCCTGCATAAGTTCAGGTATCACGCTCGCCACCATCCATTTCTATGCTTTTGCACAGCGAAATACGACTTACCTATCAGTCACCAAGCTATTGATTATTTACACAACAAACTGAAATTGGTTAATTTATGAGTACGCCAGAAACCAAACGCCTTTGCTTGCGCGTCTGGAACAGGTCGAGTTCGGGGGGAACTCGGCCGCCCTCAAATAGAGTGCTTTCTAATAAAACCTACAATTATAAATGATGCGTTTATTTGGAATATGATGGTCTGCCTTTATGTCCTAACTTAGAATTCGTTAAAAATAGGCGACTATAAAGATTGGGAATGTTCTACACAAAACAGATGAGAGGGTAAGCAAGCTTGAAAGGTTGGTTGCTAAAAAAGCCACCTTTGGTGACATTTACACCAAAAGTCAAAACGAAAATAAGTTAACTAGACTTAAAACGATTCACTTAGAAAATAGGGAATTTAGCTAACACTCAATTTCACTGGACTGATTTTTAAAACCGTTCTTCGAGCGCTTCTGCTGGTACATTCGCTGGTCAGCTAAGCTCAAACATTCAGAAAAATTGACACATTCAAAACTAGATGCGCTTCCAAAACTGAGGCCAGACTGAGGCCAATCAGCACTGCGAATTTGCTCTTCCACCTGAGTCACTCTAAGCTCAATCTGAGAATAGAGAGCCTCAACTTGTTTCTCTTTATCCACTTTCAACAACCAGATAAATTCGTCGCCACCAGCTCGATAAACCATTCCAAGGTCTGTAAATTTTTCTCGCATCATGCGGCTGGTGTATTCTAAAAAGCGATCCCCTTCATCATGACCATAAGTATCATTAATCGATTTAAGGCCATCACAATCGATGAAAACGATACAATAGGAATGATGTACTAATTGTTTACTGGCATCATTAAAATCCAGCCGGTTTCCAAGCCCCGTTAAACTATCCACCCTCGACTGGATATAGGTTTTCTGATGTTGATGTTGTTGAATCCGCAACCATTCAGTCAGTGACAATAAAATGCAGGCACAATCTATTGCTAATGCAACAACAACGATAACTTCTGTCGATCTCTGAGTCGGCAATGGTGCAAAATGCGCAAAAATGTAATATACCAAAGCCGTGCCATAACAAAGACCACCGATCAAATAATATTTAGCGACAAAGTTTCGTTGATAAACCATCAATACGCCAGTCACTATCATTGTCGGCACCCAGATTGCCGCAATCAAATGGGACATAACAAAAGTCAACGAAAACGGGGCAAAGACATTAATAAACCCGATAATGACACACAGCCAACTAAAGGCCTGAAAGGTAAGATTAATACGAATAAAATGCTGCGGAAATCCAAACAATAATCTTGTGTAATAGCAAGAAAAAGCAACCGCAAACGGAAACAATACCATTCCAAAATAAACTGGGTTCCAGCTTTGGCTTGGTAATAAGTACCCCCAAGCGCCTGAAGCGGCGAACCATCCCAGGCCATGTAGCCCAACATAACCAGCACAAGCCAGTGTGACTGGATGTTTAGTTTGAAAGTAACAAAAAAGAGCGAAAACTCCCAATGTTAGCATGACAGTAATAGAAGCTAATGTGAGCGTATTGTTGCGGAAAACGTGAATATAAAATGGATATTCAGGTTGAAGAGTGAAGTTAACTGCCTTTGGAAATTTCTTTGCTTCCAAGTAGAGCCAAAGTGTTCCAGATTCCTCCGCATTCAATATTAACGGGAAGCTTTGCCTATGCAGATGCAAGATACTCTTGTTACTTAATTGGCCAAAATCAAGTATTCGCCTTACTTGACCATTTGTTGATTGCCAGTAACCCCAACCTTGATCCAAATAGTTTGCACGGAGTGTAACTATTTGTTGTGACGACTTGATATCGGAGTTGGCCAAATCAACTCTCAACCCAAACGCCCCTTCACCACCAAATATCGTTTCAATCCTTGGAGAGGATTCAATGTGTTTTTTTAATATGGGAAAATCGACTGGATCAGATAACAAAGGCATTTCATACCATCTTACAGCTTCATTAGCTAACACAGATTGTTCCCCGCTGACCTGCAGCGGAGAAGCAAAAACCGAATTCAGGCACACAATAAACACATTGATAAAAAGGATTAGAATCTGCATAGAGTTCAAATAATTCCGCGCAATATATAAATATCAATAATAACACATACAAAAAAATAACAACTGAGAAACACTCAACAGTTCAAGTATTAACCAACATTACACCTGTTTGTAATCATGCCGTTCATACTAAAAGTGCGTCTTGTGGTCGCTTATCTGCACGCTAATTTTGATGAGTTCTTACAGCGTCTTTTAACTCAAACTTTTTAAAATAAAACATAGGATTCAGGTTCTCTTGTTTTTCTACTCATCAATGTATACGCAAAAAAGTAAATACTGCTATAGAAACACCATGATCAAGAAGACCCTAAAAGTGAGCAATATGCATGGCTGTTTGCAAGAGCACTTTCCTTGACTTATCGCTATTGATCTAAGACACAGGATTACAAGACCATCATTTAGTTCGGTTATGTTCTAACGTATAACGATTAATTACACTTCTACCCTTGTTTAACCTTTTATTGCCTCCATATTTTCCATACAATCCTAATCGATTATAAATAAAAACAAATTCAATTTCGGAGTCCTCATGAGCGACGTAAAGCACTGTAATTTATTGATTCTTGGTTCTGGCCCTGCTGGCTATACAGCTGCAGTTTACGCTGCTCGTGCAAACCTAAACCCAGTACTTGTTACCGGTATGCAGCAAGGTGGTCAGCTTACAACCACAACAGAAGTGGAAAACTGGCCGGGTGATGCTGAAGGTTTAACGGGTCCAGCACTGATGGATCGCATGAAAGAGCACGCAGAGCGCTTTGAAACAGAGATCCTGTTTGACCACATTAACGAAGTAGACCTATCTAACCGCCCTTTCCGTCTTAAAGGCGATTCAGGCGAGTACACGTGTGATGCGTTGATCATCTCAACGGGTGCATCAGCTAAGTACCTAGGTTTAGATTCTGAAGAAGCATTCAAAGGCCGTGGCGTTTCTGCTTGTGCTACGTGTGATGGTTTCTTCTACCGCAACCAGAAAGTAGCGGTTGTTGGTGGTGGTAACACCGCTGTTGAAGAAGCACTTTACCTATCTAACATCGCGTCTGAAGTTCACTTAGTTCACCGTCGTGACACGTTCCGCGCTGAAAAGATCCTAGTGAAACGTTTAATGGACAAAGTAGAGAACGGCAACATTGTTCTTCACACTGATCGCACGCTAGACGAAGTTCTAGGCGACGACATGGGCGTAACGGGCGTTCGTATTAAAGATACTCAGTCTGATAAAACAGAAGAGATCGAAGTAATGGGCGCATTCATTGCTATCGGTCACCAACCAAACACTGAAATCTTCAAAGGCCAAGTCGACATGAAAGATGATTACATCATCGTACAGTCTGGTCTTGAAGGTAACGCAACACAAACCAGCATCCCAGGCGTGTTCGCTGCAGGTGATGTAATGGACCACAACTACCGCCAAGCAATCACTTCTGCTGGTACAGGTTGTATGGCTGCACTGGATGCTGAACGCTTCCTAGATGGCCTTAACGATAAGTAAATCTGAGATTGCAGATTTAAATATCGAAGCCCTCACCTCAATAGATGCAGGGCGTCATCACATTTTGTTGTAAATCCCTAGAGCCCAGCGGTATATCCACTGGGCTTTCTTTTGTATACTAGCCGCCCTCAACAAATAATAATTATCATTAAGCCTTCATAATGGATAAGAAAAAACAACGCAGCTTGAACAAGTGGCTTAAGCAACAGAGTAAGTTAGCGAAACGCTGGCTTATGATTGCGATTGGCCTTGGCGTACTTTCAAGCGTGTTTTTAATTGCTCAAGCAGCTCTTCTCGCCTCTATTCTTCATCAGCTGATCATCGAGAATGTCGATAAATCTGAACTGGTTGGTCATTTCGCAGGCTTGGCACTATCGGTCGTTGGCCGTGCAGGCTGTACATGGGGTCGTGAAATCGCCGGCTATCGCTGTGGTGAGCAGATCCGTATCTACATTAGGCAGCTCATTCTCGATAAGTTACGCGAACTTGGTCCTGCCTACATCAAAGGCAAACCTGCGGGTACGTGGGCAACCCTGTTGCTAGAACAAGTAGAAGACATGCAAGACTTCTTCTCTCGTTATCTACCTCAGATGTCTCTGTCGGTAATGATTCCATTCATTATTTTGGTTGTGGTGTTTCCAGTAAACTGGGCAGCTGGATTGATCTTTTTGCTTACGGCTCCACTGGTGCCGATGTTCATGGCACTTGTTGGTATGAAAGCAGCCGATGCCAACCGTAAAAACTTCAAAGCGCTTCAGCGTCTTTCTGGTCACTTTTACGACCGTTTGCAGTCAATGACAACCATCCGTCTATTTGATCGCACCAACGCTGAAACAGAAGTACTCAAAGGTGCATCTGAAGTGTTTAGAACGCGTACCATGGATGTGTTGAAAATCGCTTTCTTGTCTTCTGCTGTACTTGAGTTCTTCACGTCGATCTCTATCGCGATGACGGCGGTTTACTTTGGTTTCACCTACATCGGTGAGCTGAACTTTGGCCACTACGGCGTCGGCATTACGCTATTCGCTGGTTTGTTTATCCTTATCTTGGCGCCAGAGTTTTACCAACCTCTGCGTGACTTAGGTACTTTCTACCATGCGAAGCAACAAGCAGTTGGCGCTGCGGAAAGTATTGTCGAGTTCTTAGAAACAGACATCACTAAGGTTAAATCAGGCGACACTCAACTCGATCAGGCTCAAGGCATCAATATTGAAGCTCAAGCTCTAAAAGTGTTAAGCCCTGAAGGTGTTCAATTGGTTGGCCCTATCTCGTTTGCACTTAACACTCGACAGTCGACTGCGTTAGTTGGCCCAAGTGGGGCGGGTAAAACAAGTTTGATCAACGCTATTCTTGGTTTCATGCCTTATGAAGGAAGCTTGAAAATCAATGGCATTGAATTGCGTGACCTAGACTTAGCCTCTTGGCGTAAGACGATTAGCTGGGTTGGTCAAAACCCGTTGCTACTGCACGGTACAATTCGTGACAACGTCACTCTAGGTAAGATCGATATCACTGACCAAATTGTCGAGAATGCGCTTGAGCAGTCTTTTGCTAACGAGTTCGTTAGCGAGCATGGCTTAGATTATATGATCTCTGATCGCTCTGGCGGCCTGTCTGTTGGTCAATCTCAACGTTTGGCTCTGGCTCGCGCCATGATTCAAGACGGTCAGTTCTGGTTGTTAGATGAACCAACAGCTAGCCTAGATACTCGTAGCGAACAGTTAGTAATGAAAGGCATCAATAGCAATATTGAAAGCCGCACAGCCCTGCTTGTAACGCACCAACTTGCCCCTCTTAAATCAGTCGATAATATTCTGGTTATGCGCGATGGTGGTCTGGTTGAACAAGGTCATTACTCTCAGCTATCGACTGCGGGTGGTTTGTTCGAAAAGATGCTTAACGCGAACTTAGCTCAACAAGATAATAAGGGTAATTTAGATGCGTGATTTACTGCCTTACCTGAAACTCTATAAAAAGCATTGGTTTGGCCTATCGCTAGGCATGCTATTAGCTTTTGCTACTCTTTCGGCTTCTATCGGCTTGTTAACGCTATCAGGCTGGTTCATTTCAGCTTCTGCGGTTGCAGGCCTTACGATTGCACGTGAGACCTTCAACTACATGCTACCGGGCGGCGGCGTACGTGGTTTGGCAATGAGCCGTACTGCGGGTCGTTGGGGTGAACGTGTTGTCAGCCACAATGCCACATTCAAATTGTTAACTGATTTACGTATCTTCTTCTTCAAGAAGCTAGCTCCGCTGATCCCAGGCCGTATTTCGAACCTTCGTGATGCTGACCTTCTCAACCGTTTGGTTGCTGATGTCGATGCAATGGACCACGTTTACTTGCGCTTAGTAAGCCCAGTGACGGTTGGTGTGTTCGGGATCTTCTTCCTTACTATTTTCTTGATGTGGTTCGATAGCTCACTAGGTTTGATCTTGGGTTCTATCCTTCTGATCATGCTGTTAGTTTGGCCAATCTTGTTTTACAAGCTAGGTAAACGTAACGGCGGTGAACTGACACAAAACAAAGCGGATCTTCGTGTTACCACTCTGGATTGGATTGAAGGCTACAGCGAACTGACTCTGTTTGGTGCTGAAGAGCGTTACCGCAATGCGATTCTAGAAACGCAGCAGAAGCTGATGGCGAATCAGTTTGTGAATGCTAACCTAACGGGTATGGCGTCAGCAGCACTGATGCTGTTCAACGGTTTGACGTTGGTTCTTATGCTTTGGCTTGCGGCTGATGGCGTGGGTGGTAATGCACCAGACCCGTTTATCGCGCTAATGGCATTCGCAACCATGGCAAGTTTTGAGCTATTAATGCCAATCGCAGGCGCGTTCCAGCATTTAGGTCAAACTCTGTCTTCAGCACGTCGCTTGAACGAAGTTATTCTGTCGGAGCCTGAAGTTCAGTTTGCTGAAGAGAAACTCGACATCAACAAGCCGCTTGATATTACGTTCTCAAACGTGACGTTCAACTACCCTGATTCTGAACGTAGTGTTCTGAGCGCTGTTGACCTAACGATTCCTGCAACGCACAAGGTTGCGATTGTGGGCCAAACAGGTTCTGGTAAGTCGACTTTGATTCAGCTGCTGACTCGCTACTGGGATCCTAAAAAAGGCGACATCTCAATCGCGGGAGTTGAACTGACGCAGTGGAATGAATCACAGCTTCGTGAATCAATCAGTGTAGTAAGCCAACGTGTCGACATTCTCAATGGTACTTTGCGTGACAACTTGTTGATTGCAAGCCCAGAAGCAACCGATGATCACTTAGCGAACATCCTTAAAGACGTTGGTCTAGAAAAGCTGCTTGAGAACAACGCGCTTGATAGCTGGTTAGGTGATGGTGGTCGTCAACTGTCTGGCGGTGAGAAGCGCCGCATTGGCATCGCACGTGCCATTCTTCATGATGCCCCTATCCTGCTTTTAGATGAGCCGACAGAAGGCTTAGATAAGCAAACCGAGCAAAGCATCATGACTCTTTTCGAGAAGCACTTCGAAGGCAAGACGGTTATCTTCATCACGCACCGTTTGATTGGCCTGGAATCGATGGATTCTATCGTTCTGATTGAACAAGGCGAGATTGTTGAAAACGGCTCTCATGAGAAACTGTTAAACGAAGCAGGACGTTATTTCCAACTGCGTCAGGCAATCTAGCGCCTTCATCAGTTATAAAGATAACCGTTCAAAGCCCGAGTTTATGCTCGGGCTTTTTTGTGTCTTTAATTATTCTGAGCTACACCCTTCTTCAATCAAGTTTAACCCGTCACTTCCACTTCCAATAGGTGGCTGACCTTGATGTAAAAAAGAAAATAGCTTAACAACGACAAGCTAGAACCCCTGCGATGGTGAAATTTATGGAGCACTGCTTTCCTACTAGCGCGGCCCTCAAAACTAAGTTCCCAGTTTATCCAAACAACTAGTTAGGGTTCATAACTCTAACTAGAACGCACAAAAAAGCCGAATGTGATAATCACATTCGGCTTTTTGATAACGTTATCGCGAATTATTCGCTAGTCGTTTTAGCTATCAAGTTATCGCTATTCGCTCAGAACTTAGTGCTTAAAGCTTGAAGCGGCTAATTTCGCTTTCTAGCTCGTGAGACAGTTCAGATAACTGAGCAGCTTGTTCCGCAGCTTGGTGCGCTTCGTCTGCTAGTTCATTAGATACGTCACGGATTCCTTCAGTGTTACGAGTGATCTCAGACGTTACTGATGCTTGCTCTTCTGCAGCGGAAGCAATTTGTGTCGCCATGTCGCTAATGCGTTCAACAGCTGCATGGATTTGCGTTAGGCTCGCTGCGGCTGAGTTTGCGTCATCAACACTGGTTTCAGCAAGTGTACGGCTATCGTTCATGATATTAACCGCTTTGCCTGTTGTACCTTGTAGCAACTCAAT
Organism: Vibrio sp. PSi01; assembly: GCF_054960695.1. Taxonomy (NCBI): domain Bacteria; kingdom Pseudomonadati; phylum Pseudomonadota; class Gammaproteobacteria; order Vibrionales; family Vibrionaceae; genus Vibrio; species Vibrio sp. PSi01. Next base: position 209,713 of record NZ_JBHNYN010000003.1, read on the forward strand.
CGTTTGTTGAATTTCTTGCGTTGAGCCGTGTGTACGTTGGCTCAGAACTCGAACTTCATCCGCTACTACTGCGAAACCACGACCTTGCTCACCGGCACGTGCAGCTTCAATCGCAGCGTTAAGTGCAAGTAGGTTCGTTTGTTCTGCAATACCTTGAATGTTAGACAAGATAGCGTTGATGCTGTTGCCGTGTTCTTCAAGTTCTAGGATCACGTTCGTTGCGATTTGAACTTCTTGAGCAAGGTTTTGGATAGAGCTTTGCGTCTGTGTCACTTGACCAGTACCGTGCTCACACGCGCCAACTGCTTCTGATGAGTTCTGTGCAGTGTGGTCAGCGTTACCCGCGATCTCTTGTGTTGCTGCAGCCATTTCGTTGACGGCTGTTGCTACCATGTTGATCTCGTCTTGTTGCATTTGGATACGAGCACTACGTTCTTCAGCTTGAGAAGCCGTTTGACGTGCTTGGTTGCCTAGCGCAGCAGATACTTCGCTTAGCTTGATCACCATGGTGTGCATATTACCTACAAAACGGTTGAAGTTTTCAGCAAGCTTACCAATTTCGTCATCGCTCTTAGGCTCAAGGCGTTGAGTAAGGTCACCCTCACCTGAAGCAATTTCTTCAAGTGCCGCTGAAACACGGTTCAAATCACGGAATAGGAAGCTCACTAACCAAGACACTAATACGATTACGATTAACGTAATAATAACAGCCGTTGTGATCAATTGAGTAAGCAGTGTTGAGTGGTTCGCCTCTTCTGTTGCTTTGTCCATCTGAACCGCGAAGATCCAGTTAGTGTTAGGCACCTTCGTGAAGTAAAGCAGCTTCTCAGCGCCACGTTCTTTGATGATCTCGATGCTACCCGTACGCACTGCGTTCTCGATGATAGGCATAGATATATCGTTTGAAAGCTGGCTTACCGGCTTCAAGCTTAGCGCTGAATCTGGGTGTGCTAGGAATGTACCGTCAGAGGCATCAATTAGCATGGCGTAAGCGTTGTCACCAACATCAAGGCTGATTACATCGTTAACCAATTGGTCGATAAGTACGTCAGCACCCACGACACCAACAAGTTGGCCGTTGTGACGAACCGGTTCAGCAATCGTTACAAGAAGAGCTTTGGTGATCGCATCTTGGTAAGCGGTTGTGATGATTTGCTTACCTGCAGCGTTTGCTTCTTGGTACCAAGGGCGTTGACGAGGGTCGTAATCTGCACGATTACGTTCAGGGTGTGAACGGTACATTCCACCTTCTGGAGTACCTAAAAAGATATCGTCAAAGCCACCCGCAACACGAGCTTGCTTAAGGAAAGGAACAACATCATCCTCTCGTGAAAAGTCATTAAATGCTGATGCGATATCTGTACGGATATCAATCCAGTTTTTAATACCTTCAGATGCTGCTTCAGATACGCTTTCAGCTCGTAGGTATACGCCATTGCGAGTCTGTTCGAATAGTTGGTTTGCTGATAGCCAGGTCAACGCTGTTGCCATAACCACAACAGCAGATAGGCTAGCACCTATCAACTTCTGCTTTAGTGTTAGTTTCATGTCAAAGTTTCACGAGTGGTGGGAAATCTCGCGCATACTACCCAAAATCAGTATTAAATTCGAGCGATTTCACAATTTAATATCGGAATATAATTTTAGGTAAACCATAAGCTTAGCTAATGCCAATTCCTTGGCATTTCGCCAAATTTAAGGCGGTATTTTATATATGGTTATTAGAATTTATATCACATCTCATATGTTAAAGAGAGGCGGACACATGATAAAGAAGAAACAAAAAAGCAGAAGAGTTTCCTCTTCTGCCTTCATACTATTTACCGCTCTACCGCATATAAGCTTCGATAGATTTCGGCTTTAGAGCCTAGCGTTTTTCTGTACGCATACCCATTAGCAAGCTAACACACATCAGCAATAGAATGATGGTGAATGGTAATGCCGTCGAGATTGCACCCGCTTGCAGAGCTTGCACTGCTTCAGTACCACCAACCCACAATAGCGCTACAGCAATCGCACCTTCAAGGAATGCCCAGAACACACGTTGAGGAACTGGTGTATCAACTTTACCACCTGCGGTGATGCTGTCGATAACTAGAGAGCCTGAGTCAGACGATGTAATGAAGAATACTAGAACCAATACAACCGCAATAATTGATAGCAGAGTACCGAACGGCAGAGCATCAAACATTTGGAACATTGCTAGTGATACATCCGTTAGGCCGTCTTGCCCAAGAATACCAACGTTATTCACGATTTGATCAATTGCCATCCCACCGAACACTGACATCCAAATGATAGTCACTGTCGTCGGTACAATAAGTACTGCTGTAATGAACTCACGGACTGTACGACCTTTAGAAACACGTGCGATAAACATACCTACGAATGGTGACCATGAAATCCACCAAGCCCAGTAGAATACAGTCCAACCGTGCAACCAAGCTTCATCTTCACGACCGTGTGGGTTACTCAGCGGGATGATGTTCTCGATGTATGCCATCAATGTTGTCGGGATTGAACCCAGCGTCACAGCATAGCCAATTAATGCCACTAAAATCAGCAGTAAGAAGGCAACCAGCATGTTGATGTTACTGATAACTTTAACGCCGCCATCAATACCGCGAAGTACTGATACTACCGCCAATAAAGTCACCGCAGTAATCACAATAACTTGCAGCCCTAAGCCCGCTTCAATGCCGAATACATGTTGAATACCACTTGCTGCTTGTTGTGCACCTAGTCCAAGCGATGTCGCCAGACCAAACAGGGTTGCAAGTACAGCAAGAATATCAACAATGTGACCCGCCCAACCCCAAGCTCTATCACCTAAAATTGGGTAAAAGATAGAACGGATAGAAAGAGGCAACCCCTTGTTGTAAGAGAAGAAAGCAAGTGACAATGCTACTACGCCATAAATCGCCCAAGGATGCAGACCCCAGTGATACATGGTTGCACCTAGCGCCAACTTAGCCGCTTCTGGTGTATTCGCTGCAACATTAAGCGGAGTTTCGTACCAGCCTGTATAATAAGCAGCAGGCTCAGCCACACTCCAGAACATCAAACCGATACCCATACCTGCGGCAAACAGCATCGATAGCCAAGACATAAAGGAGTAATCTGCCGTCGCATCAACACCACCAAGGCGAATTTTACCATACGGAGAAACAATCAAGCCTAAGCAGAAAATTACGAAAATATTACCCGACCAGATGAAGAGCCAATCAAACGAATTGATAATCTGGCCTTTAACGCCATCTAGTGCAGCCTTTGCTGAAGCGGTATCTGTAATCAGAACACCGATGAGGAACAAAGCAATAAGTCCCGCACTGATACCAAATACTGGGTTATGAACATCAAAACCCCATTTTTGGACATTATCTTGACCGACAGTGTAATCCGTACTGTCGATACTGTATTTATCTATACCTTTAGTCATTATCCCTCTCTACGGAATATTAATAGGGTCTATTAACCTCAATATCCCTTATTTACCTGTGACCTAGTCAAAACTCGAACGAACGATCCAAGCAGTACAAGTTGTTATCACAATTATTCAAATACTTGGATGTCTGAAGTTTAGCAGGTTAAATTATTGTTTTCAGTAAACCAGAATCAGTTCGCCGAATTTTCAAACAAAATATACGTAATTACCCAAACTACTGACGAAAAAAAGGCCGACCGAGTCGACCTTTAACTAAAAAATACTTTTAACTCAAAGCATTTTGCTGTTGGACTAATTTATTTTCAGTTCGTAAACCTAGCAATAAGCTTAGGCACATAAGCAATAATATGAACGCGAATGGTAACGCCATTGATACCGTTCCGGCTTGTAGTGCTTGGATGGATTCAGTACCGCCAACCCAAAGTAAAACCGCGGCAATCGCACCACCCATCAGCGCCCAAAATACACGCTGTGGCACTGGCGCATCGACTTTACCACCAGAGGTAATGCTATCGATAACTAACGAACCTGAATCCGAAGATGTGATGAAGAACACCATAATCAGACCAATCGAAACGACTGAAAGCACAGAACTCATTGGCAGCGCATCATAAGTATGGAATAGAGAAAGCGTAATATCTTGCAGACCATTGACACCGATCTCGCCCACCTTGTTCGCCACTTGGTCAATCGCGATTCCGCCAAAAATAGCCATCCAGATGATGATTACTGTCGTTGGAATGAACAATACAGCTACAATGAATTCACGAATCGTACGACCTTTAGAAATGCGAGCAATAAACATACCCACGAATGGTGACCAGGACATCCACCATGCCCAGTAAAATACAGTCCAACCTTGCATCCAAGTTTCATCGTCACGACCATGAGGATTACTAAGAGGAATGAAGTTTTCAATATAGCCCATGAGTGCCGTTGGGATTGCTTTAATACCCGCCAGGCCACCAGCGATCGTTACGAAGATAAGTAGACCCAAAGCAACCAACATGTTGACGTTACTTAAAACCTTCACGCCACCGTTGATGCCACGAACCACTGACATTGTTGCTAAGAAAGTGACCACTGCGATAACAACCAACTGCATGCCAATACCACCATCGGTACCGAATACATGGTTAATACCACTGGTTGCTTGTTGTGCGCCCAAACCTAACGATGTTGCAAGGCCGAACAAGGTTGCCAGTACTGCAACGATATCAACGATATGGCCAAACCATCCCCAAGTTCTGTCACCCAAGATAGGATAGAAAATCGAGCGGATTGAAAGAGGCAGACCTTTGTTGAAAGTGAAGAAGGCAAGTGCTAGAGCAACAACAGCGTAGATAGACCAGCCGTGTAAACCCCAGTTATAGATGGTTGCACCAAGTGCCAGCTTAGCCGCTTCAGGTGAGTAAGCTTCGACACCTAATGGCGTTTGATACCAACCCGTGAAGTAAGCTACTGGCTCAGCAACACCCCAGAACATCAAACCAATACCCATTCCCGCGGCGAATAACATCGACATCCAAGATAGGTTGGAGTGCTCTGCTTTGGCATCATTGCCACCAATACGTATCTTGCCATACGGGGAGACAATGAGGGCAAAACAGAAAATCACGAAAATGTTAGCAGCCCACATGAAGAAGCCATCGAAGTTGCCGATGATTTTCCATTTGATACCATCGAGCGCAGCTTTTGCTGTTTCAGGTTCAGCGACCAGAAGTGCAAGCAGGAAAATAATGATCGCTCCTGCACTGATACCAAATACAGGATTATGAACATCAAAACCCCATTTCTGAACGTTATCTTGTCCTACTGTATAATCGGTATTTTCAATACTATACCTATCTTTTACAGGCTCCATGTTTCCTCTCTAATTTGCAGCGCACTATTTGCAACATTACATTCGGCGCTTAAATTTCGAAAAGAAGCATATCAACCTGTCGCAAAAATACTAAAAAAACCGTCAAAAATCAGGTCCAAATGGCAGTTTTAGTAATTAAATTACACATTTAATGTAATTTAGCGTAAGATCACTCCACAAGCCCAGAATTAACAGCATATTTAGCTAGCTCTGCCGTAGAGTGAATATCCAACTTGTGCTTAATGTTTTGTCTATGCGTTTCAACCGTTCGATAACTGATGTTCAGCGCCTTAGCTACCTCTTTACTGCTCTCCCCTTTTGCGACCAATTTCAACACTGCTTCTTCACGTCTACTTAACGGATTCTTGATGGATGGCGTGGGAGTAATAGGCTGTGTGAACAAATTCTGAGTTACCTTTTCACAGAAGTAGGTCGAACCTTGATTCACGGTTTTGATCGCCTGTACCATCTTTTCAGCAGAAATCTCTTTCAACATATAACCAACAGCACCCGACTGCATCACTTTCATAATGTATTCACGGTTGTTATGCATGGTCAACATTAGCACCTTCGCATCAGGGTCTTCTTCTTTAATTAGATGGGTTGCGTCAATGCCGTTCATGATAGGCATGCTAATGTCCATCAACACCACATCAGGTCGCAGAGTTTTTACTACCTCTACCGCCTCTAAGCCATTGCTGGCAGTACCTATCACGCTAATATCCGGCTCGAGTTCCAATCTCGCCATAAAGCCATCCAGTACCACTTGATGATCATCAGCGATCACAACTCGAATAACTTCACTCATTCATTAATCCCTCTAGTGTCAGCAACACGGTAATTTCCGTTCCGAAGCCAATTTCACTCATCAGCTCAAAATCACCACCAATGAATTCAACTCGCTCTCTCATATTACGCAGCCCAATCCCTCGTTTCTCCATCGCTTTGTAGGTATTAAAACCCACACCATTATCTTGGATTAAAAGCTGCAATACATTGCCAATTTGCTGCGCGATAACCGTAACTTTAGTCGCTTGTGCGTGCTTTTCAATGTTATTCAATGACTCTTGAACCACTCGATACAAGGTCGTCGCCGCCTCTGATTTCAACTGACCTGGCTGCGTACTAAACAAGGTTTCCACCTCAATACCAGAGTGCGCCTGAAAGTCTAATAATAGAGAAGACAACGCTGCCTCTAAGCCAATATCGTCCAATGAACTTGGACGAAGTTGGTGGGAGATATGCCTCACCTCTTCAATCGCTCTCATCAGCGAATGCTGTGACTTATCTAGATGCGCTTTGAGGTCTTCACTTTGTAACTTGTTTCCGAGCAACTCTAAGTGACAACGGCTCGATACTAATAACTGGTTAATGCCATCATGTAACTCACGCGCTAAATGCTTTTTTTCATCCTCTTGAAACATCACCGTCTTGTGGGCCAATTCCTTCAGGTTATTATCGGCGATGCGATGCTCGTGCATGTTGATCGCCAAAGTAAGCACGATAATGACCGCAACTGTCACGCTAAGAATCACCACAATCGAAAAGAACGTGGTCTCTATATTCTTGTTAATCGCAGCCTGCATGGAAGCGACTTCTTGGTGTACATCTTCAATATACAGACCCGTGCCAATCATCCAGTCCCAACGTTCTAACCAAGCCGCATAACTTAACTTAGATACCACTTCTCCCGTCGATGGCTTTTGCCACAAATACTGATGAAATCCGCCTCCGGTTTGCGCTTGCCTTAACAGTGCTTCGATAAGAAAGTCGCCATCTTCATCTTGTAACTCAAGTAGGTTTTTTCCAATCAATTCAGGTTGTATTGGATGAACGAGGTTGGTGCCGTGACGGTCGTACGCGAAGAAGTATCCATCTGAACCATACCTAAGTTTAGACAATATGATTCGAACTTCTCTTTTAGCTTGGGCTTCTTGGATATCAGGATCATTGTAGATATGTTCGATGGCATCAAATGCGAGGTCGACAGTGTCTTTGAGGGCATTTTCACGAGACTTGATCAGGCTGTCTCTGAAGATCTCCACTTCTTTTGCACCCAATGTCTTGGTTTGATGCAACGAGATCCAACTAATACTCGCCGTCACAAGCAACAACGGGAGCAGCGTCAGCAAAATCAGCTTAGCCTTTAGAGGCATTCCTTTTCCTCATAAAAAACGGCTTATTGAACACCAATAAGCCGTCTTATTTTAGCAATTTATCGTTAACCGTTGAAACATATCATTCACATTCTTGGCTTCACTCACATTCCATAGAAAGATGGGAAAGCGAGAAGTGATCCAAGCACGAGGATTTGAATCAGAATGAACGGCATTACACCTCGGTAAATATCCTTAGTGGTTACGCCTTTTGGTGCCACCCCTTTTAGATAGAACAAACTAAAACCAAATGGTGGTGTTAAGAATGAGGTTTGTAGGTTCATCGCGATAAGGATAGCAAACCAAGTCATGTTTATGCCCATCAACTCAGCGACAGGTGCAATAATCGGTACGATGATAAAACAGATCTCAACGAAGTCGATAAAGAAGCCGAGGATCAAAATAACCAACATGGTGATAATCAAGAAGCCCCACTTCTCACCCGGTAGCTGTAACATCCACTCTTCAACCAGATAATCACCGCCAGTGTAAGTGAACGCCATTGAGAACGCGGTTGCACCAAGTAAGATAGCAAAGACCATTGCCGTTACTTTTACCGTCTCTTTAGATGCGTCATACACCATCGACCAACTAAACTGACCGTATAGCAAAGCAAGTACCATAGCACCCGCACCACCTAATGCAGCAGACTCTGTCGGCGTAGCAACACCGGCGAAGATAGAGCCCAATACGACAATGATCAGCGCAAGTGGCGGTACGATAGCTTTCAGAGCATTGATGACTTCTTGCTTACGACTAATTGAGTCATCACGTTCAATCGGTTGAGCTGCTTCAGGGTTTAGCTTCGCGTATATCAATATGTACACGATATAAGCACCGACTAACATCACGCCCGGCCAAATCGCCGCTTGGAACAAGTCACCAACTGGCACACCTAGCACATCACCCAATAGAATGAGAACTATCGATGGTGGAATGATTTGCCCAAGCGTACCAGAAGCACAAATGGTGCCGCAGGCTAAGCCTTTATCATAGTTGTATTTCAACATTACTGGCAGAGAAATCAGGCCCATCGCTACCACAGAAGCACCAACTACACCGGTTGAAGCGGCAAGCAATGATCCTACTAATACCGTCGAAATTGCGATACCACCACGAACCCCACCAAACAATCTGCCCATAGACTCAAGCAACTGCTCAGCAAGCTTGGTCTTCTGTAGAACAAGCCCCATGAAAACAAACAATGGAACGGCCATCAGCACCGTATTTTCCATGATCGATTGAATTCGATATGGCATGAAGGCAAACATCTCAATGCCCTCAGCCCAAACACCAAAGATTAATGCGATACCGCCAAAGGTAAACGCTACTGGGAAGCCAAGTAAAAGTGCAAACAAGGCGACAAAAAACATTACTATTCCAATCATGTCAGCCTCTACTAATTCTTTGTATGAATATTATTTGCGTGGATAAGGTGCGGATTAAAAATCTTGTTCAGTGAATGCAGGATCAAACCCACGCCACTGAGCGCCATTAAAAAGAATGACAGCGGGATCATAGCTTTGATGATCCAACGATAAGGCAAACCACCGGGATCGCCTGAGGTCTCACCCAACTCATAACTCTCTTTAGCAACATCGATACCAAACCAAGCCACCAACAAACAAAACGGAAGCAGGAAGACAACCGTGCCAAGCAAATCAATAATGGCTTGAGCTTTAAAACTCAGCTGCTCGTAAAACACATCAACTCGAACATGCCCACCCGCTTTGATGGCATAAGGAACACCTAACAGAAATACGGCTGAGAAAAGGTGCCATTCCATCTCTTGAAAGGCGATTGAGACATCGTTGAAGGCATATCTCATGACAACGTCATACACGACGTTAGCGATAAGTAAAATAAACAACATACTGGAAAGCCATCCCAGTGCATCACCGATACGATTAAACAGGCGTTCAATATAAATTAGACTTCGCATTCCCGACTCCATGGAATTTGAAAAGACATCGCGTATTGAGTTAGTGCAGCTAAAACGAGTAGCGCTAACCAGATTCACGACATAGAAAGGGTTCTTGGGATCGTATACAGGATTTATCCTGCTTAATTATTATGATTTGAATGAACCCGCCGCTTACTCACTCTCAGTTACCTAGTAAAAAAAGCTTTGGGTTCATTTATCTTTAGTTCAACAAATGTCGACTATTTCGCTTGGCTATTTAAATAAGCTCTGTGTGAAATATCCGTCCATGAACGAACTTGTTCTAGGTAGCTTGCTTGTGAAGCTTGGATCTTTTTTGCTAATTCATCTTTCTCAGCATGCTTAGCTAATAGGCGATCATTTGCTTCTTTCAATGCAGCCATAACCTCTGGTGGGAAATCTTTAACTTGTACGTCTGGGAATTCTGTCTTCATTGAAACCCAGTTCTTGCCACTTTCATGCGTTGCTTGTGTGTACATGTCATAAGCAGCAGTACGCATTGCAACTCTAAGGATTTCTTGTAGATCTTCAGGCAACTTGTTCCATGTGCGCTTGTTCACTAGGAATTGAAGCTCTGAACCTGGCTCATGCCAACCTGTGTAGTAATAAGGCGCAATTTTGTGGAAACCCATTCGTAAATCAAGTGATGGACCCACCCACTCTAGTGCATCAATTGTGCGTCGCTCTAGAGACGTGTAAAGCTCACCCGGTGCAATGTTTGTTGGTTTTGCGCCTAGCTCAGCAAGAATCTCACCAGCGAAGCCTGGGATTCTCATTTTCAAGCCTTGTAGGTCTTCAACACTATTGATTTCTTTTTGAAACCAACCGCCCATCTGAATATCAGTGTTACCACCTGGGAACGACATCAAGTTGTGTGGAGAGTAAACCTGCTCCATCAACTCCATACCACCACCGTGATAGAACCATGCGTACTGTTCTGCTGGCGTCATACCGAAAGGCATAGAAGTGAAGTAAAGTGTGTTTGGAACTTTACCTTTCCAGTAATAAGAGCCTGAGTGACCCATGTCGTATTGACCAGACTTAACCATGTCAAATACGCCAAGCGGAGCTTTATGTTTATTGGCTGAATCGATGCGGATTTGCAGTCGACCATTCGACATTTTCTCAGCCATAGCAGCCATATTCTTAGTAGCATCACCAAAAACAGGGAAGTTTGGTCCCCACGTTTCGGCAAGCTTTAAACGGTAAACCTTATCAGCAGCTGTTGCACCAGTAGCGACTAAAGCTAAACAAGCCGCTGCAGTTACCGCAACGTTTTTAAAAACTCGTGTGAGGGAGTTAGAGATGAGACTCATGTTCACGTCCTTTGTTGGGTTAACACTCTTTCATTGAGCATTTTTTATGATTCAACATAAGAGTGCACCGTGATGAAGCAACAAGATATCAGGGAGAGCACGCACGAACGGTTGGTTTAAATGTACGTATTAGACCAAAGGATTACGTATAACTACGTAGGAGATAATTCAATATCACCTACTTTAAAGGAGTTAGGTTATTCACTATAGAAACAGGTATTGATAAATACCTAAGTAGTTATAGTGAATCGAAATTAACAATTGATTCCCATTTCGTGATGAGACTCTATTCCTTGCTACATTCTGGTGATATCAACTAACGATCTATCACTATGGACGCCCTACTTTGGGGCTTGCTGATTAGGAGCAAGAGTGCCAGGCAAGGGAATCGCTTTCGCAGGACAATAGATTGGAAATGAAGTGGCAAAACTGGGGTTGGCATTATTTGCTAGATACAAAAAAAGCCTCGAAAATCGAGGCTTAAAAACTTAACGAAGCGAATGTAATCCCACAGGATTAGATAGCTTTGTAGATAACCTTGTTACCTGCTAGCTGCTCTTTCGCTACTAGGTTTTCTTCAAGAAGTTTTTTCAATGCGCCTGTTGCCCATGAAGCTGCTTTCGCGTCTTCTTGACCAGCTGCTAGGCCGATACCTTTAGGGTTAATGCCTTCAGCATTGCTAACAACGATGTCTAGAACTTGTTGTTGCTTAGGAGTCAGTGCTACTGCAACTTCTTTCGTTGCTGCTACTGCTTTCTCTACCGCTGGTTTTGCTGCTACAGTTTTTTCTGCTACAACTTTCTCTGCGACAGGCTTCGCTTTTTTCGGCGTTGCCACTGCTTTAACTACAGCCGCTTTAGTGCGTTTCTGCAGTTTAGCCTGCACCTTACGCTTATGAGCAAGTCTCATTGAATATTTCTCCAGTTCACTGCTCTTTTCGCAGTGGTGAAAATTTGAAGCGCGATTTATACCAAAAAACAGGAGCTATTTGTAGAGTGAAGCGCCGAAAGTCGACGAAAAATACCGATATTGTCTATTAGCGTCTATTATTTAAACATCGACTTATCAATTCAGGGTCATATACACTGGTTATCCATCCAGACAAAAATATGAAAACTTGGTGTTGCCTATGGACACTCGTCACCTTACAAACTTCTCTTTGCCTTCATTCACACGCTCGTATCGAATTATCGCCGTCATTTTGGGGTTCGTTTGCTTGATCACTGCGTTATACAGCGACAACCCAAAGCTACTGATCGTGGGGGCATTTTGCATTATTGCGCTTTTGGGTACGGGCTATTATTTAATGTTGCGCAGCAGAGTCATGTTCACGCTCACCCCCACTCACTTTCAGCAGCATTTCTACAAGGGGGGTTGGGTTTTAAAATGGCGCAACATCCAAAAAATTGGCCTTTGTACTTATGAACAAGAAGGCTGGCACCAACCTTTACCTTGGGTCGGTATTAAAATTAAAGATTACTCGCCCTACCTCGATTCAATTTGCCCTAAAATCACTTGCGAGTTATTACTGAGCCAGCGAGCACTTTTGTATCTGGGCGCCAAGCAAGCGGGTAAAGAGTCAAACTTTGAAGATATGGTTCTCGACTCATCGCATTACCATGCACGTCGTACTGAGAACGGTTGTGTTGGACAGAGCAGACATAAAGAGTCGCAAAATTCAGACGACGTTTGTTTCAACGATAGTCAAAAGCAGGGCAACTTGGATACATCTGATGATAGAAATAATAAAGAAACGGTGATTAAGGACTATTCTGGATTACAGGCGATGCTTGCCAATAGGATGAAGTACCAAAGGGGTTTCCACGGTTATGATATTTTCATATCAACTCAAGATTTGAATATGAGTGGGGAAGAGTTCATTGGATTAGCTCGACGTTACTTGGCTGCTGCTGAGCGCTTTTCTGATTAAAGCGAAGACGTTTAGAATAAACGAACACGCATTGAATTAAAAAAGCTTAGCGTTCAAACAAAAGCTAAGCTTCATTTCAATCAACCGCAACACGAATGATCGGCGTGCTAATCACAGACTTAATTAATATAGTGGCATTTCATCGGCTACGAATGGGTTTGATGCGCGCTCACGACCAAATGTAGACTCAGGACCATGACCCGGTACAAATGTCACATCACTGCCTAATGGCCAAAGCTTAGTCTTGATTGAAGCAATCAGCGTATTGAAATCGCCTTGAGGGAAGTCAGTTCGGCCAATTGCGCCATTGAACAATACATCACCCACAAACGCTAAACGAGCTTGCTCACTGAATAGCACGACGTGACCCGGTGTATGACCCGGCGTATGGATCACATCAATCACTTGGTTACCAAAAGTGACTTTGTCACCCTCTTCTAACCATGTGTTTGGTTCAAAAGCTTTGCACAGTGGGAAACCAAACATTTGACTTTGGTTCTCTAAACCTTGAAGCCAAAAGTTGTCCGCCTTATGTGGACCAACAATGTTCACCTTCAAGATTTCAGCAAGTGGTACTGTTCCACCTACATGGTCTAGGTGACCGTGAGTCAATACCAAGTTCACCACTTTAACACCTAACTCTTCGATGATAGCAGCCAGTTGCTGAACATCACCACCCGGATCGACAACGATGCCTTCCATTGTCTCATCACACCACACAATTGAGCAGTTTTGAGAGAAAGAGGTAACAGGAACAACTTGATACTTAAGAGACATATACAAACCTTAGAGGGCAAACTGAAATTTGGGCAAACTATGACATTGGATGTCTACTTTGACAAGTACCTAGCATTCGCTCGCAAATTCAGCTTAACGTTACCAACTGCGTACAGGACCTGTGTCAATATGGATAAAGTTGCTACGCGCATAATAACCGACACCACCCGCGTTCAGGCTTTTGCCTACGTCTCTTAATTCTTTTAGGTTAACGCCATCAATACGGAAATCGATCGCTTTACCCAACATGTGATAACTCTTTTTTGCGACACCATTCGAGTTTGCTCGCAGTGCTTCATTGGTCGCCGGCGAACGGTAACCAGAGATAATTTGAACTTCTTTTTGAATACCTAGAACATTTTGAATCTGAGTGATCTGGTCAAACAAATTCTTGTCCATCGGGTGAATCTCATTGCGGCGGAAGTCACGGCACAATTTGCTTAGGCGAGCCATCTCATCACCAACATAGTTCGTGCCATCAAAATAGCAGGTCTCCAACCTTTCACCAGTGTGAAGATTGTTCATGCTGATCGTTCTAGGCTGATCTGGGTATGAAGCAAAAGCGATAGAAGGTGTGATTGAGGCGACAACAGCAGTACCACCAGCGTAAGTCAGAAACTGACGGCGAGAAAATAAACTTTGAGACATACAGCAAAAAAACCAATTATATCGAACGAAAAATGCACGATACATAATGAAAATTGCTGCGTCAACGTACGAAAAGCACCCAAAACGTTAGTATTTGTAACCTTTGTGCGGTTAGTTATTGATACACATTATAATTTTATCAATAGAAGCTTGGTTGTCATTTTTCGGTCAAGATCACCATTGTTGATTTCGCCGTTTGTTAACCACCCGCTTTATCGTACTGGTAAATATCACCACGGTACTGAATGCCCTCTTCTTCAAACAATACAGTTTGATAGATAATATGCACTGGAATTCTCTTCTTGAGTCGAACCTTGGTATTAGGTGCTAAGTCACCGCCTTGATTAGGAACCTTTCTAACCTTAGTCGCAAATAGCAATTCAGCCAATTGTTCGGCATGTTCGACTCTTATACAACCTGAGCTATAAGCACGAAAGTCATCATTAAACAGGCCTTTACTTGGCGTATCATGTAGATATATCGCACGTTTATTGGGGGTGTTGAATTTATACAAACCCAATGCATTTCGAGAGCCCGCCTGTTGACGCATGCGATATGGGAACGAGTTGAAATTAATGGTTTGCCAATCAATCTCGGTGGTATCGACAGTTTCCATAGAACGCCAACCATCAATCACTTGGAAGTTATGGGTTTCAAGGTAGCTTTCATCGGCTTTCACCTTAGGCAAGATGTCTTTCACCATTATTTTCCATGGCACATTCCAAGTTGGGTTTAAGATCACCGAATCTAGATTTATCTCTAAAAGCGGTGTTTTTCGCGACTTTCTGCCCACGACGACTTTGGACTCAAATACCTCTTCACCATCTTCCCAGTACTTCATATCAAAACTAGGTACATTGACGACGATGAGAGAATCTCTATCTCTTGGCCACAAACGAACGCGCTCTGCATTCAACGCTAATGAATTCAATCGATCATCAAAACTCATGTTGATCCATTTGATCGTGTCAGGCCCTATAATCCCATCAGCTGTCAGGCCATGCATGTGTTGAAAGGACTTAATCGCTTTTTGCAAATCTCGATCGAACACTGGAAGATCAACAGCCACCATTGATGTGTCTACACCCACCAGAGCGATACGTTCTACAAGCGCTACTTTATCTGAAAGATCGTCACCTAAACGTTTCAAACCTTCCTGTCTATATCGCTCGATATTAAGCTCGGATGCAGTTTCTAACACTGAATAGGTCGCCTTGAATTGATCAAAATTCCCAACAGGCGGCGCGTAAGACAGCACCATCTCCAATAAATAATCATTGGCGACGCTGCTCTTTAATCTCATCAAAATATGAGGAGAAGGTGCAGGTAATTTGGAGTGTAGCTTGCCTGAGAAGTACCACTCTTTACCGACCAGTGGCGCATTTTCTACGTAACTCAAGTAATAAATAAAGGTATCGGTCAATAATATGTCCAACTCTTTCCATTGGCGTTGGGCTTGGTATTGACGAATTTGCTTGAGTTGACGCTCAAAGAGCGGTGCCATTTGGGCTTGTTCTAGAAGCGACAATTGGAACTCAAATGCTTTAACAAGTTCAGGAGAGTCCCAAAGAATAGGAAGAGAAGAGTCTTGATAAATACTCTGGGTTAGCTCTGGATAAATGAGCATGGAAGAGAGTTCTGAATCAGCCGGAATAAATCCGCTCTCGTCAGAACTCGTATAGCTCCACGCATGCACAGAAACTAACACCAATAATCCAAAGAAGTACTTCGCTAACATGCTTAACTCCATCACCAACAATCTCATAAGTATGGCAAAGAAATTGGAGTAAGCATGTTATTTTTTAAGGAGTTTTATAAATCAAATTGCACTCCAGTGATTATCCCACTGAATAGATGATTGCTGAATTGATTTTTCATAAGGCTTTCGTTGGCTCACCACACTACCCGCTCCAGAGCTCAATCTAAACTCACCATCAAGCAGCACAGCGCCAGAAGCATCTGATAAAGCAGATAGTTCTACGAGTTCTTTAGTGTCTTTAGACCAAATACCGTAGCAGTTTCCTCTTGGCGAGGTCGCAATAATCCAATCATCTGACGCCGCAATACTCGCGATGTAGTGATTGAACCTTGCCCATTGTTCTGGCTCCGCGTTCAGTGATTCAAATCGTCCACCTTTAGTGTGCATCGCTAAAAGTGAAGGATACTCATCGGGCTCGCCACGATATTGCTGGCCACATAGTACGGTTTCAGCGCCATCATGCGCTAAGTGTCGAATGCTCAGCTTCTTGTCCAGCAATTCAACCTGCTCAAGTAGCACGCCTTCAGGTGAAACATAGCTCAAACTCGGTTGCATCGAATCAAGGTTTTTCGGTGTTCTACCGTCAGTATGAACGCCACCAACACCGATTGCGAGGTTACCGTCAGGCATGATGATGACTTCATGAGGTCCAATGCCAAAACCGGTAAATTCTTCAACTTTACGATACCCTTGCGCGACATCGTAAACGCCAATCACACCTTGGCTGCTGTCAGTTTTACCTTCAGTGGCATACAGTAATTTGCCATCTAATGAATAAATGCCATGACCATAAAAGTGACGATTACGCCCCTTAACGACCATTTTGATTTGTTCACCCTTTTTATAGTCAAACACCATAAAATAATCACCAGGACGACGAGCAAAAACCACCGCATGTGATTGAGTTGGGCAAATAGCGACGCCATGACCACGATCGGGAATCGGCAGCTGGCTCAATGGCATCCCATATTCATCAGCCACAACGGCTGAATATTGGCCTCGTCCATTAAGCGCACAACCGATTAATTGAGGCTCATTAGATGAACTCACGACATTAGAGAGACTAGTACACCCAAATGGAAATACAGGAACCGCTGCACAACCTAGTGCAGCCTTAAGTAAACTTCTTCGTGTAGTATCAGTCACCATCGGTAGCATTAAATCCTATTACCACGCCAAGCTCTATCGCCACTTCTTCATGAATCAGGTACTTCAAACGTTCTAGTTTATTGTATTGAGTCAGTACTTCTCGGTAACCTTCTTTGCTCTGTAGCAGAGTAAACAGGCTTGATTCTGTAGGCCAAGTATCTAGCGTTAGCGTGAACTGGGCAGCAACACGATCAGCAAGATCGTTTAAGCCCTTCTCTCTCAATAAACCATCAAGACCATTACCATCTGCGAGGTAAAGCTTCTCAAGCGCAGCAACATTCGCCTTTAGCTGAATCATTGAGGTTTGTGCGCGCCACGACTCAGAGAAATATGGTCGCGGGTGGCCAATCTTAGCCATTGGGCGACTCAGCTTTTTCATGCTGTAATCAAGTTGGTTGGTCAATAAAGCGATGTATTCCGACTCCCAGCGCATCTCGTCCAGTGCTAGCCAAGGGTTAACCTGCCAGGCCTCAGCAATAGAGGTAGACTTCACAGCCAAGTTTTGTGCGATAGCTTGTGAAGATAGACAACCTGAAGCTTTGTCTTGAAGCAGTGGAGATTGCTCGTCATACAGAGACCACTCTAAGGCACCAAGTCCTTGAACAGTAACACTCTGCTGTGCGATTTCGTCTTGTGACCAAGCTTTCTCTTGCTGAGTCAGCTGACGCATTTTTAAGCCTGTGGTGTTCTTTTTGTCTGGCCAAAACTGAACATTCCAGCTCTCTTCCAGTGCCGCTATTGGGCCTCTTTCTTGACCTTGCAGTGCCATCCAACTGTTCATCGTGAGCTGCCACTGATTTTTCAAAGCATCCAGCTCAACATTGTTGGTTTCACAGTAACCTTGCATCAAGACTTCCAGTTCACTGGCTTGCCTAGCGAATAGGACGGCTGAATCAAACTCTTGTTGGTACACGCTACGACTGATGTGAGCGGTCATGTCTGCTTGATAAGAAACACCGTTAACCTCAGATGAAGCCGTTTGCTCACCCGATGATTGGCAGCCTGCCATGATTAATACCGACAAAGGCATTAACAAAAATTTATGTGTCATGCTGTTACCTTACTTCCTAGTTTTTCTTTTAATTATATGAATTCAATAAATATGAAACGACCGCTGAGCTCGTATTACTACAAGTTCAGCGGTAGTATGTTTTTGGCTAACTCGCCGTTGAGGCGCTAAGCTTAAGACTGCCTATAGCGAGTTCAAAAATGCCAGTAGTGCTTCGCGCTCAGTCGCATTCAAAGACAGAACCTTCTGTTTCGCCATCTCTGCTTCACCACCGTGCCAAAGCACCGCTTCCATAACGTTTCTTGCACGACCGTCATGAAGTAAGAAGGTGTGACCATTCACTTCTTTGGTATAACCGAGCCCCCACAATGGTGTTGTACGCCACTCTTGGCCGCTTGCTAAATACTCAGGGCGATGATCCGCTAAGCCTTCACCCATATCGTGCAGCAGCATATCGGTGTATGGACTAATTAACTGATTAGATAACGCAGGCAAACCTTCACGCTCATCCGTACGAATTTCAGATTGGTGACAACTTTGGCAACCAATATCTTTAAACAGTTTTTTACCTTGAACAACCATAGGGTTCCCAACGTTACGGCGAATAGGTACAGCCAAATGCTGTGAGTAAAACTCAACAAAATCTAGAATGTTATCGCTAACTTCTGGATCCCCCCCATTTGGAAAATCATTACAAGTTGATTGTACTGATGTACAGTTCTCATTAGGGAACAGGCGGCTCGTTAAGCCCAAATCACCATTGAATGCCGCAGCATTTTGTTGCATCAGATTTGGCTGTCCTGCTTTCCAACCAAAACGACCTAAGGTTATTTCGTTGGTTTGAACATCCAGAACGTAGTTAGCCTTACCCGACACGCCTTGCTTATCAGCTAATTGCTGCTCAGAAAATCCAAGAATCGTTTCTTTTGAAATGCTCTCAAGCAGACCAAGGCCAATCATTGGCGGCGCAACTCGAGCAGAAAATTCAGTTTTAGGATGCATCTCGCCGAAGGCAAGATCCGTAATCTTTAAAGTAGGTTTACGTAGGGTAACGACGGTGCCGTCTTTGAATTCAACAGGAACATCCTTGTAGCTAATGTTTACTTGGCCCTCCGGTTTTACCCCTTGAAGAGCGAAATCTTGTAGCTGGCCGCCGTAGGTCGGTTCAGGAATACCACCATCACGAATAAAGGCTTGTCTTTGCTCTGGTGTTTCAGCGGGAATACTCAAGCGAACCAACATCGAAACCGCGTTCTCATCACCTTTTTCAGGTGCATGACCACGGCCATCTTTGATGTGACAATTTTGACAGCCGTTTGTGTTAAATAGTGGGCCAAGGCCATCGCGTGCATCAGTCGATGACGGAGCGGGTACCCAAGGGTTTCTAAAGAAGCTATTACCTACACTGAAATCTAAGCGTTTACTCATTGGTAAATTGGCAGCAGGAAGAGAAAAAGCATTCGCTCCCTCTTTCTTTACGGTAGTTTTACCACCAGAGTAGGTTTCATGGGCGTGTAATGGAGATAAGAAAAACAGTGCGGTTAATAGTGAGGCTGATAGATACGACTTCATACATTGCCTTGCTGTGTTTTGATTTTAGTTTTTATTAGGGAATAACTTTCTTGAGTAGCAAACAATTAAGGGCTCAATGAGAGCCCCTACATTGGTTCTATACCAATCACAGTAAGTGATCAGAAATAGCGTAAGAAAAAGGCTTGAGAACAAGGCGTGATTTTCTGATAAGTAGTTATTCTACAATCAAAAATTACAACGCAGTTATCGAGCGTTTTAACTAGCTAGGCTGACCAGTTATTTACTACGATTGGTATTAACCTCGGGTTCTTAGAACTCGTGATCAGCCGTGTCTGGGTTTAGGCTATCAATGCCAATAACACCAGCAGCGCGTTCGATTGCAGCGGTTTGAGATACTAGCGCAACAATTGTTTTGTTCACTAATGCGTTACCCGCAGCGTTGTCGGCAGCGATTAGCTGATCGAAATGCTGGTTGTTTTTCTCTGCAGACGTTACTAATTCACCTACTTGTGCACGTGCTAAGTCAAACTGCTTTTGGATCTCTTTCGCAGCTTGCTCATCTTTTTGCTCTACTAGGTCAAACAGGCTTGGACCTGAAAGTAGAGTACCGTCTTCACGCTTGTATAGGCCCGTGTAAACGTTGTAGATGCCTTGCTCGTTGTAGTAGTGAGAGTTGTGAGTGTTATCAGAGAAACAATCGTGCTCGTCTTCAGTAGAGTTAGCTTCTAAAGCCACCTTCATACGCTCACCAGCTAGCTCACCTAGAGATAGTGAGCCCATTCCAAATAGCATTTTACGCAAACCGTTTTCGCTAGATTCAGCAAGAAGTTCTTGACGGTAGTTGCCTTTCTCGCCTTCAGCCCACTGCTTTTCCATCCACTCTAGATCTTGGATAAGGAGTTCAGCTGATGCTTTTAGGTATGCGCCACGACGGTCACAGTTGCCGTTTGTACATTCAGCACCAACAACAAAATCAGTATAAGCACGCTGACCTGCACCGCTGTTTGTGCCGTTCAAATCTTGCCCCCAAAGCAGGAATTCAATTGCGTGATAACCAGACGCTACGTTTGCTTCAGAACCACCGATCTCGTTAAGGTCTGCAATTAGCTCAGGAGTGATGTTCGTTGCATCAACGGTAGTCTGACCAATTTGGAAAGTCTTGTTCGCCACGATGTTTGCGCTTGCGCCTTCGTTACCAAGTTCATATTGGTAATCCGAAGATACGTAATCGATCAAACCTTCATCAAGTGGCCATGCGTTTAATTGACCTTCCCAATCATCAACAACAGCGTTACCGAATCGGAATACTTCTGATTGCTGGTAAGGTACGCGAGACTCAAGCCAAGCTTGTTTTACTTGTTCGAAATTGCCAGCAGAAGGAGAAGCTAAGAAGGTATCAATAGAAGAATTCAACGCTTTTGCTGTAATTACTGAATCAGCGAACACCGCATGAGCAATATCTGCGTAGTGTTCTACAACTTGATCTTGAGTTACTGCAGCGAAAGTAGAAGCCGAGGCAAAAATGAGTGACGAAGTTACCGCTTTTGTCACTAAAGATTTAATGGTCATGAAGCATCCTTGTTGAGCTTTAAATTATTATTCGTAGTAATAGTGCAAACCATTATCATTTACACTACGGATTTGAATAATACAAACTTACAATTTTATTGCAAGATAAATACAAAAAAACCTCACATGAGTGAGGTCTTTAAACATTTTTGTGTTAGGCGCAACAAGTCAATGGATTAGATATCCAGGTTGTGCTTACCGTGTGAGACTTTCGCCTTCAGATAGCTTTCGTTACCTGATTTGATATGAGCAGACGTGTTCACTACTTCTTCAATTTCAATACCAAAAGATTTCAATTCATTGATTTTCTTAGGGTTATTGGTCACCAAGCGGATTTTGGTCGTACCTAAAGCACGTAGCATTTCAGCTGCTTCAGTAAAATCGCGTAAGTCATCACCAAAACCTAAGTGGTTGTTGGCTTCGTAGGTGTTCATACCTTCACTTTGAAGGCGGTATGCATCGATTTTGTTGTACAAACCAATACCGCGGCCTTCTTGACGAAGATAAAGAATCACTCCGCCCGTTTCGCCCATAATTCTTATAGTTTCGTCTAGCTGCTCGCCACAGTCACAGCGAGAAGAATGGAATACATCACCAGTAAGACACTCAGAGTGCATACGAACAAGAGGTATGTCTTGTGTCTTATCTGCTGACTTAAATATCACAGCAACATGCTCTTTATCTGTTTTCAACCCATGAAAAGACAGAAGTTCAGCATCAATGCTGCTTGTTACCCCTACTTTGAAATCTATTCTGGCACGTACTTCCGCCATAGCTATACTCACTTGAAAATTCTATGTATTTAACAACACTACGCTATATGTCTAGGCAATATTTTGTAGCGAACTATCTAATGATAGACACTATGAGGCTGTTAACAATTTTTTTCAAGGTCGACCACGCACAAATTGTTATATTATAACAATTATTTTTCAAGCAACAAAAAACCCCACATTGGGATGACCAACATGGGGTTATAAATTTATCTGGTGCGGCTAAGGCGATACTTTTTACAGCACGATCAACTTACTTGGGTTTGCTTCCAGATGACAAGTTGCACCCAAGCATTCTCAAGTTCAGTCAGTTCTTCCTGCGTAAGCGTAGAAATGCTCGATTTAGCACTGTATTTTTTTGCCCATTTGTCAGATCGGACATGAGTATAGAACTCTTTCTTTAAATTTGAGATTACGTTGTCCACAGATACATCCTTATATAACAGTGCTTAGCCTTTATAATCCTTTAATGTTACAAAATACAGGTCAATTCGTAAACAGTAATACATATTTTTTATGAGCTCTTTCTAACGCTTTTTATTGATAAATACATAAATAGAAAAAAAAGAACACTTGGCATCAACCAGAGCAATAAGTTAGAGGTGTTCATTGCTGGTTTATAAAGCACAAATTCACCAAACCTTTCCGTCATATATTGAGTAATTTCATTATTACTATGCCCTGCTTTCACCATATTGAACACAATAAGGCGTAAGTCTTTTGCTATCGGTGAGTTGGATTCAATCAGATTTTGGTTTTGACATTGTGGACAGCGTAACGTTTTCGCCAAGCTGATAGCACGTTGCTGTTGTTCTGGGTTTTCAAACTCAAACAGTTCAACTTGAATACTCGTATCTTTATTACTGGCAGTAAACAACTCTTCAGCCATGGTAGGAAGGCTAATCACTACAAGAGCTGACAGCATAAACAACGTTTGTATTAGAGACTTCATCATCCATTCACACCATCAAAATACATCGCAAGTTCATCTTTCCATACCGTTTCATTAATCACGCCCAATAGCTTTTTAATGATCTGGCCATTGGCATCGACTAGATACGTTTCAGGGGTTCCAATTACGCCCAACTCTAGCGCCAGTTTACCTTGAGGATCACTGATCACTACTGAGTA
Organism: Vibrio sp. PSi01; assembly: GCF_054960695.1. Taxonomy (NCBI): domain Bacteria; kingdom Pseudomonadati; phylum Pseudomonadota; class Gammaproteobacteria; order Vibrionales; family Vibrionaceae; genus Vibrio; species Vibrio sp. PSi01. The sequence continues at coordinate 232,714 of NZ_JBHNYN010000003.1, forward strand.
CGGATTGCCGTCGCTCAATAACACATTGATCGCTGTCCCTGAATTATCCCGATAATTTAGCCCAACAATTGGAATGCCTTTCTTTCGCAACTCGGTCAGAAAAGCATGTTCCGTTTTACAAATACCGCACCATGAAGCCCATACATTGACCAGTTGGTAAGGATGCTGTGTGACATCAGCGAGCGTAATTTCCTGCTGACCACTGACGCTTTCACTATTCACTAACGCAGTAGATATGAATTCTGGAAATGCCCTTTTTTGCTCTGAAACGCTGGTCGTTTGTTGCTTACTGTCAAGCGCAAAGACAAATCCCAACACCACTATTAATGCCAAGACAATGAGAGTAATTAGCTTGTTACGAACGCTGGTATGCATACTGTGCAGCCTTATCAGTTTTCTTTTTACGATGAGTCAATGAGAGTAAAGCGCCGATAATGGAGAACAACCCGCCAAACCAGATCCAGCGCGCATACGCCTTGTATTGAACACGAAATGCATAGGCTGCTGAGTCTATTTTCTCGCCCATGGTGATATACACATCGCCATGCCAGAACCATTTCATTGCGGGCTCGCTCATGTTCATCACTCGAACTTGGTAATGTCTTCTTTCAGGTGTAATGGAAAAACTTTGCTCGCCAGTTTCTAGCTTAAGTATCGCCTTCTCTGCGGTAAAATTTGAGGCGACATAAAGCTCAGTATCCCGATGAGAAAGCGTCCAACCCATGAACTCTACTTGTGTACCTGGGCTTAGTTTATAGCTGCGCTCAAACGAGTGGTAACTGTTCATTGCAGCGCCTATAGCCAAGACCGCAATACCAACATGAGCAAATGTCATCACCCAGACTTTGCGTTGGAACTTGGAACTGCGCGTTACCGCTAAGCCATAAACATGAGTAAGTAAAACCCAAAATGCGAGTGACCATGTCATCAAAACCATCACTTGTCGTTGGACTTGTTCCACTTGCCATGAATAACAAACGTAACCCAATGCCAACGACAACACAGCTAACAATAAAATAACACCTTTGGTTGCTTGAGGTTTAACGCTCAACAATGGGGCTAAACCAATCACACCAAGTGCGAGCAAAGCCAAAGGCGCAATCAGTAGGTTAAAGTAAGGCGCACCTACCGATATGTTCCCTAACCCAAGCAGTTCAAAGATCATTGGATAAAACGTACCAAACACCACAACTGTCGTTGCCAAAACAAAAATGAGCACGGCGACTAAACTCAAAAAGCTCTTACTGGCGAAACTCGTAATCGGACTTGATTCAAAAGACTCCTCTCTGATGATAAGCAGAGAAAATGAACTCACCAGCACCAGCACTAATATAAGTAGTAGTGCGATACCTTTGGTTGGGTCAACTGCAAAAGCGTGTACCGATGTAAGTACGCCAGAACGAACAATAAACGTGCCTAAGATACTCAAGCAAAATGTAATGAAAGCAAGGCTAAGAGACCACTTAAGAAGCTGTTGCTTACCCTTGGCAACGCCTAGACTATGCAGTAAAGCTGTCGAAGTAAGCCATGGCAGCAAGCTGGCATTCTCAACCGGATCCCAGAACCACCAGCCGCCCCAGCCTAATTCGTAATACGCCCACCAAGAGCCAAGAATGATCCCTGCAGTTAAAAAGATCCACGCAACAAGACACCCACTTCGGCAATGGACAACCCAATCAAATTCTATTGGATCAACCAGCAAAGCAGCAACTGCAAATGCCAGCACCACAGAAAAGCCGACATAGCCAAGGTAAAGCAATGGCGGGTGAAAAATCAGACCGACATCTTGCAACATTGGGTTAAGGTCACGCCCTTCTAGCGGCAAGATCGAATTCATTTCAAACGGATTTGATGCGAATAACGTGAACCAAGCAAATATCGCGAGCAGTAGGTTCATCACCCACAGCACTCGGCTTTGGTATTCATTCGAATAGTGTTTTTGTAAGGCGATCACGCCAGACCAGACGCTGATCGTCAGTACCCAAAACAACAAGGAACCTTCATGTCCTGCCCATACGGCCGCAAGCTTAAAAAATGAGGGTAATTGGGTATTTGAATGTTCAGCGACATAGAGAATAGAGAAGTCATCACTGACAAAGGCATAGCCAAGCAATGCGACAGAAGTGAGAGAAAAAAATGCACTTGAAAGAGAGAAACTGCGGATTAAGCCTAGATTTTGCGCCCGTTTATTTAGCATTTGATAAAACGAATGCACGCCAATAAGGCTACTGAGCACAGCAACCAACACTAAACTAAACAGCCCCAAAGAACCGACCATATCACCTCAATAAGACTCTACCGGAGCAGAGCCAAGTTAAACCGTTATTCGCTTTTATTGACCAACTAGCTCCTGTTACTCAACTAGCTTCTGTTGCTCAACGAAACGGTATCTAGTGAGCAGATGTCAATTGTCCAACATCCACTCACTAACAAACTTAAGCGAGCGTTAATTGCCCTGCGTAAAGAACAAAAGTTCGCAGCATTAATACGCCCATTAGACTTAGCGAAGTCACGGAGAAAATATACACCGAGCTATGGCGAATTGAAGTTGGTGTCACTGCATTCAACAACAATGGTAAAACCATGCCAACACCGATGACGCCGTACCAGAACCAGTTCGCCCAGAATCCACTGCCGATTGCGTTCCAGACTGCTTGCTCACTTTGACCACCAGCGAAGATCAGCCCAGTAAAGAAAGTAATAAGAACAAACAACTCAAACATCACGACCGGGCGTTCGAATCCGTGGATCCATGAAATACTCGGGCTATGAGGTGATTCTTTAAAGACCAACACACCAAATAAAATACACGCCGCCGCACCCGAAGATAAACTCGAGAACAAGAACAAGATCGGCAGTACTGGGTTATTCAATAGTGGGAAGGTATTTAAAGCTGACAGCAAGAAGCCCGTATAAGCAGCAAGCATCAATGCGAGAACCGCTAGGAATATTTCCAAAGCATTCTCAAACACCTCTAATTTGCCAATCCAGTTACCGACAAAATCAAGTCGCCCTTTTAGCCATGCTTGATCATTCAAAAACACGACTATTTGATCTCTAAATATAATGCCGATCCAAAGGAATAGGATCACCATATATACTTGGAATAAGATCACACCCATCGACATCACAGACGTTGGATTATAGAAGATCATGATCTTCCAAAAGGATAACGGTTTTGTCAGGTGGAAAACCAAGATAAGCAGACCTGAAATGATCCCAAATGGCGCAAGAAAAGCCGTGGCCTTTAGCACACCATTATGAGCAGGATCGCCTTCAATGACCTTACGTTTTAGGTAAATGGAGATCATTACGGCACCCGCCGACATCCCCGCGAGAAATAGATAGATTGCTATAATCCAGTCCCATACCACCGTACCAGACTGAAAAGCTGCGTCCCATGCACTCATAATCAAATCTCCCCTTTTTGGTGTGGCACTTTATAGAGTTTTGGTTGAGTGCCTAGATAGGCTTTATCTCTGTAAACCACCTCGGATTGAAGTACTCGGTTTATCTCACTCTTAGGGTCATTCAAATCACCGAATGTCAGCGCTTTGGTTGGGCAAGATTCGACACAAGCCGGCAACTTCCCTTGTGCTAAATTAGTGTCTCGACAGAAGTTACACTTATCTGCGGACTTGTTTTCTGGATGGAAAAAGCGCACTTGGTATGGGCAAGCCAATAGACAATAACCACAACCGACGCACTTCTCTTGATGCACATCGACAATGCCCGTTTTTTCATCTTTGTAGGCCGCGCCTGTTGGGCAAACCATCACACAAGGTGCGTTATCACAATGCTGGCAAGAGTTACGAGTAAAACGGTAATCAACATTGGGATATTCGCCTTGGGGCTCACTCTTAATAATTTCTAAGCGCGATACACCTTCAGGTACTTTGTTTACTTCACGACATGCTTCGGTACAGGCGGTACAACCAATACAAGCGGTTTCGTCATGAATCATTCCATAACGTTTAGTGCCATCTTCTTGAACATTAGCTAGCGTCTTGCGACTTGTTACCGCCGCAGTTCCCGCTACACCTGTGGTAAAAATAACGGCACCCGCGCCTGCTAAAAAGTTTCTTCTTGAGCAACTCATAGATTACTCCTCTTCTTTCTTCTGGTTGAAGTCTGAATGGCAATCCACACACAGCTTGATGGTTTGCTTCTTATCTAAGCCCAACACCTTTGCTTCAGTCGCATGAACATCATGGCAGTTTGAACACGTTAAGTTTTGCGCGTGAACATCGTGAGTCCAACTCGCTTCGCGGAGATCATCAGGTTGGTGACAATCGATACATTGGCTATTGGCATCTAGGATTAATTTAGGGTCTAAGAAAACCTTCTCGGTTCCAGGTTGTGATTGAGCCTCACGATACTTCACCACTTTAGGTGCACCTTCACGGTGATCGGGGCTAATAGAACTATGACAGTCGGTACAATTTACTTCGCGGCCAAGCAAAGCGTGTGCACTTTCACCATGTGAACCCAATACCGTTTCTTTTGAATCTTTATGGCATTGAACACACTTGTAGTCTTTGTCGCGGATTAATTCGACTTCATGTCTTGTTGATTCTCCTACTGGCGTAACAGCAGGCTCAGCAACAGCATGAATGGAATAACCATAGAGGCAGAATGCTAGAAGGGATTTAAGCATTATGACTATGGCCAATTTAATATTGCCCATTTTATCCTTTCCTTATACCGGCATTATTTAACTCTCAACTAAATAATATTCCGGTTAAACAAAAGTACCCTTAAACGATATTATTACCGCTTAAATGATATCAATTCTTATTTTGGATAAGCCACAACGCTTTCTATTGTTAGAATATACCTCTAATTGGGTAACATGAAATTTCGACAGGTTAATTTGTGAACGCAATCACCCTATTTACATCATGGTCAATTTAGGTAATTGTTTGTTATATATGATAATAATTCTCAGTTAAATTCTAATCAATCTAACTTTAAATACCACTTTAGGGTTATATAAACTTCAGCGTGATTAAGGTCACTGTCATAAATTGATCTGGGACAATCTATATCCAACACGTAACAAAATGTGTTCAATTATGAATTAATATAAACAGGAATTCTCCAGTTCTTAATTTGAATAGCAAACTCACAACGCTTGGTATAAAAATCAGTATATTGGAGATATCACTGTGAAAAAGCATTGGATACGTAATTCGGTCACAGCACTATTAATGGTTAGCGCATCACTAGCAAGCGCGACCAGTTTTGCTGCGCCTGAACAAAAAGAAATTGGCGATCCTCGTAACGATCAGTTCGAGCAAAATCACCCAGATCAATATCATTCATGGAGACAGACGTCAGAAAGCGAAACCATTGAAGACGCACTAAAAGAAGATCCGAACATGGTTATCATGTGGGCTGGCTACGGCTTTGCAAAAGATTACAACAAGGCTCGTGGTCACTTTTATGCGATTGACGATGTACGACAAACACTTCGTACTGGCGGACCGACGGACGAAAATTCTGGCCCTATGCCAATGGCGTGTTGGAGCTGTAAGAGCCCAGATGTAGCGCGTGTTATCGAAGAGCGTGGCGAAGATGGTTACTTCGAGGGTAAATGGGCGCGTCTTGGTAACGAGATCATTAACCCTATTGGATGTTCAGACTGTCACGATACCCAAAGCGAAGGCTTCAAAAATGGTGAGCCAGCACTGAAGGTCACTCGTCCTTATGTTGAACGTGCATTTGAAGCAATTGGTAAAAAGTTTGATGAGCAAAGCCGTTTAGACCAACAAGCTTCAGTTTGTGCCCAATGTCATGTGGAATACTACTTCACCGGGCCAACCAAAGGCGTGAAATTCCCTTGGGACCAAGGTACAACCGTCGGCGATATGGAACGTTACTATGATGCGATCAACTTTAAAGATTGGACTCATAAAGTATCGAAAGCACCAATGCTGAAAGCACAGCACCCTGGTTTCGAAACATGGCGTGAAGGTATCCACGGCAAAAATAAAGTCGTCTGTGCAGACTGTCATATGCCGAAAGTGACCAAAGAAGATGGCACTGTTTATACCGACCATAAAGTGGGTAACCCATTCGACCGCTTCGAAGATACATGTGCAAACTGTCACACTCAATCGAAAGAAACCATGCGTAACATCGTTTCAAGCCGTAAAGCACAAGTTCTGAACATGAAGCTGACTGCTGAGAAGCAAATCGTAGCCGCTCACTTTGAAGCAGGTGCGGCATGGGAAGCCGGTGCGACAGAGCAAGAGATGGAGCCTATCCTACTGGATATCCGTCACGCTCAATGGCGTTGGGACTACGCTATTGCGTCTCACGGTATTCATATGCACGCACCTGAAATCGCTCTAGAAGTACTAGGTACTGCCGTTGATCGCGCAGCGGATGCTCGAACTAAAATTGTTCGTCTACTGGCGAAGAAAGGCATCACCGATCCAATCGAAATTCCAGATATCTCGACCAAAGAAGCGGCTCAAAAAGCGCTTGGAATGGACATGGATAAGATGAACGCAGAGAAACAGCACTTCTTAGACACGGTTGTTCCTAAATGGGAAGAGCAAGCTGAAAAGCGTGAAGCCAACTACGAATACTAGTTTCTTCAAATAGACCGTTAGGTAAAAACCAGTCACACTATTGTTGTGTGGCTGGTTTTTTGTTTTAAATATTCAGTGTTGGGTTTGAAGCATTCAAATCAATACGTACTTTCCAATGACCGTTTGCTAATTCAAGGAGTCAAAAATGAAGACCTTATTTTCGCTTTTAGCATTATGCATTACACTACTCAGTTCAGGCGTTAACGCATCAGAGCGCGCAGAGACAGGGTGGGAGTTGATAGAGAAAGGTGCATTAGTCATTGATGTAAGAACACCTGCAGAGTTCGAACAAGGGCATCTAGACAACGCCATCAACTACCCTCTTTCAGAAGTAGCGACTCACTTTGCTAATATTGAGAAAGACCAACCGATCGTTTTGTATTGCCGCAGTGGTAATCGCTCAGGGCAAGCTTATCAGTTCTTGCGTGATCAAGGATTTACTCAAATCCATAACGCAGGTGGTTTAACTGAAATGATCGAAAGCCAATAGATACGGAAAATAATGATTTTAGAAATTAATCACTTTAGAGTCGAATTACTTCAAAGGTAAATAGTTTCAAAATTTATTCAGGAACAACAAGCTTATTGACCAAGCCTAGCGGATCATCTCTTTGGCTTGGTTGATCGAATGAATAATCGAAACACGATCAATGCCCTTTTGATTGGAATCGAGGATTTGAGTCCACGCATCGATCGCTTGTCGATAGCGCATACTAATGAAGTGATCGGTCGCAATCAACATTAAGGCGGTACGATCGTTTGGATCAAGCTGCATCGACTGATTTAATAGCCTCTTGACCTCATCACTCATCGCCTGGGAGCTAAGGTAATAAAGTGCAGTAGCTTTAGCAGCATAAATACCAGAAGGTGCTTGAGGATCTAATCGAATCGCATAATCGTAGCAAGTGAATGCCGCATCAAACTCCCCTTTTTGCATGTACACACCACCAAGCTTAAACCACAAATCGGATTGATTTGGGTCTTGCTCAAGGCTCTGCTGAAGCTCATCTTGGAAATCTGTTGCCGTGTAGCTATCGCTATCATCTAAAGGAAATTGAGGTAACTCTTGTTTAAGCTGAAACCAGACAAGCACACTCAAAACCACAGCGATAAGCGAAATCATCGCATTGCCTTTTAAATGACGGCCATTTTTGCTCGCGGCAATAACAAACGCGATAAAAAACAGACTCATTAATAGTAAAGCAACCAACAACCAGATATCCATTCCACATCCTTTTATTTAGCTTTATCTCCTACTCTATCGCTTTCGTTCTGCCTCGTTATTGATCAAAGTTTAGCGTTCGAGATTTAGTGCTCAAACTTTTGCATAAAAGCGACAGGTTAAGGTCTGCTCTAAGACCTAAACGAACTGATAAGAAAAATGAAATGACAGGTAATAAAAAACCGAGCACTTAGGCTCGGTTTTTTCATTGGTACTCTTAATTACTTAGTGTAATCGAGATTACTCAGTATCTTGCTCGCTATCACTCTCAGAGTCAGAAGCATCGGATGCTTGCTCTTCATTTGATTCAGAAACGACCTTTCCTTCTGCATTAACTGTTTCTGCGTTTACTGCGTCAGCATTTGCTTCTTCAGTTTCTTCGCCTTCAACAATCTCAGCTTCTTCTACTTCGTCGATACGTTGTAGACCTACAACATTCTCATCTTCAGCAGTACGGATCAGTGTTACACCTTGAGTGTTACGACCAACTTGGCTGACTTCCGCCACGCGAGTACGTACTAGTGTACCTGCGTCGGTGATCATCATCATTTCATCGCCTTCTTCAACCTGAACAGCACCAACTACTGGGCCATTACGATCAGAGACTTTGATAGATACTACACCTTGCGTTGCACGGCCTTTCGTTGGGTATTCAGCCAACTCAGTACGCTTACCGTAACCGTTTTGAGTCACAGTTAGGATATCGCCTTCATTTGAAGGAACAATCAGTGAAACCACTTGATCGTCTTCTGGAAGCTTCATACCACGAACACCAGATGCAGTACGACCCATTGGACGTACTTTGTCCTCGTTAAAGCGAACAACTTTGCCCGATTTAGAGAACAGCATGATGTCGCTATTACCATCAGTAATATCAACGCCAATCAGTGAATCATCGTCACGTAGGTTAACTGCGATTAGGCCGTTAGCACGTACGTTTGCGAATTGATCCAGTGATGTCTTCTTAACTGTACCGTCGCCTGTTGCCATGAAGATGAATTTCTCGTTAGAGAACTCAGAGACAGGCAGGATAGCCGTAATACGCTCACCTTCTTCTAGAGGAAGAATGTTAACGATAGGCTTACCACGAGCGGTGCGGCTTGCTTGAGGCAGTTGGTAAACTTTCAGGCGGTACGTCTTACCACGAGTAGAGAAACATAAAATGTTATCGTGAGTATTAGCAACAAGCAGACGCTCAATGTAATCCTCATCTTTCATCTTAGTTGCACTCTTACCTTTACCACCACGACGCTGAGCTTCGTAGTCGCTTAGAATTTGGTACTTAACATAACCTGCGTTAGAAAGCGTTACTACAACGTCTTCTTGAGCAATCAGCTCTTCCATGTCGATGTCATGAACCGCTGCTGTGATTTCTGTACGACGAGCGTCGCCATAGATTTCACGTACCGCTTCAAGTTCTTCACGGATAACTTCCATCAAACGCTCAGTACTTGCAAGAATGTGCATTAGCTCAGCGATTTCTTCTAGAAGCGCTTTGTACTCGTCTAGAATCTTCTCATGTTCAAGGCCAGTTAAGCGATGAAGACGAAGCTCTAGAATAGCTTGTGCTTGTGTTTCCGTTAGGAAGTATTGGCCATCGCGGATGCCGTATTGATCTTCCAACCAATCAGGACGAGCCGCATCAGTACCTGCACGTTCAAGCATTGCTGCAACGTTACCAAGTTCCCAACCGCGAGCTACTAAACCAGCTTTTGCTTCAGCAGGCGTTGGAGCGTTACGGATAAGCTCGATGATTTCGTCAATGTTAGCAAGTGCTAGAGACAATGCTTCAAGGATGTGTGCACGGTCGCGCGCTTTCTTCAGTTCAAAGATAGTACGACGAGTCACAACTTCGCGACGGTGGTCTACGAAGCACTTAAGCATGTCTTTGATGTTGAACAACTGTGGTTGACCATTGTTCAGCGCAACCATGTTGATACCGAAAGTTGTTTGCAGTTGAGTTTGTGAGTAAAGGTTGTTCAATACAACTTCACCGACAGCGTCACGCTTACATTCAATAACAATACGCATACCATCTTTATCAGATTCGTCACGTAGAGCACTGATGCCTTCAACTTTCTTATCTTTAACCAGTTCAGCAATCTTCTCGATCAGGCGAGCTTTGTTTACTTGGTAAGGAATCTCAGTAACGATAATGGTTTCTTTACCATTTTTCTCTACTTCAATATTCGCTTTTGAACGCATGTAAACTTTACCGCGGCCAGTTTTATAAGCATCTACGATGCCTTTACGACCACTGATAAGTGCTGCTGTCGGGAAGTCAGGACCAGGGATATAGTCCATTAGCTCATCAATAGTAATATCTTCATTATTGATAAATGCTAAACAGCCATCAACAACTTCACCAAGGTTATGTGGTGGGATGTTGGTAGCCATACCTACTGCGATACCAGAAGCACCGTTTACCAATAGGTTAGGAATTTTTGTAGGAAGTACTGCTGGAATTTGTTCTGTACCATCGTAGTTCGGTACGTAGTCCACAGTTTCCTTATCAAGGTCAGCCAGGAGCTCGTGAGCAATTTTCGCCATACGAACTTCGGTATAACGCATTGCAGCCGCGGAGTCGCCATCGATAGAACCAAAGTTACCTTGGCCATCAACTAGCATGTAACGCAGTGAGAACGGTTGAGCCATACGAACAATAGTATCGTATACAGCACTATCACCATGCGGGTGGTATTTACCGATTACATCACCTACTACACGAGCAGACTTTTTATATGGTTTGTTCCAATCATTACCCAGTACATTCATCGCGAACAAAACGCGGCGGTGTACAGGTTTTAGGCCATCACGCACATCTGGAAGGGCACGACCAACGATGACGGACATCGCGTAGTCTAGGTATGAACCTCTAAGCTCATCTTCAATATTTACGGGCGTGATCTCTTTCGCTAGATCGCTCATAGAGCCATTTTCCCTCTATAGTCAGATCGTATTTTTGAATACGTATAAGACCGAAAAATATAACACAAATTTACCTACGGAGGCATCACTTTCCCTCTCCTTTTACCATCTTGTGACCCTTGTAGCCAATCAATTGATGAGAAATTGCACCTCCGCATCATATCTCGCTGAAACATGGTCACTTTACACCCAATAAGTTCGCAAAATTGTAGATCTTCTGGTCAAGGCGAAAAGGCAAGTTATAATGCCTGCAATTTCATGGATGCCGTATTTAACTTGGAAATGCCGATTATGACTAAATCACAGAATGTAGACCCAGCAGAAATCAAGAAATTTGAAGACATGGCGTCACGCTGGTGGGATCTAGAAGGCGAATTTAAGCCTCTACATCAAATCAACCCACTACGCCTAAACTACGTGCTAGAAAAAACTGAAGGTTTGTTTGGTAAGAAAGTGCTCGATGTTGGTTGCGGTGGTGGCATTTTAGCGGAAAGTATGGCAATCGAAGGTGCTGTAGTGACAGGGCTAGACATGGGCAAAGAACCACTTGAAGTGGCACGCTTGCACGCACTAGAAACTGGCACCAAGCTCGATTACATCCAAAGTACCATTGAAGACCACGCAGAAGAGAATCCACAAACTTACGACGTGGTCACTTGCATGGAAATGCTAGAGCACGTGCCTGATCCACAATCAGTGATCACCGCATGTTCAAAATTGGTCAAACCGGATGGCCACGTTTTCTTCTCTACGTTGAACCGCAATTTTAAATCTTACTTGTTTGCGATTGTTGGTGCAGAGAAGCTACTAAAGATAGTTCCTGAAGGCACTCACGAGCATGACAAGTTCATTCGCCCAGCTGAACTTATCAAGATGATTGATAATACATCTCTACAAGAACTCGGCATCACTGGGCTGCACTATAATCCACTGACAGACACTTACCGATTAGGTCGCAGTGTTGAAGTCAATTACATCGTGCATACGCAAAATTTCGCTTAAAAAATATCAGCTATCCTACCGTAAAATTTTTTCTAAAAAAGACTAATGAAAAAGGTTGCAATTAACATAAGTTTGCGACTTTTTTCAGTCTAAATTTCGTGCGCTAGCTTCCATTTTGACCACCTAGATTTAAATTTAATCGCCTAAAATCCATCGCCCATTTTGCTCAAAGATCAAGGGATTTTTTTTTATAGGCGTGCAAAAATAAAGCATCATTAAAAGCCGACTTTTATACAATCAAGTCTCATCTATCTTCATCAGTTAGTGGTCACTTACAGTTTTTTTTCAATCCACCACTTATCCACAAGCAACCCAATTTCTTTACCTTGAAAAAGTTCGGTTGTAGCACTATCTTGTAACCCAACAAACAAATGACCCCTATATGTTGTGTTTGAACTACAATATATGGGTAGACCAAGATCACAAAGCCGACACGTAATTTACAAAAATTACACAGAAATACACAAAAACACGGCCTTGTTCAGTTTTGTTAGGGAAATTAAGCAGAATGAACCAACAACTTACTGTTACCAAGCGTAACGGGCGCAAAGAAACCATCGATCTAGAGAAGATCCACCGCGTGATCACATGGGCAGCTGAAGGCTTGCACAATGTTTCTGTATCACAAGTAGAATTGAAAGCTCACATTCAGTTTTACGACGGCATCACCACGACTGACATTCATGAAACTATCATCAAGTCAGCAGCGGATTTAATCTCTGAAGAGACTCCTGATTACCAATATCTAGCAGCACGTCTGTCAGTATTCCACCTACGTAAAAAAGCGTATGGCGAATACGAGCCACCTGCGCTTTATGACCACGTTTCAAAACTGGTCGATATGGGTAAATATGACAGCCACCTAATGCAAGATTACACGAAAGCTGAGTTTGAAGAGCTAGACCAGTACATCGACCATAAGCGTGACTTAGACTTCTCTTACGCGGCAGTTAAGCAGCTTGAAGGTAAATACTTCGTGCAAAACCGTGTAACAAAAGAAATCTACGAGAGTGCTCAGTTTCTTTACATCCTAGTGGCTGCGTGTCTATTCGCTAAATACCCTAAATCGACTCGTCTTGACTACATCAAACGTTTTTACGACGCATCGTCTACGTTTAAGATTTCTCTACCTACACCGATCATGTCTGGTGTACGTACGCCTACTCGTCAATTCAGCTCTTGTGTACTGATCGAATGTGGTGACAGCCTTGATTCAATCAACGCAACAGCAAGCTCAATTGTTCGTTACGTATCTCAACGTGCTGGTATTGGTATCAACGCAGGTCGTATCCGTGCGCTGGGTTCTGAAATCCGTAATGGTGAAGCGTTCCACACTGGCTGTATCCCTTTCTACAAATACTTCCAAACAGCAGTAAAATGTTGTTCACAAGGTGGTGTTCGTGGCGGTGCGGCAACGGTATTCTACCCACTATGGCATGGTGAAGTTCAGTCTCTATTAGTACTGAAAAACAACCGCGGCGTTGAAGAGAACCGTGTTCGTCACATGGACTACGGCGTACAGCTGAACAAACTCATGTACTCTCGTCTTGTTCAAGGTGGCAACATCAGCCTGTTCTCACCTTCTGACGTACCTGGCCTTTACGATGCGTTCTTCGAAAACCAAGACCGTTTTGAAGAACTATATGTTAAGTACGAAAACGATCCTTCAGTGAAGCGTGAAACGGTTAAAGCCGTTGAGCTATTCTCTCTGCTAATGCAAGAGCGAGCTTCTACTGGTCGTATCTACATTCAGAACGTTGACCACTGTAATACACACAGCCCGTTTGATTCTGAAGTGGCTCCTGTTCGTCAGTCGAACCTATGTCTAGAAATCGCGCTACCAACTAAGCCACTTTCTAACGTAGAAGATGACGAAGGTGAAATTGCACTATGTACGCTTTCAGCGTTTAACCTAGGCGCAATCAACGAGCTAGACGACCTTGCTGAGCTTTCTGAACTGGTTGTTCGTGCACTTGATGCATTGCTTGATTACCAAGACTACCCACTTCCAGCAGCACGCAAGTCGACAATGAACCGTCGTACTCTAGGTGTGGGTGTCATCAACTACGCATACTACCTAGCGAAAAACGGCGTGAAGTACTCTGATGGCAGCGCAAACAGTCTGACTCACCGTACTTTTGAAGCAATTCAATACCACTTGTTAAAAGCGTCTGTTGAACTGGCGAAAGAACAAGGCCGTTGCCCATCTTTCCACGAGACCAACTACGCGAAAGGCCTACTACCAATCGATACTTACAAGAAAGATATCGACTTAGTATGTGAAGAGCCACTGCACTACGATTGGGACACGCTACGCGAAGAGATCATGGAGTACGGTCTGCGTAACTCTACGCTAACAGCGCTTATGCCTTCTGAGACTTCGTCTCAAATCTCGAACGCAACTAACGGTATCGAGCCACCACGTGGTTACGTATCAGTGAAAGCATCGAAAGACGGCATCCTTAAGCAAGTGGTTCCTGACTTCTTAAATCTTAAAGAGAACTACGAGCTACTTTGGAACATTGGTTCGAACGATGGTTACCTGCACCTAGTGGGTATCATGCAAAAATTCGTTGACCAAGCTATCTCTGCAAACACTAACTATGATCCAAGTGTTTACGACAGCGGTAAAGTACCAATGAAGAAGCTGCTTCAAGACCTACTTACAGCGTACAAGTACGGTGTTAAGACGCTTTACTACCATAACACTCGTGATGGTGCTAAAGACGACCAAGGCGATGCAGTTCAAGTGCCGGAAGAAGATTGTGAAGGCGGCGGTTGTAAGATCTAAACCGCAATAAACATTAAGACCCCAGAGAAGAGTTATCTTCTCTGGGTTTAAAGCATTAACAGGGCCCGTTTTATTACGGGTCTTTAAAGGATTTGAGGCATTTATGGCTTACAGTACTTTTTCTCAGCAAAAAAATGACCAACTAAAAGAACCAATGTTCTTGGGTCAGTCGGTAAACGTTGCACGTTACGACCAACAAAAATTCGAAATCTTCGAAAAGTTGATCGAGAAGCAGCTTTCTTTCTTCTGGCGTCCAGAAGAAGTAGACGTATCTAGCGACCGTATCGACTACAACAAGCTTCCTGAGCATGAAAAGCACATTTTCATCTCTAACTTGAAGTACCAAACGCTTCTAGATTCTATCCAAGGCCGCAGCCCTAACGTTGCCCTACTTCCACTGGTATCTCTACCAGAAGTTGAAACTTGGATTGAGACTTGGTCTTTCTCTGAAACGATTCACTCTCGTTCTTACACACATATCATCCGTAACATCGTCAATGATCCAGGTGTAGTATTCGACGACATCGTTGAAAACGAAGAGATCCTGAAGCGTGCGAAAGACATCGCGTTTTACTACGATGATTTAATCAAGCTGACGGCTGACTACCACCGCTACGGCGAAGGCAACCACAACATTAACGGCGAAGACGTTAAGATTTCACTTCACGACCTGAAGAAGAAGCTTTACGTATGTCTAATGTCTGTAAACGCACTAGAAGCGATTCGTTTCTACGTGAGTTTTGCATGTTCATTCGCATTCGCTGAACGTGAGCTAATGGAAGGTAACGCGAAGATCATCAAGCTAATCGCTCGTGATGAAGCTCTTCACCTTACTGGTACACAGCACATGATTAACTTACTGCGTAATGGCCAAGATGACTTCGAATTCATGCAAATCGCTGAAGAGTGTAAGCAAGAGTGTTTCGACCTATTCAAAGAAGCAGCAGAGCAAGAAAAAGAGTGGGCAGAATACCTATTCAAAGATGGCTCTATGATTGGTCTGAACAAAGACATTCTTTGCCAATACGTTGAGTACATCACTAACATCCGTATGCAAGCGGTTGGTTTAGGTACTGCTTACCCAGAAGCAACGTCGAACCCAATCCCATGGATCAACGCATGGTTATCTTCAGATAACGTACAAGTTGCTCCACAAGAAGCTGAAATCAGTTCTTACCTAGTTGGTCAGATCGACAACGAAGTAAAAGCTGACGACTTTGAAGGATTCGAGCTGTAATGCCAACAATCAAAATCAACAAGCTGACTTCGATTGAATCTAACCCTTCAAACACTCTATTGGAAACAATGGAACAAGCTGGGTTAGAGCCAGAATACAACTGCCGAGATGGGCATTGTGGCGCTTGTCGTTGCACGTTGGATTCTGGGGAAGTCGAGTACGTTGGTTTTGCTATGGCTTACACGCAAGGTAATGAAATATTACCTTGTATCTGTAAAGCAAAGACTGAGCTATCGCTGAGTAACGTTATTCACAGAAACAAGCAAAAACGCGCATAAGCCAACTGGCTTTAGGTCGCTTTGTTCGAATATCGTCAATAAGAATTAAAAAGGGTCCGCTTCCTTTAGGAGTGCGGACCCTTTTCTGTTTATGTCTTTAGGTATCTGAAACAACTCGTCTATCACTCAACCAAAATCTTCATGTTCGCTTGTGTCATACAAAACCAAACGTTTATTGCTGAGTCAGGTTAAGAGTCACAGAGCCAATATAACAAGCGCTTCGGCACTCTCCACAGCCGTTACACTTATCTTTGTCCACTGTAGGCAACTCTCCTACTTCAATGTGTATCACACCTGCTGAACACGCAGTTTGGCATGCTGAACAGTCCATTTGCATGTAATTATTGCAGCTATCAGCAAAGCTCGGCTTGAGGTCGATATAAGGCGTGACCGTTGGATGAAGTGCGCCAGTTAGGCACACTTCAGTGCATTTGTTACACATAGAACAACTGTTGTAATCCAAATTCAACAGCGCACTACCCTCTAGCGTCTCAATCACGCTATTCGGACACGCTTGCTCACACAGTCCACAACTGTCGCAAAGACGCTCAAACAGCACCTCATCGACAGCCCTAGGTGGTCTAGCATGTAAGCGCTGTGATTTCTCTTCATAACTTGCAGCAGCTTTAACTGGCTTAGAGAGTCGAGTTAAGAAACCACGCCTATTCGAATTTATTTGCTCAGACATTAGTCGATATATAACTTTTTAGTGGCAACGTTTAAATTATATTCAGATGTTAATTGATTAAGCCAATTTATTACATCACTTGATAGCTTCTTATAAAATGATAAATCTGATGCTGTATTTAATTTATCTAAATAAGTAGAAGACCAAGGTAATAAGTGACACTCAAGCAATTCACGAGATGAATTAATATTATTATTTTCTAACAAATACGCATGAGCGAATAACATTAAACCAAATTGATCTTCTGGCTCTCTTAAACCTGTATCCAATTCAATTTGGTTTAATTCTAGAAACTGTCGATATTCCACAGTCGTTGCACCAAACACCACACGGTCTTTATCTAGGTACACAGACCCCCAAGGCGGAGCTGGCATGTCTCCCACACCTTCGAACAAGCGGCTGAACTCTGCTGCGAGCGCATCTTCATCTTCACTTCTCAATGCCTGCAAGCATTCTTCAGAGAGCACTTCGCTCTCAACCAAAGCTTCAACAATGGTGACCAACTGTTCTTTACTTGTCGCTTGATAAAATAGCGAACCCAATAATTTATGCGTATCGATAATCATTATTATTTATACCGTTATAGGTTTAAAGATAATTATATAAATAAGACGATTTAATTCTTTGATCTATTTTATACATTCGATTCATAAGATTTAAATTTCGCTCTTATTTGATGCCAATCAATCAACAATCCAAAATAAAAAAATAAAGAACAAACTACCTATAAAGTACTATCCATCAATAGCAAAAGGCATCTTAGAATGACGAATAAGAAAGAATCTGGGGTAATGAACCTTACTCGAAGAGGCTTCATGAAAGCTTCTTCTGCAGTAGGTAGTGCAGCCGCACTTGCGGGCGGTATCGCTTTACCTTTCAAATCCAAACCAGTAGCGGCTGCGGTTGCTGAGAATGTGGATGAGAAAATCGTATGGAGTGCATGTACAGTAAACTGCGGCTCTCGCTGTCCACTACGTATGCATGTACAAAACGGTGAAATCAAATACGTAGAAACAGATAACACGGGTACTGACGAATACGGTCATCACCAAGTGCGTGCATGTCTACGTGGTCGCTCTATGCGCCGCCGTGTTTACAACCCAGATCGCCTGAAATACCCAATGAAACGTGTGGGTAAACGTGGTGAAGGTAAGTTTAAGCGTATTAGCTGGGAAGAGGCTTTTGATGAAGTCGCTGGCACTATGCAACGCCTTATCAAAGATTACGGTAACGACACTATCTACCTAAACTACGGCACAGGTACGCTTGGTGGTACGGTAACTAAGTCTTGGCCACCAGCACAAACGCTGATTGCGCGTCTAATGAACCTAAGTGGTGGTTACCTAAACCATTACGGTGACTACTCAACAGCGCAAATCGCGAAAGGCTTGAGCTACACCTACGGTGGTTGGGCAAACAACAACTCTTTCTCTGACTTAGAGAACACTAAGCTTAACATCCAATTTGGTAACAATCCTGCTGAGACTCGCATGTCTGGCGGCGGTCTGATCCACCACTACGTAGAAAGCAAAAACAAATCAAACGCAAGAACGATCATCATCGATCCACGCTACACCGATACTGCCGGTGGCCGTGAAGATCAGTGGATCCCAATTCGTCCTTCTACGGATGCTGCATTGGTAGCCGGTCTTGCACACGTGATGATCACTGAAGACCTCGTAGACCAACCGTTCCTAGACAAATACTGTGTCGGTTATGATGAGAAGACCCTTCCTGTATCAGCACCTAAAAACAGTGACTACAAATCTTATATCTTAGGTTTAGGTGAAGATGGCGTAGAGAAGACACCAGAGTGGGCTTCTAAAATCACAGGCATTCCGGTTGATACTATCGTTAAACTAGGCCGTGAAATGGGCACAGCGAAACCATGTGCCATCCACCAAGGTTGGGGCCTGCAACGTACTGCGAACGGTGAACTAGCTTGTCGTGCAATCGCGATGCTATCGCTACTCACCGGTTCTGTGGGTGTATCAGGCGGTTCAACAGGCGCTCGTGAAAGTGACATCAACATTCCGTTTGTTCGCTTCCCTACTGTGCCAAACCCAGTTGAAACGTCAATTTCAATGTTCATGTGGACTGACGCAATTCACCGTCACCACGAGATGACAGACATCACTGATGGTGTTCGCGGTGCTGAGCGCCTTAAGAACCCAATCAAGATGATCTGGAACTACGCAGGTAACTGCATCATCAACCAACACTCAGACATCAACAAGACACACGCGATTCTTCAAGATGAAAGTGCTTGTGAAATGATCGTTGTGGTTGATAACCATATGACTTCTTCTGCGAAATACGCCGACATCATCCTGCCTGACTTAACGACATCAGAGCAAGACGACTGGTGTATGGATGGTAAAGCATCGAACATGCCTTACTTCATCTACGCACAGAAAGCGATTGAGCCTCAGTTCGAAGCAAAATCTATCTACGAGATGTGTACGCAACTTGCTAAACGCATGGGCGTAGAAAAAGAGTTCACAGAAGGCCGTACTCAAGAGCAATGGATTGAGCACCTTTACGCAGAAACTCGTAAGAACGATCCAACACTGCCAACCTTCGAAGAGATGAAAGAGCTGGGTATCTACAAGCGTAGCTACGACCACCACTACATCGCTTACGAAGATTTCCGTAAAGACCCTGAAGCGAACCCGCTGACTACACCAAGTGGCAAGATCGAGATCTACTCAGAGCAACTGGCTGATATCGCGAAAACTTGGAAGCTGAAAGAAGACGAAGTGATTCATCCACTTCCGATTTACGCGGATTCTTTTGAAGGCCATAACGATCCATTAGCAGAGAAGTACCCACTTCAGCTAACCGGTTTCCACTACAAGGCTCGTACTCACTCAACTTACGGCAACGTTGCAGAGATCAAAGCAGCGGCACCTCAAGAGTTGTGGATCAACCCAATCGATGCGAAAGAGCGTGGTATTGAAAGCGGCGACATGGTGAGTATTTTCAACGACCGTGGCGAAGTCCATATTCCAGCGAAAGTGACACCAAGGATTCTTCCTCGAGTTGTCGCACTAGGCGAAGGTGCATGGTACGCACCAGATGGTCAGAAGATCGACCATGCAGGCTCTATCAACGTGCTGACTACTCAGCGCCCGAGCCCGCTTGCTAAGGGTAACCCTCAGCATACAAACCTAGTTCAAATCAAAGCGCTAAAGAAAGCATAAGGTAGGTTGGAATGAAACAATACGGCTTTTACATTGATTCAAGTAAATGCACGGGTTGTAAAACCTGTCAGCTTGCTTGTAAAGATTATAACGATCTAGACATCAAAACGAACTACCGCCGCGTATACGAATACGCAGGTGGTGGCTTCACTCAAGATGGTGATACCTGGGTTCAGAAAGATGTTTTTTCTTACTACCTGTCTATCGCTTGTAACCACTGTACTAACCCTGCGTGTGTGAAAGTGTGCCCTTCGGGCGCAATGCACAAACGTGATGAAGACGGTTTGGTTGTGGTTGATGAGAGCGTATGTATTGGTTGTCAGCACTGTAGTAATGCATGCCCTTACGGCGCACCACAATACAATGCGAAGAAAGGTCACATGACCAAATGCGATGGTTGCTACCAACGTGTTTCTGAAGGCAAACAGCCTATCTGTGTTGAGTCTTGCCCACTTCGTGCATTGGAGTTTGGTGAAATCAATACACTTCGCGAGAAGTACGGTTCTGGTGCAGATGTAGCGCCACTGCCATCTTCAACCGAAACACTGCCAAACATCGTGATTAAGCTGAACAAAAACGCGAAGCCTACTGGCGATACCAGTGGTCACCTAGCAAACCCGAAGGAGGTTTAAGATGATTTTTCATGAGTGGTCTTTGATTTTCTTTACGGTGCTGGCGCAAACCGCGGTTGGTGGTTACTTACTGATTGGTGCACGTGCACTGGTACTGGGTCATGACGAAGAGAAGCTGAACAGCTACAAGGTTCCAATGTTCATTCTATGGGCACTAATGGGTCTTGGCTTCATGTTCTCGACAACGCACCTTGGCTCTCCACTGCGCGCGTTTAATGCTTTTAACCAACTAGGCTCAGCTTGGTTGTCTAACGAAGTGTTCTTCGGAGCAGCATTCTTCTCTGTAGGCGGCCTACAGTGGCTACTGTCTGTGGTTAAGAAAGGTGGCCTTGTTATCCAAAAAGCACTGATGGTTAGCGCTATGGTGCTGGGTGTTATCTTCATGTACGCGATGATCAACGTATACATGATCAACACAGTACCGACATGGGACAACATCTACACACCACTGAGCTTCATCATGACCATAGTTGTGGGTGGCTTGCTACTATCTCAGTTCGTTCTTGTGTTCGCAAACGACAGCCACTTTACGATTGACCGTAACATCACAATGTTGGCTGTAATTACTGTTGCGATAAGCTTACTTGTGACAGTAGGCAAACTGAACTTAATCGGTGACATCCAAACTTCAGCAGCAAAAGCATCTGAGTTGGTTGACGGTTTAGGCAGCTATGTGATTCTTCAAGTTGCATTACTGATGGCAAGCTTACTGATTTGGATTCTACCTATGCTGAACAAAGCAAAAGTGAATCCAGTAAACCTAAGCCTAGCATTGGTACTGTTCTTAGCTTCTGAATTAATCGGCCGTGGTTTGTTCTACAGCCTACACATGACAAGCGGTTTGTAATCGAGTTCTTACAGACATGAGTTACGTGTAAACATCGCTGCTTGTTTGGTTATCTAGAAGGCTAGATAAACTAAAGGCCCAACACCTATTTAGATGTTGGGCCTTTTTATTTCGTTTTTCCTAGCATTTCCAGTACAGGCTCCGTGAGTTCGCCTAAATGCTTACTTAATAATAGTCGCCGGAATAAACATGTCTTTCAATCGCTTAACTGAAGAGTATGTGCCGAACATCGGTTTGTTATCTAGATGCCTTCTCAACATATCAGCGGCAACGGTCTTAATCACGTTGCGTTGATCTTCACGCGAGTACTGGCGATAAAATTCAAGCACCTGACCCCATTCGCCTGCTTCAGTCGACAATGCAACGCTGAATGTATTGCCTTCCAGCTTACCAGTCACCAAAGCCAATTCAGTTCCGCATTTCTCTCTTGTTGCTCCAGCCAGAGCAAAGGTTGCGGCTAACGGATCGCTCTTTTCAAGTTCGCTCTCTTTTGGCTCAGCCATCACCCACGAATGTCCAAAGCAATCTTCAACCTGCTCATTCAATTGCAGCCACGCTGACAGTGCGCCTTTGGTCGACACTTCAGACACAGATAGCGTCTTCTTTTTTTCCGCCATGATGTGGCCAATATGGTCAATCATCGGCTCGTCAACACTGACTACGTTACTTTCTAATAGTTTGTAAACCATCTGCATTAACTTAACGCGAGTTTCTAAACCAGATTTTGGCCCAAACAGCTTCACCTCAATAAATGGCAGGTAAGAGCGGTAACCTAGCTCATAGCCTTCAGGAAGCTTCAGTTGGTCTAACACATCAGAGATACCGGACTCAGATAAACCAAACGTAAACAGCCTGCTGCATTCAGAAGCAACCACTTGAGGGTATGTACGCGATAAATCAGGAAGAATCTCAAACGTCACCATGCGTTTGAATTCACTCGGGACACCCGGCGTGAAATAGAAAGTCGCATCGTTGATTTTAAGTTTGAAACCACACGCAGTACCAACTGGGTTATCGACAATCTCTGAGCTAGCAGGAAGCAGTGCCTGTTTAAGATTACTGTCAGGCATTGGCATACCACGTCCAGAGAACATCTCTTCCATACGAGCAAGCCATTCAGGGAACATGACGAGTTTCTGCTCGGAAGCAGTAGCTGCCGCTGCAGCACTCATGTCATCGGTTGTCGGCCCTAGGCCACCATTAACGATAACCACATCATAGTTAAAGCTCAGCATCAGCAGTTCTTCAACAAGAGCATTCATTTGATCACCCACGGTTGAGCGCTTAGCAAGAGCAAAACCATGCTGATAAAACTCAGCAGACATCCAAGCTGCGTTTGTATCTACAATGTCTCCATGAAGAACTTCTTCACCTGTGCTTAACATTGCGATTTTCGTCATATTTCTATCCCTTGTTGTCATAAAAAGACACTGCATTATTTACAAACTGGTCTATGGTTGAATTTGGAACAATTCGCCTTTTCACTAATATTAATCATGTTAAACCTAAGGTTTTCTTAGGAAAAGCGATAAATTATTAGTTCCCTAAATCAGGCATTTAATAGATAATTGTGACCCTGATCAATTCCAAACTTTCTCATGGAGACCCTTGTGGCCAAATCACCGTTACTAGCAAAGGTTACTGCTGCATTTTCAATGCTAATGTCAGTTAACTCGGTTGCAAGCCAATACGACTTCGACCAGCCAATCAACCTTTCTTACTCGGATGAATGTGCTCAAGATTACTGTTTTAATGACAACTTGTACACCTACAAGCCTAGTACCAATTACGCACTGAGCGAACCAAGTGACGAGTACGACTTCTCAATCCAACAACCAAAACATTTGTTGGTGAGCCAGGAGAAAGATTGGGATTACCTAATGGGTCAAACCTACACTATTCTTGGCTTAAGTGTCGCGACAGTAGGTCTAATGACTCTTCTCCCTGAAAGTATCACTAAGTGGGATGATGACCAACGTGATATCAGTTCATTAGGTAAAAAGTGGAAAGATAACGTTTCTGATGGCCCAGTATGGGACCGTGATGAGCACTTCTTAAATTACGTGATGCACCCGTATTTCGGTGGGGTTTACTACACCGCGGCTCGCCACGCGGGTTACGATGAATTTGAGTCTTTCCTATACTCTTGGACCATGTCGACATTTTTCTGGGAATACGGCGTAGAAGCATTCGCGGAAGTACCTTCCTGGCAAGATCTCTTCATCACGCCATTCTTCGGTGCCGTTGTCGGTGAAATGATGCTAGAAGCAGAACAAGACATCGTTGCTTCAGGTGGCGAAGTGATGGGCTCTCAAACCATGGGGGATGTGTCTCTATTCTTCCTAAACCCTGTTGGCCATATCCATTACTGGGTAAGTGATGCATGGGGCGGTGACGCAGAAGTGAACCTGAATACTAACCCTTGGTGGGATAACCAAGACGCAGCGCGATTTGCCTACGACGCAGGCGCACCATACGATTCTCAATTTGTTGGTATGAACTTTAAAGTCACGTTCTAAACCAGCCTCCACGTGACTTTCTAAGCCGTTTACTCGTTGCTTGCTAAGCTTCTGAATCACAAATAACAGCGACAACTCTTTCAAAAAGCGGCTCTCTAGCCGCTTTTTTTGTGCCCTACTCTTCATTCTCTTTTTTTGTATCACAGCTTAGTTTCAAAAATTGACGTAGGTCAAACATTGTTCGATGTAAACTTCTACACTGAAATTAAAGAACTTTATCGCATGATATCAAACATTTAATTAGTAACGATTAATTGAGACTTTGGGGGCTGATATGAACAGTACATTTATCGTAAACTTTATTGGAAAGGCATCACCAGCAACAATCAAACAACTTGCTGCGGTTACTCACGAAAACGACGGGAAATGGCTCATCAGTAAAGTGAACTTTATTGAAGACCAAGTCGCAGGCGTACTCAAGGTTCAACTTCCAGCCATCAACGAATCAATTGTCAAAGAAGCTTTCAGCGCCAATACTGACTTGATCGTGCAGTTTGTTGATTCAGACCATACTCATAACGCACAAGATACAATACATCACCTACGACTCGACTCGAACGACCGAGCAGGTATCGTCAACGAAGTAACACATGTATTGGATAGACAAGGGATCAGCATTCTCGATATGGATTGCCACCGAGTCTTCATCGCTGGCGGCGGTGGTGTTAGCTCAAGTTTGTTCACTTCCAAGATCGCCGTTAAGCTACCAATAGAAGTTTTGATTGATGACGTAGTGAATGAACTCGAAACACTCAGTGAAGATACTCGAGTGATGATTGAGAGCTAACAGATAGCGCTTAACTTCTATCTTTTCACTGGTAACATTTATCTAAAAACAAAAAAGAGCAGCTCATCGGCCGCTCTTTTTATCGTTCTAATGCAATGTTTGGTTACTTAACCGACCATTGTGACAATGAACGTTTAAAGTCTTCATAGCCAAACTCATTCAACTTTTGAACTTCGCCACCGCTACGCTCGCAGTAGATTGACGGCATTTTTAGGCCATTGAACCAGTTCAGTTTCACCATGGTGTAACCCGCGCTGTCTAGCAGGTGCAGCTTTTGACCAATCTTAAGTGGCTCATCAAAGCTTGCTTCACAGAACTGATCGCCCGCAAGACATGAACACGAACCAATTACATAGTCATGGCTACCATTTTCTGAAGCTTCCAATACCGATGCCGGTTCATTGTAGATAAGCGTATCAAGGCGGTGTGCTTCGGTTGCTGAATCGACAATCGCTGTTTTCTTCACGTTCTCAACAACATCAACCACTGTCACAACCAAGTCAGTTGTTTTAGTGATGATGGCTTCACCCGGCTCAAGGTACATCTGCACGCCGTGCTTTTCAGAAAAGGCTTTTAGTGCAAGGCCCAACTTCTCGATCTCATAACCCGGCCATGTGAAGAACACACCTCCGCCCATGCTCACCCAATCCAACTTATCTAGGTGATCGCCAAACTGCTCTGAGATTGAATCAAGCAGGCCGATAAATGCATCGACGTCTTTGTTCTCACAGTTCATGTGGAACATTACACCATTAATCTCATCGAAGATCTCAGGTTTGATATGGTCAGCTTGTACGCCCAAACGAGAGAATTGACGCGCAGGGTCTGCTAGGTCTTGTCCTGCGTAGCTCACACCCGGATTTAGACGTAAACCCAACGACGCTTTACCTTCAACAATATGACGGTACGCTTCGAATTGGCTTTGTGAGTTGAAGATCATCTTGTCGCAAATATCAGCGACTTCTCTCACGTCATCTTCACTGTAACCCACACTGTAAGCGTGCGTTTCACCACCAAAGGTTTCGTGGCCAAGTTTCACTTCGTATGGACCAGAGCTTGTCGTGCCATCGAGGTAAGGTTTGATGATGTCAAACACACCCCATGTCGAGAAACACTTCAGTGCCAATACCAACTTCACACCTGAAATCTCTTTCAGCTGCTTAGCTATCTCTAAATTCGCAATCAACTTGTCTTCGTTGATCATGAAATAAGGCGTTTTTAGTTCGTTGTTTTGCATGTTAATACCTTGCGGCCATCGAGTTCACGAAGGCACATGATAATCGAACAAAGCCGACGCTAATGCATCGGCTTGTAATTATACGTTCTTGTCATTCCGAAGACTTTGAATCGAATTCGCAGAACTTTGCCCTTGTAGCTAGGACATCGCGCGGAGTTTACGAATATAAATGAGCACGATGGACAACGCAACGAGGGCAAAGAGCCAGAATTACTTCAAAGTATGGATCAGAGGTAGACCGGCTGTAGGCTCTAGCTCTTGAACGTGCCAATCCAGACCGATTTCCGGCATGGTTGCTAGGAACGGGTCTGGGTTTAGCTGTTCCATGTTGAACACGCCTTTATCAGCCCATTCGCCACGGAAGAACTGAAGTGCAGCCGTAATCGCTGGAACACCTGTTGTGTAAGAGATCGCTTGGTGCTCTACGTCTTCGTAAGCCACTTCGTGGTCTGCGTTATTGTAGATGAATACGCTGCGCTCTTTACCGTCTTTCTTACCTTGAACCCAAGTACCGATACACGTTAAGCCTGTGTAACCCGGAGCCAAAGATGTTGGATCGGGTAGTAGTGCTTTAAGAACATGTAGAGGCTGAACCACAGTGCCATCGTGCAGTGTTAGCGGATCTGGGCTAAGAAGACCGATATCACGCATGCAGTTGAAGTAGTTCAAGTATGCATCACCAAAGCCCATCCAGAATTCGATACGCTTAGCAGGGATGAACTCTTTCATTGAACGAACTTCATCATGCGCCATTGAGTAAACTTTGTGAGAACCACAGTTCGGGAATTCAAATTCAAGCATACGAGAGTGACAAGGTACTTGTTTCCACTCTTCATTTTCCCAGTAGAAAGAATCGCCTTGGATCTCAAGCATGTTGGTTTCTGGGTCAAAGTTTGTCGCAAACTTCTTGCCGTGATCGCCAGCATTCACGTCCATCACGTCAATTGAGTCAATCTCATCGAACAAGTGCTTAACCGCGTACGCTGCAAAGATTGATACCACACCTGGATCAAAACCAGCACCAAGAATACCTGTGATGCCCGCTTCAGCGAACTTCTCACGGTAGCCCCACTGCCAATCGTAAGCTTGTGGTACTTGTTGACCTTCAGAACATAGGTCAACCGCTACCGATGTATCTAGGTAAGATACTTTAGATTGGTAACACGCTTCCATGATCGCCATGTTTACCCAAGGAGGACCAGCGTTGATAACTAGATCAGGCTTAACTTCTTTAATCAAAGCAACAAGCGCATCAACATCGTCAGCGTCTACTGAACGTGCTTCTAGTTTCTTAGTTAAATCTTTAAGGTTGTTTTTACCTTTAATCGATTCGATGATTTTTTCACATTTCGCGATTGTGCGCGAAGCGATTGTGATATCACCCAGTACTTCGTTATTTTGTGCTGCTTTATGTGCAACAACCCAACCAACGCCGCCTGCACCAATTTGTAGAATAGCCATAGTATTAATTACCCTTGTTGTTCTGCTAGCTCAGTGGCTAGAGTCTGAATTTTGTTAATTAGAGATTTGAAATCTGATGTTTTTAAGCACGGGTTCAAGATAGTAAATTTCAGCGCGCTTTTACCATCGACGACCGTTTCGCCAAGAACGGCAACGCCACGAGTCAGCGCCTCCAGTCTTAACGTCTGATTCAGTTTGTCTAAATCAAGAACGCCGTTTGCCGATTGCTCATTGCTAGGCACCGAGCGGAACAGCACAGTAGACAGTGACGGCTCAGCAAGTAACTCAAAATCGTCATGCTTCTGAATCAGATCGGCAACTTGAAGCGTCTGCTCTAAGAGATGGTCGTACATATCGCCCAATTGCTTTGGCCCAACGCTTTGCATCGTCATGAAAACTTTCAGTGCATCGAAACGCTTGGTGGTAGCAATGGATTTATCGACCAGATTCGGCAGCTCATCGTGCTCACGATTCAAGTAATCTGCGTGATGCAGTAAGTACTTAAAGTTCGCTTTGTCTTTGAGCAGCACCGCACCACAGCTGATTGTTTGGAAGAACAACTTGTGGAAATCAACGCTGACAGAGTCCGCTTTTTCGATGCCTTTTAGACGAGCTTTATGACTACTTAAGATAAGCGCGCCACCATAAGCACTGTCGACATGGAACCAAAGATCTTGTTGGTTAGCGATATCAGCTATCGCTTCCAGGTCATCAATCGCACCATGATCGGTTGTGCCCGCCGTGCCAACCACAGCAAAAGGAATCAGACCTTGTGCTTTAAGTGCTTTCACTTCTGCATCTAGCAAGTCAGCTTTGATGGTGCCGTTTGCATTGGTATCGACACAGCACACTGCAGCTTCGCCTAATCCCATTAATGATGCGGATTTTTGAACCGTGAAGTGAGTTTTCTTTGAACATAGGATACGCAGTTTGCTCGCGTACTCAGGTAACCCCAACTTTTGAATCGAGTGACCGTCGTGCTTATCGGCAACCCAGTCTCTTGCTAGCAACAAGCCCATTAAGTTACTTTGCGTACCGCCGCTGGTGAAAACACCGTCAGCTTGTGCACCAAGTTGGTATTTGTCACACATCCAATCCACGACGCGCTGCTCAACATAAGTCGCAGCCGATGCTTGGTCCCATGAATCCATCGATTGATTCAACGCCGCGATAATCGATTCAGCGGCTACCGAAGCCATAAGAGGTGGAGTGTGAAGGTGTGCAATACAGTCTGGGTGTTGCACAAAGATAGAGTTTGCAGCGACAAGGTCTGCAGTGCTATCTACAACATCAGCCAAAGCGTATTGGTTGTTATCGAGATCGACAGCATTGATGGCGGCTTCTAGCACTTTTGGATCTAAACCCGAATAAGGGCTTTCAACCTGTTCAAAAACGGCTTTCATCGCTTGAGTAGTTTGGTTCATCACGCTAGCAAATTCGTCGCTACCGCCTAAACCCGTCTGGATGAAATGCTTGTTCCATTCCTGATTTGATTCTTCGCTTTGTGTTTGGTCTTGTCGTAAACCACCACCCGCTGCGATGATCGCTTCTTCCATGACGCGCAATGCAAAGTCGATCTGCTCAAAAGAGATAATCATAGGTGGAAGGAAACGAATTACCGAACCATCACGACCACCCTTTTCAACCATCAAGCCGCGCTCTAATGCTGCTCGTTGAATAGCTAGGGTTAATTGGCCGTCTGATTGCGGCTCGCCAAATTTGTTGAGTTCGCCGTTTGGTTGCTTGATCTCAGCGCCAAGCATCAGGCCTTTACCACGAACTTCAGCAATACAGTTCACACGCGATTGAATCTTCTCAAGCCCATGACGTAAGTATTGGCCTGCGATGTTTGCGTGCTCAACTAAACCATCTCGCTCGATGATTTCCAACGCCTTAGCGCCAGACACCATTGCTAACTGATTTCCACGGAATGTGCCGGTGTGTTCACCAGCTTTCCAAGTATCGATACTCTTATCGAATACAAGCAACGACATCGGCAGTCCGCCGCCAATCGCTTTAGACAAACATAAGATATCAGGATTAATACCTGACTCTTCAAACGCAAAGCGATGACCCGTTTTACCCACACCACACTGAATTTCATCAAAGATCAGTAAGATGCCGTGTTCATCACAGATACGACGTAGACCTTGTAACCAAGATGCTGGAGCAGGGATCACACCGCCCTCACCTTGTACAGGCTCAACGATCATCGCAGCTGGTTTCATGATGCCGGATTCATCATCATTCAACATACGTTCGATGTAACGAATGCTCGCGTTAGCACCTGCTTCACCACCAATACCAAACGGACAGCGCAGGTTGTATGGGAAAGGCATAAAGTGCACATCAGACATCAAGCCGCTACGACGCTCTTTAGTGCCGAGGTTGCCCATCATGCCCATGGTGCCGTTTGTCATGCCATGGTAAGCACCACGGAAAGCAAACATGGTGTTACGACCTGTGGTTTGCTTCGCTAGCTTGATAGCCGCTTCTACAGCATCAGCGCCTGATGGACCACAGAATTGAAGAACCGAGTTATCTGAAAAGTCTTGAGGAAGAAAAGCTTTAACTCGCTTGATAAACGTCTCTTTCGCTTGAGTCGTGATATCAAGAGTCTGGTATGGCAAACCTGAGTCAAGTTGGTCTTTAAGTGCTTGGTTAATTTCAGGGTGGTTGTAACCCAAAGAAAGTGTACCTGCACCGGCTAAGCAATCGAGAAATAGTTGGCCACGAGTATCTTCAACTAAAACGCCACATGCTCTTTTAATTGCAATTGGCAAGCGTCTTGGGTAAGAGCGAACATCCGATTCATGCTGTTCTTGCTCAAGCAAAATAGCGTCGGGTGTTAGATCGTGCGTTCCTTCTAAGATAGGAACCATAGTTGAAAATGAGTTTGCGATACTGTTGATATCGACTTCAAAGGCGGTAGTCATAAAAGTCCCCTTGAATGTGTTCATACTCACCTCCATCAGACGCAATTACACTCTGTCCCTCTATTGATTTAGAGAGAATTCATAGTGAAACACGCGTATTGTCTAGAAATGAGATATAGCTGTACGCTCGCATAAGTCAAATGACAAATACGAAATTAGGCCGTCTTAGGACAGCAAAAATTGGTTAGCGCGAGCTCAAGGTTCAGTAATACTACTGTTTTGAAGAATTGGGCATTTTTGCAGGATCGGGCAGCTATGAGGAGCTGGTCCCTTTGGAAATGCAGAGCTGATTAGCAATGTAGTTTTAAATGAGTTCAATGTTGGGTTTCCCATTAACATGACGAATTGCGCCATAAGTATCCCGTCTATCAGCTAAAGGACTAGCCAATACCTACCCTACGTAATGTCCCAATCAGCAAGAATGGTCATTACGCGTATCCCCCAGAAGCGATCGCTGCTCTTTTTGAACATCGGTCATTCCGAGATTGCGCGGGAAAGTAACATAAAGTGAAATGAACGATCAATAGTTTTTAATAATAGCTTGATAAATAACAACGGTGATTGAGGAATTGATGTAAATATCGTCAACACTATCGTTTAAGAAAGAGATTCCCGATTCATTGGTTCCTCATGCCCGAGGAGGATGACGAGAATATACAAATGCTAGTACGGTGACTTTAAAGCTGCTAGAGAGGTTTTGAGGTCTGGGCGTCACTCCCTAGAGCGAGGAACGAGTTCATAGAGAATCTCGCTTTTTAAAACTAACTTGTCTAAACAAACTTGATTGCGAAATTTTGAGGTAGAGTTAGAAATAGGTATGAATTTTGAGTTCGAACAACAAGAGTTCTTAAACGTAAAGCTAAACGCCAGAAACCAAAAAGCCCGAACATTTCTGTTCGGGCTTTTTAATTTGGAGCGATACATCGGGTTCGAACCGATGACCTCAACCTTGGCAAGGTTGCGCTCTACCAACTGAGCTAGTATCGCATTTGCTACATCCGTTAAGACGTAGACTTTAATAGATGGTGCCCCGGGCCGGACTTGAACCGGCACAGCGCGAACGCCGAGGGATTTTAAATCCCTTGTGTCTACCAATTCCACCACCAGGGCACGCAATTCTTTATTGCGATGCCGATTACTGAAAAGTAAAACACCATCTTAATGCTGACGCCAATCAACATTACAAATTTTGGAGCGATACATCGGGTTCGAACCGATGACCTCAACCTTGGCAAGGTTGCGCTCTACCAACTGAGCTAGTATCGCATTTTCATTCATGTTCTTTCTAGTAAGAAAGAGAGAATGGAGGCGCCTCCCGGAGTCGAACCGAGGTCCACGGATTTGCAATCCGCTGCATAGCCACTCTGCCAAGGCGCCTTAGTAACTCCAACCGAATCGCTTATTGCCATCCTCTTGGGTACGGGATGCATTTTACGGATTCAGACGATTGAGTCAATATTATTTTTGTATTTTTAATTCGTTTGAATAGATTTCATACGAAACAGCCTAAATAGCTGACTTTATGTGCAAAGCACGCTGTGAACAGGCTCTTCAAAGGAGATCTATATCACATTAGATATCCACTATTGATCACTTAAACTTAGGTTAAAGATCAAAAAAGCGAGCCTCAGCTCGCTTCTTCATCAATGGTGTTTTTCATCCAACAAATCGTCTTTGGCAGCCATCAAGTATTGTGCCATTGACCAGTAAGTAAGAACAGTTGCCACATAAAGTGCAATGTAACCCACCCATACCATCCAATCATCATAGCGCCAGATAAGCACCCAAAGGGCGAACATTTGAGAAACGGTTTTTACTTTTCCAACCCAAGATACCGCAACACTTGCGCGTTTACCGATTTCAGCCATCCATTCACGAAGTGCCGAAATGATAATTTCACGAGCTATCATAGTCACTGCTGGAATAGTTATCCAAATCGAGTGGAAATGCTCAGTAATCAAGATAAGAGCCGTAGCAACCAGTACTTTGTCGGCTACAGGATCAATGAATGCGCCGAAACGAGAAGTTTGTCCAAGTTTACGAGCTAGCATGCCATCTAGCCAATCTGTAAAACCCGCTACCCAAAAAACCATCGCTGCAGCAAAAGGAGCCCATTGATAAGGTAGGTAAAAAACGACAACGAATACTGGGATCAAAAATAGTCTCAGTAAGGACAAAATGTTAGGTATATTCAAACGCATATTATTGGGCTCTTATTAATTGCGCTTTAATGGTGCGGGATTTTTACTATTGTTTCAATGCTTGATAAATGTTTTCTGCCAAAGAATGACTAATGCCCGGTACTTTGGCTATTTCTTCGACAGTTGCACGCTTAAGTTCTTGTAAGCCACCCATATATTTCAGCAAAGCTTGACGACGTTTAGGCCCCACACCTTCAATTCCTTCCAAAGCACTCGTTCTTCGCGTTTTACCACGTTTCGCTCTATGCCCTGCAATCGCATGATTATGGCTTTCATCACGAATATGTTGGATAAGGTGTAGTGCTGGCGCATCACTTGGTAAATTGAACTCTTCACCTTCAAGGGTCACTAAGGTTTCCAAACCAGGTTTACGTGTTACCCCTTTCGCTATACCCATCATTCTTGGTCGAAACGGCCAATCGTCCCAATATTGAGAAATAATCTCATGAGCACGATTCAGTTGGCCCTTACCACCATCAATGAAGATGATATCTGGGATCTTGTCGACATCAAGTTGCTTTGAATAGCGCTTTTCAAGTGCCTGAGCCATCGCGGCGTAGTCATCGCCTCCAGTAATACCAGTAATATTGTAGCGGCGGTATTCCGGTTTAACGGGGCCTTCCTGATTGAACACTACACAAGAAGCTATCGTACTTTCACCCATAGTATGACTGATATCAAAACATTCCATGCGCTTGATAGCATCCATCGACAACACTTCTTGAAGCTCTTTGAAGCGTTGGTTGATGGTCATCTTATGATTAATCTTGGTGGTAATTGCCGTTAAAGCATTGGTATTCGACAATTTAAGGTAACGACCTCGAGTCCCTAAAGGATTGGTATTGAAGTGGATCTTCCGACCCGCAACTTCACACAAAGCTTCTTGAATCGGTGTGACATCTTCCATCAAATCGGCGTTGAGAATGAGGCGAGTTGGTATGGTTCTCGCTTCGTTATGTGCGAGATAATATTGACTTAAAAAGCTCGAAAAAACTTCTTCTCGCACCGTATTGTTGGGAATTTTAGGAAAATGGCTTCTACTGCCTAATACCTTACCTTGACGGATCATCAAGATATGAATACAAGCCACGCCATTCTCTTGAGCAAAGCCCAAAACGTCCATATCTTCCATTGAATCATCAGATACGTACTGTTGCTCTTGCACCCGTCTAATCGCTTGGATTTGGTCGCGGAAAGCGGCCGCTTGCTCAAAGCGAAGCTCTTGGCTAGCCTTGTCCATTTTGTCGATAAGCGTTTCAAGGACGAGCTTGTCTTTCCCCTGAAGGAATAGACGAACGTAGTCGATAAGCTCGCTGTATTCTTCATCAGAGATAATTGAACTGACACATGGCGCAGCACAGCGGCCAATTTGATACATCAAACACGGGCGCGTTCTGTTGGCATAAACCGTATCTTCACACTGGCGAGCAGGAAAAATTTTTTGTATTAAGTGTAACGTCTCACGCACAGCGCCAGAATCAGGATAAGGACCAAAGTATTCACCTTTTTTCTTCTTAGCACCGCGATGCATCGACAAACGAGGATGCTTATGGCCACTAATAAAAATATAAGGGTACGACTTATCATCACGCAGAAGTACGTTGTATTTCGGTAAATACTGCTTGATGTAGTTGTGCTCAAGAATAAGAGCTTCTGTTTCCGTATGAGTCACAGTGACATCGATTTTGTCGATATTACTGACTAGAGCACGTGTTTTTTCACTGTCTACTTTTTTACGGAAATAGCTGGAAAGGCGTTTTTTGAGGTTCTTAGCTTTACCGACGTAAATAACGACAGCCTCGGCGTTATACATTCGATAAACGCCAGGCTGCTCTGTTACTGTCTTAAGGAATGAGACTGAGTCAAACAAGTTGGTCACTATACGATCTCAGTGTTAAAGGGTCTCAGTGTCTAACATTCCATGTCTAATCGCTAAATGCGTCAACTCTACATCACCACTGATATCCAGTTTGCTGAACAAACGGTAGCGGTAGCTGTTAACTGTTTTAGGACTTAGATTGAGTTGTTCCGAAATATCCGTCACTTTCTGACCTTTGGTAATCATCATCATGATTTGAAGTTCACGTTCAGATAAGTCTGCGAATGGATTTTCAGACGCAGGCGAGAATTGGCTCAAAGCCATCTGCTGCGCAATTTCTGGTGAAATGTATCGTTGGCCACTGTTGACCATTCGAATAGCATTTACCATTTCATCCGGACCTGCACCTTTAGTAAGGTAACCTGCAGCTCCAGCTTGCATCACTTTAGTTGGAAACGGATTTTCCGTATGAACAGTTAAAACGATGATTTTAATATCAGGGTTGAAACGCAAGATCTTCTTGGTTGCCTCTAAGCCACCAATACCAGGCATATTCATATCCATCAAAATAACGTCAGTATTGTTAGTACGACACCATTTTGCAGCATCTTCACCGCTTTCAGCTTCCCCTGCTACGTTCATTCCACGGACGTCTTCAATAATACGTCGTATCCCTGTGCGAACCAGCTCGTGATCATCTACAAGGAAAACATTTATCAAACTTGTATCTCCACACTATTAATTGGCTCTGCAACCACTGTGTCGTTTCATCTGTTTGAAACAATTAAACAAAGGAACAGTGGATCGCAGCATCAAGTACATCTTAACTTAATTAGTAAAAAAAAGCTCTGTTGAATATGTGCTGAAACACGAACTTTAGCAAGTACTTATTTATAAATAAGCCAACTAAAACAATAAGCTTTTGGTTAAAATCAACTAGTTAAGACAACACCCAATAAAATTACACAAGACAAAGATATTTTCAATAACATTAAATCACCATTCGCGACAATTTCGGTTATTTGCTTATAGAGTCCCGTTATTTACAACGATTAACTAGAATTTAGTGACTATTTCTGCCGTCTATTGTGCGTAAAGGATAGCTAAATGGTAGTATTCGACTCCCCATTTCAATAGGTTACTACATTGGATATTCAGCAAGGATTCGTACTCACAAGACAAGCAAGAGACTTTTCAGGGCGTACTCAAATCGATTTATGGCTAAGTACTCCCCAAGGCCCTACTTTGCTGACGATTCAAAATGAAAAACCTGTGTTCTTTGTCGCTCAATCTGACGTGCAAGCATGTCAGGCGATTGCGACTAAAGAAGCTATTGACTGCCAATTTAAACTACTAGAATTGGCCACTTTTGAGCAAACGCCTCTGGCCGCGTGTTATACCTCTTTATCGAGAAGTAGCTTCGGTTTAGCGCAAGCCTTTCACAACGACGAAATCCAGACTTTTGAAAGTGATGTTCGATTGGCTGACCGATATTTGATGGAACGCTTTATCAAAGGAAGTATCGAGTTTACTGGGGCTGCCATCCAAAAGAACAAACATCGTAGAGTTTCTAATGCAAAGTGTAGATCAGGCGATTACTTACCTAACTTGTCAGTAGTGTCACTTGATATTGAATGCTCAGAAAAAGGCGTGCTTTATTCCATTGGCTTAGACAGCCCGATGGACAGCCGAGTCATCATGGTCGGCGAACCACAAGAAGCAGACACCAACATCCAATGGGTTGTCAACGAAAAAGTGCTGCTTGAAGCGATGATAGCTTGGTTCTCGGAGTTTGATCCTGACATCATCATTGGTTGGAATGTCATCGACTTCGATTTTAGGCTTCTGCACAAACGAGCTGAATGGAATGAGGTAAAACTCACTATTGGTAGAGACAACCAACCAAGCTTCTTTCGCAGTTCTGCACAAAACCAGCAAGGCTTTATTACCATTCCCGGGCGCGTTGTCCTAGATGGCATCGATATGCTAAAAACGGCAACCTATCACTTTCGCTCTTGGTCTCTTGAATCTGTATCCCAAGAGCTACTTGGTGAAGGCAAAGACATCCATAACGTTCACGATCGCATGGATGAGATCAATCGGATGTTTAAATTCGATAAACCTTCACTCGCCAAGTACAACCTTCAAGACTGTGTGCTCGTAAACCGCATCTTTGAACACACTCACCTACTCGACTTCGCGATTGAGCGTTCTCGATTAACCGGTGTAGAGCTGGATCGTGTTGGTGGCTCAGTGGCAGCATTTACCAATTTGTACATGCCTCAGATACACAGAGCGGGGTATGTCGCGCCTAACTTAGAGCCGGAGAACTGGATTGCGAGTCCCGGCGGTTATGTGATGGATTCGATTCCCAACCTGTACGACTCAGTTTTAGTTCTCGACTTTAAAAGCCTGTATCCATCAATCATCCGCTCTTTCTTGATTGACCCTATGGGGCTGATTGAAGGGTTAAAGCTGGAACTAGGCCCAGGAGAAAACCAAGCGGTCGAAGGTTTTAGAGGTGGTCAGTTCCACCGTTCTAAACACTTTCTGCCAGAAATGATTGAGAACCTATGGGCAGCACGTGATGTGGCTAAGAAGAACAACGAAAAAGCATTTTCTCAAGCAATTAAGATCATCATGAATTCATTTTATGGAGTGTTGGGGTCTTCAGGTTGTCGCTTCTTCGATACTCGCCTGGCGTCATCCATTACCATGCGTGGTCATGAAATCATGAAACAAACCAAAGTTCTGATTGAAGACAAAGGCTATCAAGTTATCTACGGTGACACCGATTCAACCTTCGTGTCTCTGAATGGCAGTTATGACCAACAGCAAGCCGACGAGATTGGCCATGAATTAGCGGCTTACATCAACGATTGGTGGACGAATCACTTAAAAGAAACCTACAACCTGACTTCTATACTCGAATTAGAATACGAGACTCACTATCGCAAGTTTCTTATGCCGACCATTAGAGGCTCTGAGACAGGGTCGAAGAAACGTTATGCAGGCTTGATCAATCAAGGCGACCAAGAGAAGATCATCTTCAAAGGGCTTGAAAGTGCGCGAACCGATTGGACACCTCTCGCGCAGCAATTCCAACAAACTTTGTATGAAATGGTATTTAACGATCAAGACCCAACGGACTATATCAGACAATTTGTCGATGAAACCTCTGCTGGTAAACACGATGATTTACTGGTGTACCAAAAGCGCTTACGCCGCAAATTACACGAATACCAAAAGAACATTCCACCACAGGTTCGCGCAGCAAGATTAGCAGACGAGATCAATGCTCAGCTTGGTCGCCCTCTTCAATACCAAAACAAAGGACGTATTGAGTATTTGATTACTATGAGTGGTCCTGAGCCCAAAGAGTATTTAAAAAGTGGCATCGATTATCAGCACTATATCGACAAACAAATCAAACCGGTTGCAGAAGCAATTTTGCCGTTTATAGGACTGGATTTTGAAAGAGTTAGCGGGCAGCAGCTAGGTCTGTTCTAGATTGAATCCTCTTCCAAAGTGGTCATTGAAGCAAAAAAGCAGAGAAGTGCTGTGTTACTCAGCCCACTCTGCTTTTTAGTATTCATTGGGAGGTTACTAATCTCTATCCGATACGAAACTCAGTTTTTTGATATTGCTTAACCAGCCATTCCCCAAAACCATCAAGAATCCCTATTACCGAACGTTTAGGAATCGGTTTACCAGAAAGTAAAATGCCTAACCTGTGGATTTCGACGTCTTTATCTGGGTGATACTTCAAGAACTGTTGACCACACTCTATTGGGTCATCGAACCAATATTTGTCACGATACATCACCAAAGAATAACTCGCTCGCAGTAGCTTTTTAGCAATGACCACTTGCGCGGCCACTTGTTGTTCTGGCGTTGTTGCTCGGGCGATCTTATTGCGATACACCGCTAACCAGTTTTCCGCATCCATATTCCAGTGCTTAGCGATTTCCCAACTTGTTTCAAAATCACCATAACAATCCGATAAGTCTTCACCATGCACGCACACAGCTAAATGTTTCAGCATAAAGCCCCATGTGAATATGTTGTCGAAATCAACGATCTCGCTCACCAAGGTGGTTTTGATCGCCACTTGTGTGACCTGAGGGAAGCTCTTTTGAAAACGCCACTTAATGGTGTTTAACAACGTGGTTCGTTGGTCTGGGAAAGGACGATGAGTAACCACAACAACATCAAGGTTCGACCGACCGACGACGGCTTGCTTACGCGCTACACTGCCATAAATATAGACACTGTGTAGATTAGAACCTAACCCACCTTTTAGAAAGGTAATCAGATCGTTAACCACAGGTTGGAATTCAGGTTGAAAAGGCTGTGTTGGGTCAATAACAGGTAGCTGCATAGGTCGTTTCGGTAAATAAAATAATGATTTAACTGTCTCTCTATGATCGCTTAGGTGACTTTATGATTCAAGCTATTCCTATTTATAGCGTCTACGAGATATAATCACCGGATAGACCCAATAAGGACAAACACAAAATGCCTAGAGCAAGTGAGATTAAAAAAGGTTTTGCGATCAATGTTGATGGTAAAACAATACTCGTAAAAGATATCGAAGTAACAACACCAGGTGGCCGTGGTGGTCAAAAGATTTACCGCTTCCGAGGTCACGATGTAGCAACTGGCGTTAAAACAGAAGTTCGTCACAAGGCTGACGAAATCGTTGAAACTATCGACGTGACTAAGCGTGCAGTGATGTTCTCTTACGTTGATGGCAACGAGTACATCTTCATGGATAACGAAGATTACACACAATTCATCTTCAACGGTGAAATGATCGAAGACGAACTGCTGTTCATCAATGAAGAAACGCAAGGTATGTACGCTATTCTTATCGATGGTAACGCAGCTACTCTTGAGCTTCCTTCTTCAGTTGAACTAGTAATCGAAGAAACTGACCCTTCAATCAAAGGCGCGTCTGCTTCAGCTCGTACTAAACCAGCTCGTTTATCTACCGGCCTTACTGTTCAAGTTCCTGAATACATCGCGACTGGCGACAAAGTTGTAGTGAACACCGCTGAACGTAAATACATGAACCGCGCAAGCTAAGATACTTATTATGACCGAAGCTAACGACCTTATGTCTTACGACGATGCAATTGATACTGCATATGACATCTTTCTAGAGATGGCACCTGACAATCTTGAACCTGCAGACGTGATTCTATTCACAGCGCAGTTTGAAGATCGTGGCGCTGCAGAACTTGTTGAAACTGGCGATGATTGGGTTGAACATGTTGGCTTTGAAGTCGACAAAGAAATCTACGCTGAAGTGCGCATTGGTCTTGTGAATGAAGCTGATGACGTTCTAGACGATGTATTTGCTCGCATGCTAATCAGCCGTGACCCAGAACATAAGTTCTGTCACATGCTGTGGAAACGCGACTAATACCACTGTCGACGCTCATCTGCATGAGTAAACAAGTATTCATGTAAGCGAGTTAAAAGTTAGCCGAGCCGATTGCTCGGCTATTTTTATCACGCTATCTCCCATCGTGATTACTCACTTTCATCATCAACTTTAGATTCACTGATTATGACCAAAGCAAAAACAGACACACAATCAAAAGGCTACGCCTGCATTGGCCTAGTTAACCCAAAGACACCTGAAAACGTAGGCTCAGTTATGCGAGCGGCTGGCTGCTACGGCGCCAACTCTGTGTTTTACACCGGCACACGTTACGACCATGCGCGAAAATTCCACACAGATACCAAAGAAAAGCACCTAGCGTTGCCTTTAATTGGTGTTGAAGAGCTAAAAGATATTATTCCAGTAGGCTGCGTGCCTGTTGCTGTTGATCTGATTGAAGGTGCTAAGCCTCTGCCTGATTACAAGCACCCACCACGCGCGTTTTACATTTTTGGTCCAGAAGACGGCACGCTAAAGAAAGAGATCACCGATTTCTGTCGTGACACGATTTACGTTCCAACTAACGGCTGCATGAATCTAGCGGCCTCTGTGAATGTTGTGCTCTACGACCGATTGGCGAAAGGCGATAACTTCTCGAATCACAAGTAAATAGAACGAGATACGAAGAGATTTGTAGCTTCACGCAAGAAAAGCGCAAGGCGCAAAGCACAATTGCTGTCGATTACTTCTGCGCTTTTCTCTACTCGATTACTCGCATCCCGCATCTTTTATTTCTTCTAGACGTAAAAAAACCTGCTCAATGAGCAGGTTTTTTAGTATTCAGTATTTTCAACTAATAAAGCTTTAAGCTTAAAAACTGAAGTAACTACTTGCGTAATTACTGACGTGTTCTTGGCTTAGCTGGTTTAGCCGGACGTCCATTGTTCAATTTAGGCTTGCTCTTGTTAGTCTGAGGCTTGCCTTTGCTTGCTGTTGGAGTGCTACGACCTGATTCTGGAGTTGTAGTACCGCGAGTTGCAGGCTTCTTACGCTTAGTCTGGTTACTACGGCCTTTTGGTGCATTTGCACGCTCTTCGTGACGCTTAACAGCACGACGAATTTTTTGGCTACGAGAACGCTCACGCTTACGAGAAGTATTTGAAGGATCAAGATCCAACAATGTTTCTTTCTCTGGATTTAGCTCAACCAACTGACGTAGGTAGTTAACTTCTTCAAGGTCTAGCTCTTTCCAACCGCCGCGAGGCAGTTTCTTATCAAGGTAGATATCACCGTAACGTACACGTTTTAGACGGCTTACTGTCGTTTCTTGTGATTCCCAAAGACGACGAACCTCGCGGTTACGACCTTCGTTAATCGCTACGTAGAAAGTATGGTTCATACCTTCACCACCAGCGTAAACCACATCTTCGAAACGAGCCATGCCATCTTCTAGTTCAACGCCGCGCACAAGGTTCTTAACCTTCTGCTCGTTCACTTCACCAAATACACGTACTAGGTATTCACGTTCAACCTGACGGCTTGGGTGCATTAGGCGGTTTGCAAGTTCACCATCAGTAGTGAAAAGCAAAAGACCCGATGTGTTTGCATCAAGACGACCAACTGAAATCCAACGAGAACCACGGATCTTAGGTAGACGATCGAAAACAGTACGGCGACCTTCAGGATCGTGACGAGTACACAGCTCACCTTCTGGCTTGTAGTAAGCCAGCACACGACAAACTACTTCTTCAGAAGCTTTACCAGTAATAGTGTGACCATCGATACGAATCACTGAGTTCTCGTCTTCAAGACGCTCGCCCAGTTTCGCAACTTGACCGTTAACACTTACACGACCAGATTTGATTAAACCTTCTAGTTCACGACGAGAACCGTGACCAGCTCGCGCTAAAACCTTCTGTAATTTTTCGCTCATTTACTCTTTTCTACCTAATTGTCGTCTTCACAGACGTCGAATGAATTTTTTCGCGACCAAATCGCGGTCGCGTATTATCGCAAATA
Organism: Vibrio sp. PSi01; assembly: GCF_054960695.1. NCBI lineage: Bacteria > Pseudomonadati > Pseudomonadota > Gammaproteobacteria > Vibrionales > Vibrionaceae > Vibrio > Vibrio sp. PSi01. The sequence goes on from NZ_JBHNYN010000003.1 coordinate 274,509, forward strand.
ACCTGCCAAAAAGCACTTGTTATTTACTCAAGCAAGTTTGCTGTTTCGTTACAGACTGTTAATCAGTAACGCTATTATTCAAACGGTGCTGGATCGCCGGCACCACGACGTAAAACAACGGCGTCATCGTCGCTGAAGTCAATAACTGTGGTTGGTTGCTCACCTAAGTAACCGCCATTCAAAATGACATCAACCGCATGCTCTAGGCTGTCACGAATTTCTTCAGGGTCCGATTCAGTTGTCTCGTTCCCCGGAAGAATCAGTGACGTCGACATCAATGGCTCGCCCATCGCTTCCAACAAGTCGAGTGCAATCTTGTTGTCTGGGACACGAATCCCAATCGTTTTACGCTTGGCGTTCATCAGACGCTTTGGCACTTCTTTGGTTGCTTTAAAAATAAACGTGTAAGCACCGGGCGTATGCGCCTTAAGCAGGCGGAATGCGACGTTATCTACTCGTGCGTACAGAGACAATTCAGAAAGATCACGGCATAACAACGTGAAATTGTGTTTGTCATCGATTCGACGGATCTTACAGATACGTTCAAGTGCTTGTTTATTTTCAAGCTGACAGCCCAGCGCATAGCCGGAATCTGTTGGATAAACCACCACACCGCCATTGCGAATAATCGCAACCGCCTGGGTAATTAAGCGTGCTTGTGGGTTATCTGGATGTACATAAAAAAACTGGCTCATTGTTGATCCTCGTTATCGAATCTCTCGACTCTATCATCAGAAGGAGCTGGTTCACCTAAATACTGTCATCGGTATCAGATGGTGGAACCGTTTGAAACTCCCAATCTTTCCATACTTCTTCGACCCCAGAAGGTAGCCAGAGATTACGTCCAAGTTCCATCCACGGGGATGGATAATGGAAGTCGCTGCCTTGGGAGGCTAATAGTTTGTATTGTATAGCATAATCCGCAAGTGTGCGTCTTTCTTGTTGTGCTTGTTGAGGTTGAGCCACTTCCATAGCGTCACCTTTTGCTTCAACAAATGCGGCTAACAAACGCTTAACCCACTTTGCTGTAAGGCCATATCGCGCAGGGTGTGCTAATACAGCCTGTCCGCCGGCTGCATGAATTGCCGTGACAGCATCGCTCATAGAGCACCAAGTTGGCGGCACGTAGCCTGGGTTATTGCGAGTTAGAAACTTTTTAAATACCTGCTGCATGGTTTTCGCATAACCGTTATCAACTAGCCACTTAGCAAAGTGAGCGCGAGTAATCGGCGCATCACCAGCAATCAACTTAACCTCATCGAGAACCCCTTCTCGGGTCGCTTTCTCAAGGCGCTGAGCAATCATCTCTGCACGTCCGACACGGTGTTGCTTCTGTTGTTCAATTAACGCTTTCAATTCTGGTGATTCAGGATCGACGTTTAACCCAACAATATGGATATCTTTGTTTTGCCAAACGGTTGAGATCTCGATGCCGTTAATCAACTGAATAGGAAGATTGTTATCAGCAATATAGCTGCGTGCTTCTGCAAGCCCATCAGTCGTATCATGATCTGTAATCGCTAACGCTTCGATGTTAAAGCCTAGCGCTCGGTCAATCAGTTCAGGTGGAGTAAGTCGGCCATCTGAGGCTGTTGTATGACTATGTAGATCAATTCTCATATATTCTTTTTCATTGTTTTCAATTTTTATCGTTATATTTGTGTCAACGCACTTGACCTGCAAGCACAAAACTAGTTAACTAGTACACAAATACGAAGTATCACATTTGATAGGTTCACTATGTTACAAGAATTTAACCAAAACCATAAAGATAAAGTTTTAGAACTTTCTTCAGTAGAAGCAAGTTCAGAGCTTAATTGGTGGCGCACTTGGACAAGTTCTTGGTGGGCTAACGTGTACTTCTAGTTAAACAGTTTGTTTATAAAAAAGTTATCACTAAGCCCGCTTTCATAGCGGGCTTTTTAATTTGTCGAACATCTCACATTCAACTGACTAACAAATCAACGAATTGACCATATTCTAGATTGGGTGAACAGTATCTTTATGCGACTATGTACGACAGGAAATTTAAAGAATCATAAAGGAGGTCTTGTGAACAAGGCCATTGAAATCAAAAAGCTGGGAACCATTGAGGTCATCAATTCTTCCGTTCCTTACTCGCAAGATCCAACCAGCGTTTTTCATACTTTGTGTGAAAACAAAACAGACAGTCTGTTGTTGGAATCTGCTGAGATTGAATCTAAACAGAACCTGACAAGCCTACTCCTTATCGACTCTGCTGTTCGCATCGTATGTCGCGGACATGAAGTAACCTTTCAAGCATTGACTGAAAACGGTCAAGCGCTTATCGAACACCTAACTCAAAATGTGAAAGCAGAAATTAAATCTGACCTGACTGATAACGTTTTGACGCTGACTTTTATCGAGCCAAGCAACGAAGTAGATGAAGACTCACGTTTAAGAGAAGCCTCTTCATTCGATGCTCTACGTTTAGTGCAGCACAGCTTTGAGCAAGACGCAGATAACAAACACGCACTATTCATGGCGGGCTTATTCGCTTATGACATCGTGGCGAACTTTGAACCGCTAGGTGATGCTGAAGCAACCAACAATTGTCCTGACTTTGTCTTCTACGTAGCTGAAACACTATTGCGTTTCGACCATCAAGAGAACGAAGGCCTACTTCATGCGAGCTTGTTCGCTCAAGATGACAGCATCAAAGTACGGCTAACTGAGCGCTTAGCCGACATTCAAACTCAGTGTCAATCACTGAAAGCCATCACAGAAGTAACACCGCTCAACAACGTTGAAGCGGTACCAAGCGTTTCAGATAAAGACTTCTGCCAAACGGTTCGTGACTTAAAAGAATACGTAGTAAAAGGTGACGTATTCCAAGTGGTACCTTCACGCCGCTTCACACTGCCTTGCCCTGCTCCACTGGCTGCTTACAAAGAACTCAAGCAAAGTAACCCAAGCCCTTACATGTTCTACATGCAAGACGAGCTGTTTACTCTGTTTGGTGCTTCTCCTGAAAGTGCTCTGAAATACGAAACAGAAACTAATCAAATCGAGATTTACCCAATTGCCGGTACTCGTCGCCGCGGTAAGCGCCCGAATGGCCAAATCGATTTCGATCTAGACAGCCGTATTGAGCTTGAACTGCGCACCGACAAGAAAGAAAACGCAGAACACATGATGCTAGTAGACCTAGCGCGTAACGATGTGGCTCGTATTGCTGAAGCAGGCACTCGCCACGTAGCAGACTTGCTAAAAGTAGACCGCTACAGCCATGTGATGCACTTGGTTTCTCGTGTTGTAGGTCAGCTACGTGAAGATTTAGATGCCCTACACGCTTACCAAGCTTGTATGAACATGGGTACGCTAACGGGCGCACCAAAAATCCGTGCAATGCAGCTTATTCGTGACGTAGAAAAAACGCGCCGTGGTAGCTACGGCGGTGCAGTCGGTTACCTAACCGGCGAAGGTACTTTAGATACTTGTATCGTAATTCGCTCTGCTTACGTTGAAGATGGCATGGCACAAGTACAAGCAGGCGCGGGCGTGGTGTTCGACTCTGACCCACAAGCAGAAGCTGACGAAACTCGCGGCAAAGCTCAAGCGGTCATATCTGCGATTCAAGCAGCTCATACTAAAAACCTAACAAGTAAGAAGGAGTCGTAATCATGGCTGATATTGTATTCATCGATAACTTCGACTCGTTCACTTACAACCTTGTAGACCAGTTTCGTTCATTAGGTCACAGTGTGAAAATTTACCGTAACAACATTCCTGCAAAAGTAGTTGAAGCGGCGATCAACGAACTAGACAACCCTGTTGCACTGCTTTCGCCAGGCCCTGGCGCTCCGGCTGATGCGGGCTGCATGCCTGAGCTGATTCAGCTACTAAAAGGCAAAGTGCCAATGATTGGTATTTGTTTAGGCCACCAAGCGATTGTTGAAGCCTATGGTGGCACCGTTGCAGGCGCAGGCGAAATCATTCATGGTAAGGTGTCGATGATGGAACACCAAAACCATGCGACTTACCAAGGCTTACCTTCGCCGCTGGCTATCGCTCGCTACCACTCTTTGGTGGCAACGCATGTATCCGATAGCCTAACAGTGACCGCTGAAGTCGATGATTTGGTCATGTCTGTGGTTCAAGAACAAGACAAGGTGTGTGGATTCCAATTCCACCCTGAATCAATTATGACAACTTACGGTGCAACGCTTCTTGCGAACGCTATCGAATGGGCTCTTGAGAAAAAGACGATATAGGAAACGATCATGGAACAGATTAATAAACTTTACGAACAGCAGTCTCTTACTCAAGAAGAAAGCCAACAGTTATTTGATGTGATCATCAAGGGTGAGCTCGATCCAATCCTGATGGCTTCTGCACTGACTGCACTTAAAATCAAAGGCGAGACGCCAGACGAAATTGCTGGCGCGGCGAAAGCACTGCTTGCCAATGCAAACCCGTTCCCACGCCCTGATTACGATTTTGCAGACATCGTAGGTACAGGTGGCGACGGTCATAACACCATTAACATTTCGACGACTTCAGCATTCGTTGCAGCCGCTTGTGGCCTAAAAGTCGCGAAGCACGGTAACCGCAGTGTATCAAGCAAATCAGGCTCTTCTGACCTACTGGATTCGTTTGGCATCAACCTAGCAATGACTGCGGAAGACACGCGTACGGCTGTCGATGAACTTGGCGTCGCATTCCTATTTGCTCCGCAATACCACGGTGGCGTGCGTCACGCGATGCCTGTTCGCCAAACCATGAAAACACGTACTATCTTCAACATCCTTGGCCCACTGATTAACCCTGCTCGCCCTAACATCGAGCTAATGGGTGTTTATAGCAAAGAGCTTGTACGCCCTATCGCGGAAACCATGCTGCAAATGGGCATGAAGCGCGCGGCGGTTGTTCACGGTAGCGGACTTGATGAAGTAGCGATTCACGGCGAAACCATCGTTGCTGAAATCAAAGATGGTGCAATTCACGAATACACAGTGACACCGGCAGATTTTGGTTTAAACACTCACCCTCTTGAAGCTATCAAGGGCGGCGAGCCAGAAGAGAACAAAGCTATCACAACCGATATCCTGACGGGTAAAGGCACTGAAGCCCAAGTTGGCGCAGTAGCCGTGAACGTTGCTTTGCTGATGCGCCTATTCGGTTACGAAGATCTAAAAGCCAATGCACAGCAAGCGATTGACGCAATGAACTCTGGCAAAGCATACGAGCTTGTACAAAAGCTTGCTGCACATGCCTAATGAACGACGGAGTTGAGACAAAGAACATGACACAGACTACCGATAAACTGTCGACCCACGTTTCAGTCAAAGAAGCTGAAATGGCGGAAGTATTAGCAAAAATCGTTCGTGATAAATACCAATGGGTTGAAGCGCGTAAGCAGACTCAACCATTAGACGAGTTTAAGGCGTCACTAACCCTAACAGACCGCAGCTTTTATGATGCACTGAGCGGCGAACAAACAGTTTTCATCACTGAATGTAAAAAAGCATCTCCGTCAAAAGGGCTAATCCGTGACGAGTTTGACTTGGATTACATTGCATCGGTTTACAACAACCACGCAAACGCAATTTCAGTTCTGACAGACGAGAAGTACTTCCAAGGTGACTTTGAGTTTTTACCAAAGGTTCGCAGCATTGCTAAGCAACCTATTCTTTGTAAAGACTTCATGGTTGATACCTACCAGGTTTACTTAGCTCGTCATTACTCAGCTGATGCTATCTTATTGATGCTATCGGTATTGAATGACGAAGAGTACCAAGCACTTGCTGAAGTCGCTCACTCGCTAAACATGGGTGTACTTACCGAAGTCAGCAACGAAGAAGAGCTTCATCGCGCTGTCGCTTTAAAAGCAAAAGTGATAGGCATTAATAACCGTAACCTGCGTGACCTTTCGACGGATCTGAACCGTACTAAAGAGTTGGCTCCGCTGATTCGCGAACTGGCTCCAAACGCAGTCGTGATTTCAGAGTCTGGCATCTACACACATCAACAAGTTCGTGACCTTTCAACGTTTGCAGACGGCTTCCTAATCGGCAGCTCTCTCATGGCTGAAAAGAACCTTGAACTGGCCGTTCGTAAAGTAACGCTGGGCGAAAACAAAGTGTGTGGTTTAACTCACTCTGACGATGCCGCGAAAGCGTATCAAGCAGGCGCAGTATTCGGTGGTTTGATTTTCGTTGAAGCGTCTAAGCGTCATGTGGATATCGAGGCAGCTCGTTTAACCATGAGCGGCGCACCTTTGAACTACGTGGGTGTGTTCCAAAATCATAGTGTTGCTGACGTTGCTAACACAGTTTCTGAACTCGGTCTGTTTGCGGTGCAACTGCACGGTGATGAATCTCAAGCGTTTGTCGATGAGTTAAAACAATCTCTACCTGAAAATGTTGAAATTTGGAAAGCTTACGGTGTTGCTTGCAGTACTGAAAACGGCGCTGAAAGTGTGCTACCAGAATTACTTCAAAGCAATGTGACTCGTCACCTGCTAGATACTAAAGTGGGTTCTCAAACGGGTGGTACTGGTCAAGCGTTCAATTGGAGCCTAATCAACAACCAAAGCGCAATCATGTTAGCGGGTGGCCTAAACCCAGAAAACGCTAACCAAGCGGCTAAGTTGGGCTGCTTAGGATTAGACCTAAACTCTGGCGTTGAATCCGCTCCGGGTAAAAAAGACGCAGACAAACTGCAACACGCCTTTGCAGCGATTCGTAATTACTAGTCCAAGCTCGGCTCTAGGAATTAGAAAGCAGAAACTAAAAACATATTTGTGAGCTTTGCTTTAGCGAAGCTCAAACAAGATTAAATGACTTGGTGTGAAGACACTCCAATAGAATTGAAGGAATAACACAATGGCTAAACTCGATGCCTACTTCGGTGAATACGGTGGTCAATACGTACCGCAGATCCTAGTGCCAGCACTAGACCAACTAGAACAAGCATTTATCGATGCACAAGCCGATCCTGAGTTCCGCAGTGAATTCATGACGCTTCTGCAAGAGTACGCAGGTCGTCCAACGGCACTAACGCTAACGCGTAACCTGACTAAAGGTACAAAAACTAAACTGTACCTAAAGCGTGAAGATCTACTTCACGGCGGTGCTCACAAGACAAACCAAGTTCTTGGCCAAGCATTGCTAGCAAAACGTATGGGTAAGCAAGAAATCATTGCTGAAACAGGCGCAGGCCAACACGGCGTTGCAACAGCTCTAGCGTGTGCTCTGTTAGGCCTTAAGTGTCGCGTTTACATGGGTGCAAAAGACGTTGAACGTCAGAGCCCGAACGTATTCCGTATGAAGCTGATGGGCGCAGAGGTTATCCCTGTTCATTCTGGTTCTTCAACGCTAAAAGATGCATGTAACGAAGCGCTACGTGACTGGTCAGCAACTTATGAAGACGCTCACTACCTGCTGGGTACTGCGGCTGGCCCGCACCCATTCCCAACGATTGTTCGTGATTTCCAACGCATGATCGGTGAAGAAACGAAGAACCAAATTCTAGCTCGTGAAGGTCGCCTTCCTGATGCCGTTATCGCTTGTGTCGGCGGTGGTTCAAACGCTATCGGCATGTTCGCTGATTTCATTGAAGAAGAGTCTGTTCGCCTAATCGGTGTTGAGCCTGCTGGTAAAGGTATTGATACCGACCAACACGGCGCGCCACTTAAGCACGGTAAAACGGGTATCTTCTTTGGTATGAAAGCACCATTGATGCAAGATGAGAACGGCCAAGTAGAAGAGTCTTACTCTGTTTCTGCGGGTCTAGATTTCCCATCAGTTGGTCCTCAACACGCGCACCTAAATGCCATAGGCCGTGCTGAATACGACAACGTGACCGATGACGAAGCGCTAGAAGCGTTCCAATTGATTGCACGTAAAGAAGGTATTATCGCAGCGCTAGAGTCATCTCATGCTGTGGCTCATGCTGTTAAAATGGCTCACGACGACCCAGAGAAAGAACAGCTATTAGTGGTTAATCTATCTGGTCGTGGTGACAAAGACATTTTCTCCGTACACGACATTCTTAAAGAGAAAGGAGCATTATAATGGATCGCTATCAATCACTCTTCACTCGCTTAGCTGAAAAGAATCAGGGCGCATTTGTACCATTCGTAACGGTTGGCGATCCTAATCCTGAGCAGTCTCTTAAGATCATGGAAACACTCGTTGAAGCGGGTGCTGATGCACTTGAGCTTGGTATTCCATTCTCAGATCCACTTGCTGATGGCCCAACAATCCAAGGCGCAAACATTCGTGCTTTAGATTCTAAAGTAACGCCAGATGTGTGTTTTGATCTTATTGGTCAAATTCGCGCTAAATACCCAGAGCTACCAATCGGCCTACTGATGTACGCGAACTTGGTTTACGCACGTGGTATAGAAAATTTTTACGAACGCTGCGCAAAAGCAGGTATCGATTCAGTATTGATTGCTGATGTACCAACCAACGAAAGCGGAGAGTTTGTTGCTGCAGCGAAGAAGTTTGGTATTCACCCAATCTTTATTGCTCCGCCAACAGCAAGCGATGAAACACTTCAGTCAGTATCTGAGTTAGGTGGTGGTTACACTTACCTACTTTCTCGCTCAGGCGTAACTGGTGCTGAAACAAAGGCAAACATGCCAGTAACGGCGCTGCTTGACCGCTTGAACAAGTTTGACGCGCCACCAGCATTGCTTGGTTTCGGTATCTCGGCACCAGAGCAAGTAAAAGAAGCCATTGAAGCAGGCGCTGCCGGTGCCATCTCTGGCTCAGCTGTCGTGAAAATCATTGAGAGTAACGTAGAACAACCTGAAGAAATGCTAAAAGCATTAGCTGAATTTGTTACACCAATGAAAGCTGCGACGCAAAAATAATAAATAGACTCCCACTAGTGCGATAATTTGCGCTGTGGGAGTTTTTCTCCGAGAACACGCCCAAACCCTCTAAATTGTTAAATTTATGCTAAAAACAACACTTCATACAAACCTGTAGCACATCTATAACACCTCACCAAAACATCACTATTATTTATAAAAAATAATGGCAAACTAAAAAGCAATCGTTTGCCTTAGTGCAAAAAATCATCAAGTGACATTTGATTACTGCTTTTTGATAGACTTTCACATCCGCTCATATTGATAAATGTAAAGGATACGTGTAAAACTCTTCACGAAATAATTCGCCAATGGTACATCGTACATTGGTGGGTAGTTCTGGGATTTTTATATTTAGTAGCACAGAGGTTATGGAAGTGTTAAAAGAAAAGAGTTTACTAAGCAACATCGGCGTTCAAGTAGTTATTGCAATGATCATCGGTACCCTAGTCGGAGCGATGATGGGTGAGAGTGCAACAATGTTCGCTCCACTGGGTGCTATCTTCATCAATTTGATCAAGATGCTCGTTATCCCTCTAGTAGCAGTTGCACTAATTTCAGGCGCTGCTGGCTTAGGCAATAGCTCATCTGCAGGTAAAGTTGGTGTAACTACACTGGGTTACTTTGCACTAACATCTGCACTTGCTGTAGCACTAGCACTTGTTATGGGTGAAATATTCGAACCAGGTCGTGGTATCGATGTGACTGGCGTTGAAGGCATGTTCTCTTCTGAATACGCTGCGAAGGGCGAACTTCCAACGTTCTGGGCAACCATCACTGGCATGATCCCTACCAACGTTTTCCAATCACTGAATGAAGCAAACATTCTGCAAATCCTAGTTTTCTGCTTGTTCTTTGGTATTGCGATTTCTAAACAAGCAAAAGAGAAACGTGACCCAATCATCAATGGCGTAAACGCGATTGTTGACGCTATGGTTTGGATGATCAACAAGGTTATGATCATTGCACCACTTGGCGTATTCGGCCTAATGGCAGAAGCAGTTGGTACATTCGGTTTTGGCGCACTAATGGTTGTGTTCAAACTTTTCGTCGTGTACATCGCTGCGATTCTGATCTTCGGCTTTGTGGCTTACCCACTGATGATTCAAATCTTCACTAAGACTTCTGCGAAGAAGTTCCTCGTTGCAATGAAGAAGCCTCAAGCGGTTGCACTATCAACAGCCTCTTCAATGGCGACACTACCAGTAACAATGGAAACGGTAGAGAAGGAACTTGGCGTTCGTAACTCAACGGCTTCATTCGTTCTTCCTCTAGGTGCGACGATCAACATGTCTGGTAACGCAATTTACTACGGCCTAGTTGCTATCTTCTTCGCACAGCTGTTCAACATCGACCTGTCTATGGGTGCTTACGTTGCTATCATCGTAACCTCTACGTTAGGCGCAGTTGGTCAAGCCGGTGTTCCAGGTCCTTCTTTCCTAGTAGTTGCGGTTCTTCTAGCGGCTGGTATCCCTATCGAAGGTCTACCTCTGTTGTTCGCTCTAGACCGTATCTTCGACATGATCCGTACTGCTCTGAACATCACTGGTGATGCAGCATGTGCAGTCATCGTTGACTCTCTGATCGAAGACGAAGTACAAGAAGCTGAGCTAAAGAAGCAACAAGCTTAATTAAAAGCCAATCGGCTTAATCGTAAGTTAAGCAAATTAACAATGATGTCTTTTAATAAATAAAACCGCCTTCATTGAAGGCGGTTTTTTAATTTTAAATAATCAGCAGTCCCTGAAAATCACTCGTTAACTTTCGGTATAGAACTGTCACTATTTATTATCTGCCATTAGTTTATTAAACCAAATGCGCGAGGCAACGCTAAACTAATTTCAGGAATGAACGTAATAGCCAGCAATGTGACGATCAATACGGCACAAAACGGCATGATACTTCTTATAACATTCTCAATCTTGGATCCACTGACACTACAACCTACAAATAGCGCGGTACCAACGGGTGGCGTTGCAATACCAATACATAAGTTGAAGATAATCATCATCGCGAAGTGAATTGGGTGCATACCTAAATGTTCAGCAATCGGCATAAAGATAGGGGTAAAGATCAATACGGCAGGCGTAAGATCCATAAACATCCCCACAATCAGTAGAATCAAGTTCATCAGGATAAAAATGATGATCGGATTATCTGAAATAGAGAGCATCCAATCACTGATCATTGTTGGTAGACCGGTAAAAGCCATAGCCCATGACATGATGGTTGAAGCACCAATCAAGAACAGCATGATACCCGTGACCTGAACGGTTTCTCTACAGATTATCGGAAAATGCGCCCATTTGAGGGTTCGGTAACAGAGTGACAGAATAAAAGAGTAAAGAACCGCTATACATGCCCCTTCTGTTGCAGTGAATATACCACCAATAATACCGCCAATAACAACAACAATAAGCCCTAAGCTTGGCGTTGCTTGCCAAACAATATTCAACACATCTTTCGTTGTGAAGCCGTCATTCGCACTTGTTTTGTAGCCTTTCTTTTTAGCAATGAAATAGGCTACGACCATACAGCTCAAGCCCATTAAAATACCTGGGACATAACCCGCGATAAACAGAGCCGCGACAGATGTTCCGCCCGATACCACTGAAAATACGATCAATGAATTACTCGGCGGTATCAATAATCCTGCTGGGCAGGATGCAACGTTTACTGCTGTTGCTAAATTTTTATCATAACCATCTTTTTCTAATTCAGGGCCTAAGGTTTTACCCACTGCTGCTGCTGCTGCAACGGCGGATCCTGAAACAGCGCCAAACATCATATTTGCAAAGATGTTAACGTGAAAAAGTGAGCCAGGGATCCAACCAACCAAGAGCTTTGCAAGGTTGATAAGCCGACTAGCGATACCACCCACATTCATTATATTGCCAGCGAGGATAAAGAAAGGGATTGCTAATAAACTGAAACTATCAATACCGGTAATAATTTTTTGACCCGCAGTAATACTGGCGACTTCAAACGGCAAAATGAAATACATGACCGTTAAAGATGACATGGCAATTGCAATCGCAATCGGCATGCTTATCGCGATCATGAATAAGAATAGGCCTAACAGCCAAACACCAATGGACAAATCCATAATATAGAGTCCTTTTAAAACTTACTTTTTGTTGGGTTCACAAAAAAGATCAAACGTATTCATGACCAAATAGATGAGGATAATAACGGCTGAAATCGGCAATATTGAATAAACCGTCGACATCGGTAATTGTAATGCTGGAGAGAGTTGTTGCGTGGTTCTTCCCATTAAAGCGATGCCACCTTGAAGCATGGCTAAAGAGACAAACGAACCAGAGATCACATTGATAAGTACTTGTAATGCGATATGTGCTTTACCCTTAAGATAACCATCCAATAACGTTATTGCTAAGTGTCCTTTGATACCGAATAAATAACTTGCTCCTAATAAGCCAAGCCAAACCATCGCATAACGAGCAAGTTCATCAGTCCAGTTGCTTGGGTCATTCAAAACATAACGACTAAAAACCTGCCAAGTAACTGTAACGACAAGTAACATTAATGCAAAAGAAGAGACAAAAAGAATCAACCTATCAAGTAGGTTTCTGAAAGTTGCTAACATGGTGTGATACCTCAAAAAATTTTGCCTTAGCAAAGCCAAGGCAAAATTATATTTTCACTAATACTGATTAAAGAGCTTCAATTTTTTCAATGAATGGAGCTAGTTTTGGATCTTTTTTCGCTTCATCAATCATAGGTTTAACAGCAGCGCGGAAAGGGGCTTTATCAACTTCAACAAACGTTACGCCTTCTTTCATTCCTTTCTCTTTGTTCATGTCATCTGTTGCGTCCCAGATTTTAATCTGCTCTTCAAGAGACTCTGCTGCTGCTTCTTTTAAGATTTTCTGCTCTTCTGCAGTTAATGAACCCCATTTATATTCTGAAATAATGATCACATCAGGTGTCATCATGTGCTGATCCATAGAATAAAATTTAGCGACTTCACTGTGTTTCATTTCAACTAAACTAGAAATATTGTTTTCAGCACCATCAATTACGCCTTGCTGAAGTGCTGTGTAAACCTCATTAAAAGGGACAGGTGTCGCTTTACCACCTAATAGGTTCACCATTTCCATCATGGTTGGAGAACCAGGGACTCGAACTTTCATGCCAGCAAGATCGGCAGGTGAGTTAATTGCTTTTTTAGCGTAGAAGCTACGTGTACCTGAATCATAGAATGTAAGACCAATGAAGCCTTTACCTTCACTTGAAAGCAACATCTCTTGTGCAGCTTCACTTCGCATGAACGTTCTCATGTGTGGAACATCACGGAATAAGAAAGGCAGTGCATTAACTTTAAAAGTTGGTTCAAAAGATTCTGCTAATCCACCGTTGATTTTAGCCATATCAATCGCACCGGTAACAACTTGCTCAGCTTGGTCACGTTCAGAGCCTAGTTGACCGTTTGGGAAGATCTTAATCGTAAGGTCACCATTCGATTTTTCTTTAACCTTATCAGCCATGATCACCATCCCTTGGTGAGCCGCGCTTTCTAATGACATTGCATGCCCTAAAGTCAACGTTTTTGCTTGAACGCCAAATGCCATAAGAATTGATGCCGCTGTAATCGTCAGTAGGTGTTTTTTCATGTTCTTCTCCAGAATCCATTTTTGTAAGAGGTACAGTTTGTATATGGCACGTTATAGCTGAGCTTGAAATCTAACGTTCAATTGCATATCGCTCATAGCAGTAACGTTTCATTACAATATTCTTACCCTTATGATTTTTGTATTACAATACGATGTGAAAATAATGTGGTCTGAAGCTCATTAATCAACCAGAGAGATGGTTTGATTGTGATATCAATCATACTTGCTATACCACCCTGTCATTTAGATCGTAAAACGACCTAATTTAGCGCTAATTTTTAATTTTCGTTGATTTTTAAAGCAGACACAAAAAGCCTTAGTTACAAATAGCACAATATCTTTGTGTTATTTTAAGACTTAATTTGTACAGGTTACCTAGAGATATGGCATAAGTTGGAAAGGTCTCTAACTAGAAACAAGTGAGTTAGAAATAGCTTGAAATAGAACATAAGTTGAAGATTAAGCTGAAAAAGTACTGATTTAAACTGACTATTCGAGCCAGAGTTAGCATTCCGTAACAGAGCAACAGAAGACGTCTTGCCATATTTGACTATCCATACTTAACCATATAGATAGAATAGAAAATCCGAGGGCCAACTTGCCCTCGGATTAAGCTTTCGAGAAGAAGGTTTCAATCAACTGAAACCACCCCATTCATTATGTTGGATCTAAAAAAGCTGTCTGATCTTTGGCTATAAATCACTGCCATAGATATCAAACGTGAAGTACTTGGCAGCAATTTTGTCATAAGTACCGTTAGCTCTGATCTCTTCAATCGCAACATTGAATTGATTAGCTAGCTTCGAATCCTGCTTTCTAAGTGCTAACGCAGTACCCTCACCGATATAGGCTTTATCCGTTACGGCTTTACCCTTGAATTCAAAACCCTCACCTTCTTTCTTATCTAAGAAAGCCAGTGAAAGTTGATCTGAATTACCAAAAGTCACATCTAAGCGACCATTTTGCAGGTCCAAATAAACTTCATCTTGCCCAGTGTAACGCTTGATGTTTGCGACATCCCCAAACTTGTCGGTTACGTAACGATCGTGAATCGTTCCTTGCTGTACTCCAATAGTTTTACCATCGAGACCTTGCTTATCAATATCAAACTTTGCACTTTTGGCTGCAACAAACACAGCGGGTGTTTGGTAGTACTTATCCGTAAACAATATTTTGCTTTTACGTTCTTCGGTAATGCGCATAGACGCCATAATCACATCTGACTTTCTTGCTAATAAGCTAGGAATTAATGAATCCCAGCTTTGCGAAACCCAAGTACACTCTAATTTTGCCTGTTCACACAAGGCGTCAGCTATTTCAATATCAAAGCCAACAGGTACGCCTTCGCTATTTTTATAATTGAATGGCGGATACGTAAAATCTGACGCCAAACGGATTTCTTTTGCCTGTACAGTGGTACCAAGTAAAGCGGCCGCACAAGCGATTCCTAGTATTATCTTTTTCATCATTGCCATCCTAGATATGATTTTTATCAAGTTGAAATTGAGGTTCTTGAGATTGTTGTTTCTGTTGTAACTGTGCTTGGTAGCTTGCTAGTGACGCTATAACTTCAGTCATACTCTCAGGGCTACCAATAGTGATCCGAACACAGTTGCGTAATGCAGGTTCATGGTTTTGGTTCCTGGTCACAATGCCATCTTTCGCCAATACACTGAACACTTCATGCCCTGGCTTTTGGCGTAATAAAATGAAGTTGGTCGATGATGGATAGACATGTTCTATGAAATCAAACTGCGTTAACTCGTCAGCAAATCGGTCACGTAACTCCACAAGCTTTGAAGTTGCATCTGACATCACCAAGATTCGTTCAGCGGATAAAGCCTCCAATACAATTTGAGAAGAGCAATCAGGCATTGGGTAAGGCGGAATAAGCTTAGCGACATACTGCATCACATTTTTACTCGCCAGAATAAAACCACAACGAACAGCTGCTAATCCAAACGCTTTCGACAAAGTACGAATCACCACTAGATGAGGATAACGCTCAATAAGGCTCACCGCCGACGTCTGAGGTTCAAATTCAATATACGCTTCATCCACCACCACCAAAGATTTACCTTCGGTTCCCTCAAGCACCTGAATCAAATCTGATTTAGGAATCACGTTACCCGTCGGGTTATTTGGTGAACACAGAAAAACAATATTTGCTCGATCGGCTTTTTTGACGATATCAGCGACATCTAGGCTAAAATCTTCCTGTAATGGGGAGTCGAGTGTTTCAATCGCCAATGCGTCGGCACAAAATTCATACATCGCGTACGTTGGGGAGCAAATCAGTATATTATCGCTCGCTGGTTTGCAGAATGTTCTGATCAGCAAATCAATCGCTTCATCTGCTCCTCGAACGGCTAAGGTCTCGGCATCAGTTCCACAATAAGCTTGGTAAGCCTTGGCAATATCTTGCGGAAAAAAATCTGGATAACGGTTATAACTAGTCTCGTTTTGAAACAAAGCGCTTTCCAACTCGTTGGCATTTAACCAAACACGTCCGTCACCACCAATTCTTCTTGCCGATTGATAAGGTATTAATTTTTTTACAGCCTGAGGCACTAAGTTGTCAATAAATGATGTCAAAGAACTATCCCTTCCACTCAATCACAATGTCTTCACCACTTGCCTTCATATTCAAAACAGATGCGTTATACACATATTGAATCACAAATGATGAGTAAGTATTTGCATTCAAACAGAACACTATTGATAAATGAATCGAAATAATTACATAATAGCCATGATTAAAATTCATAGGTATAGACATGAATAACACGTTGCCTTCAACTAAAACCTTGCTCGCCTTTCTGTCAACGGCAAGGCATCTCAACTTTACACGCGCGGCACATGAACTCAATGTCACGCAAGGCGCGGTGAGTCGGCAAGTTTTGACGTTTGAAGAAAATCTTGGGTGCGACCTTTTCTATCGTCATGCTCGGGGGTTGTCATTAACACCCAAAGGAGAAGAACTGGTTCCGCTCATCCAAGATACAATTCAGCGACTGCAATCCGCACTGAACCAAGTGGCGAGTTCCCCTTCCAAAATTAAGCTAAACGCACCGAGTTGCATTACCTCTTGGTTGCTACCAAAACTGATGTCTTTTCAAGAAGCCTACCCTGAGATTGATGTTGAGCTCACTTCTACCATCAAGCATGTTTTTGAGCCAAGTTTTGACCCGTTCGATGCCGTGATTACCTATGGCAAGAAGCCGAGCCAACAATCGATCGTCAGCCAGTTATTGTTCAACGAGCAACTCGCACCCGTCTGCCAAGCGCAAAGCATCAAACCCAATCACCTTACCAGTGGTTCCTCTTCTCTAATCAAACCGCACCAACTCGCTCACTACACGTGGTTACACGCCAACAATGAACAAAGTGATTGGCGACTTTGGTTGGAGCACATAGGAAGTCATGACCTTTCGAGCAAGAATAACCAACAGTTCGCAACACTCGATCAAGCGATGAATGCAGCTATTCAAGGATTTGGAATTGCGATAGGCGACATCACGCTTGCCAAGCAAGATATTGATTTAGGCAGATTAGTCAAAGTGAGTGAAGACAGTGTCTTTTCAGGAAATGGTTACTTCTTAATTCAGCCCAAGAATCGCCAAAATGTATCCCTAACTACATTGGTCGAGTGGCTTGTCGGTTAACAACGGGGAAATTGCCAAGCTCAAAGACCATAAGGCTTCAGTAAAGCGTCATAATGAGAATGACAACGTTCTCAAAATAAAACTATTTTCCGTCAGCGACGTATTGTTTGGTTGAGAACAGAATTAGCTTTCATTTAACTGATTGAAAAAAGAATCAATTCAATTTGATAACAGAAATATTCTGTGTCTGTGACCCAAATGGCATTCGAATTGCTTTGTCATAGATAACCCAAACAATTTACAGCAGGTTGTCTTTTCTTCGCACCCTGTCACGGAGGATAGGCTATGACCTTACAAAGACATACATATTACGGCTTAATTCACCATGGGGTTAAAACCTTATTAATGGATAGAATCGGCCACTTCACAGAGCGTGAATATCACGAGTTTCTCGACCTAACGACTGGCAAATCAACCTGTTTTGCGATGAGCGAGCAAGAACTCGAAAATACGCTAGATGATTTGAAAAGTGAGGGTTACCTTGAAGACATCAAGAAACTGATACCTCGCTACCAAACCACATCAATGCGATAACTGGCTTGAAATCGTTATAAACGATTAGCGGTTAGATGGAATTAATTGTTACCCAATTGTCTCGGGCTATTTAGCATCGGGACAGTTTTCGTTAGACTGTTGGCAACTCAACTAACTGGACATTCAGTGCCACATGAAACAAATTCTTGATTTCATTCCTCTCATTATTTTCTTTGCGCTGTATAAGATGTACGACATCTACACAGCTACAGGCGCATTGATTGTTGCTTCTGCAGTACAAATCGTTTTGACGTACATTATCTACAAGAAAGTAGAGAAAATGCAGATCATCACATTTTTGATGGTTGCCGTATTTGGTGGCATGACCATCTTTCTGCATGATGATAACTTCATAAAATGGAAAGTAACCATCGTTTATGCATTGTTCGCTATCGGCCTGACCGTCAGTCACCTAATGGGCAAGTCAGCGATTAAAGGCATGCTGGGTAAAGAGATCACACTTCCTGAAGCGGTATGGAGCAAGATTAACTGGGCTTGGACTTTATTCTTTACTCTATGTGCCATTCTCAACGTTTACGTTGCTTTCAGCCTACCCTTGGATGTTTGGGTAAACTTCAAAGTGTTTGGCTTACTGATCGCTACTTTTGCATTTACCTTGCTAACGGGTGTCTACATCTATAAGCATCTACCAAAAGATCAGCAGAACGAGTTAACGGATAAAAATACCGACGAGAAGTAACCCTAAGGGATGAGTCCTCATCCCCTTTTTGATACAATTATTATCAATATGCTATTTAACAGTGGCCAATGATACTCGTGATCATTGGCCACTGATTGTTTGTGTTCGGTGAATACGTTAAAAATACGACCACCGCGAGCGCGGCAAACACATCTATTTAAATTTAAAACAATCAATACCATTAAGAGTACAACAATGACTATTCAATCAACTTTGAACCCGATTGGTTCTTTACTTCTTCGCACATTGGCGATGCCTTCTGATACCAATGCAGCAGGCCAGATTTTCGGTGGTTGGATAATGTCTCAGCTTGACCTTGCTGGCGGCATACTGGCGAAGGAGATCTCTAACGGCAAGATTGTCACTGTTTCAGTATCGAGTATTGAGTTCAAACAGCCGGTTTCAGTGGGTGATGTTGTGTGTGTTTATGGTGACTGCACCAAGATTGGCCGTAGCTCGATGAATATCGACCTAGAAGTGTGGGTTAAGCCTGTACTTGATCACGGCATCGGCGACCGATATAAGGTTTGTGGAGCAACGTTCAACTACGTTGCTGTCGATGAGGGTGGTAAGCCTCGCCCGATCAATAAATAGTACTTTTCACCAAGCTGCTAATGTAGACGGTCTTTAGTTTCAACGAATGAAATCGCTAAAGACCATACTTCTCTCTCGCACCATTTCACAATTTCTTATCATTAGCTCTTCCAATACCAATTAGTTCGCGTAAATTAGCAAGATAGCGAATTTAAACGCCCCCAATTCAGTGAAGTAAAATAAGGATATACCAATATGTGGTACGTGATTTTTTCTCAAGACGTCGAAAATTCATTAGAAAAGCGCCTAAGTGTTCGCCCACAACATCTAGAACGCCTGCAAACACTTCACGATGAAGGCCGACTTTTGACTGCTGGCCCAATGCCTGCGATTGATTCAGACAACCCTGGTGAAGCCGGCTTCACTGGCTCTACTGTAATTGCTGAGTTTAATTCTTTAGAGGACGCACAGGTATGGGCAGACGCAGATCCGTACATTGAGGCAGGTGTCTACCAAAATGTCATTGTAAAACCATTCAAGAAAGTATTTTAACGTGAAAAAATGGATTATTGGCTCTCTGGCTTTAGCTCTGCTCGCAGGCTGTGCTTCAAGTGAGCAAGACCAACAAAGACAGCTTGAAATGATGGCGCAACACCGTGCTGGCGTTTTATCTGCCGGCCTGCCGATTGAGTATGGCCCACTGTCAGTCATGCGTGTACTGGCAAAAAACACCGTTATCGAGATCATGATGATCTACAACCAAGACGCTAAAGGTGCTAAGCCTTTAAACCAAGTCGTAGATATGAGTGTTAACAGCTACTGCACCAACTCTGAAGTTAGAGCAAACCTTGACATGGGCTTGGCTTACAACATTAAGGTTCGCAACACTCGCGGACAACTGATGGTTGAAAAGCTAATCAGCAAAGAGACATGTCAGAGCATTAACTAGATTTGATTTCTAACGTTAAGCTAGTAACAAACAAGAAAGGCCTTGCAGATGCGAGGCCTTTCTTTTCTCAGACTTTTGTTTTTAGAACGATAACACCCTAGCTTTAATTATGCTGATGCTTCTGCCGACTCCCACTCTTTACGCAGCATTTTAGTCGCTGAAACTAAATTAGCCAGTGCCGCTTCTGTCTCTGCCCAGTTACGCGTCTTCAGCCCACAATCAGGGTTTGCCCACAAACGTTCTGCTGGGATTTTCTTTGCCGCTCTCTTAAGTAAATCAACAATCCACTCTTCTGAAGGAATGTTTGGTGAGTGGATGTCATAAACGCCAGGCCCAATCGCATTCGGGTAGTTGAACTCTTCAAACGCTTTCAGCAGTTCCATGTTCGAACGAGAAGTCTCTATGGTAATCACATCGGCGTCTAGCGCAGCGACTGAATCAATGATCTCGTTGAACTCGCTGTAACACATGTGGGTGTGAATCTGAGTTTCTGGTTTAGCACTCGCAGCTGAAATCTTAAAGGCATCCACTGCCCACTCTAAGTATTCTGCATGGTCACGCTTTTTCAATGGCAAACCTTCACGAATGGCAGGCTCATCAATTTGAATAATGTTGATACCTGCGTCTTGCAAATCAGACACCTCATCTCGCAACGCAAACGCCAGTTGATTGGTTATCTCTTTGCGTGAAATATCTTCACGTGGGAATGTCCAACACAAGATAGTAACAGGCCCAGTTAGCATGCCTTTCATCTGCTTTGAAGTCAGAGATTGAGCATAGGTCGACCATTCCACCGTCATTGGTTTTTCACGCTCGATATCCGCAACCACAATCGCAGGTTTCACGCAACGAGAGCCATAACTTTGTACCCAACCAAATTTGGTAGTTTGGAAGCCTGCTAGATTTTCAGCAAAGTACTCCACCATATCATTACGTTCAGCTTCACCATGAACCAGTACATCCAAATCAAGTGCTTCTTGTCGTTTAACCGCATCCGCAATATGACCTTTCAACGCGGTGTTGTATTCCGCTTCACTCAGTTTGCCAGTGCGGTAAGCACTACGCTGAACACGGATCTCTCCGGTTTGTGGAAATGAACCAATTGTTGTGGTTGGCAATAATGGTAAACCTAACACCTCAGACTGATGTGAAGCGCGTTCGGCATAAGGAGCACTTCGCTCGGTTAGGGTTTTGGTAATGGTGTTAATACGAGCTTGAACCTGCGGCTTATTCACATGAGTCGCGCTCTTGCGTGCAACAATCGGCTGGCTGTAGGTTTCACACGCCAAGATAGCATTGTGGTTACCGTCTAGTGCCGCACCCAATATACTCACCTCGGTCACTTTCTGTTTCGCGAAAGCAAACCAACTCTTCACTTCATCGCTGAGTGAATCTTCTAACTCAAGGTCGACTGGACTATGCAAAAGTGAACATGAACTTGCTACCCAAAGTTTGTCTCCTAGCTTCTCTTTCACTGGTTGTAGTAACTCTAGTTGAGCGGCTAAATCAGCTCGCCAAACGTTTCGTCCATTAATCACCCCTGCTGAAAGTACCCAGTGTTCAGGTAACTTACCCACTACTTCATCAAGTTGCTGTGGTGCTGCTGCTAAGTCGATATGTAGGCCATTAACTGGTAGCTCTACTATCTTATCTAAGGTATCAGTCACCGAATCAAAATAAGTAGTGAGCAGCAGTTTTACATCACCTTGAATCACTTGATACGCCAACTTGAATGAATCTGCCCATTGACTCTCAAGCTCAAGAGAAAGAATTGGTTCATCGATTTGAACCCACTCAACCCCCAACTTAGCGAGTTTTGCCAAAATTGCTTGGTAAGCGGTAAGAAGGCGCGGAAGAAGAGATAAACGATCAAAACCCTCCTCCACTTCTTTACCAAGATATAAATAAGATAACGGGCCTAACAAAACTGGCTTCACCTTATGCCCGGATTTTATCGCTTCACTCACTTCGTCAAACAGTTGTGGCCAGCTCACTTCAAAGGAATCGTCTTTGCTGAACTCAGGCACAATGTAATGGTAGTTGGTGTTGAACCACTTAGTCATATCAGAAGCCGCAGAGCTATCTTTAGTGCCGTCACTAGACGTATGCGTACCACCGCAACAAGTCGACTGAACCTGAGATTGACCACGCCCCACACGGAACAAAGTATCTAAATCTGGGAAGGATTTTTCATCTTCAGAACCACCAGTATGGCGCTTTGGTACGTGGCCTAGAAGTAAAGTCGTTGTTAATACATGGTCGTACCATGCGAAGTCACCCGCAGTTGCAAAGCTAAGATTCGCGTCAGCTTGTACATTCCAGTTACGATTTCTTAGTTCGCTACCGAGTTGCTTTAAATCTGATTGGCTAATCTCACCGCGCCAGTATTTTTCTAAAGTGAATTTGAGTTCGCGTTTTTCGCCGATACGTGGGTAGCCTAAAATATGCGTTGTCGTAGTCATGAACCTGTTCCTTATTCAATAATTTTTAGTGTTCGATCAAACTGCCTAGCTTATGGTTTAAGTTCTTTATAAGGCGTCTGGATGGCTAAACTATCTCCCTAATCTGAACGATGAACAACGTCCAAATATTCATCTTGTTTATTAAAAATATTCATCTTGAATAATCTAAAGCTGAAAAAATCAAATCCATCTGGACATCTAGACGTTTACAAATGAAAGAAAACCCCGTAGGGTGATTATTAAGAAATATTGAATTGGCTTAGGGAATATGAGGAAAACTCATGATAGAGCTTAAACACCTTCGAACATTGACTACCTTAAGAGACAGCGGCTCGCTAACAGCGACGGCAACTTCTCTTCACTTGACTCAGTCGGCGCTTTCTCACCAACTGAAAGACCTTGAGGCGCGTATCGGTGGTCAGCTTTTCCTACGTAAAACTAGACCAGTTAAGTTCACCTCTGAAGGTGAGATTTTGCTTAGGCTTGCCGATGAGATACAGCCAAGAATAGCTAAAGCGGAGAACGAACTCGCGAGCCTGAAAGAGGATGTGAATGGTCGTTTGCACATGGCGATTGAATGTCACTCATGCTTCCAATGGTTAATGCCTGCTTTGAAGGAATATCAAGTGGCTTGGCCAAGCGTAACGCTAGATTTCTCGTCAGGCTTTGGGTTTGAGCCGCTACCCGCGCTAATGGCAGGCGAGCTAGATTTGGTGATCACCTCTGATATACAGCCTCGCTCTGAGGTTCACTACGAACCACTCTTTGATTTTGAGATGCGTTTGATCACCGCAATCAACTCACCTTTGGCAGAAAGAGCGAGCATTGAACCGCAAGATCTTAGCGATCTCACCATGCTCACCTACCCTGTTCAAAAACAGCGTTTAGATGTCGTGAAGCACTTTTTACAGCCTGCGGGTGTAGAACCTAAAAAGTGGAAACAAGCGGACAACACGTTAATGCTAGTTCAAATGGTATCAGCAGGTTTGGGAGTAGCGGCTCTACCAAACTGGGCGATCAGTGAATTCTCAAGACAAGGGCTGATTGCCAGCAAGCCATTAGGCAAAGGACTATCAAGAAGACTGTTCGCAGCGGTAAGAAACTCTGAGAAAGATAAACGTTACCTGCAAGCTTTCTTTAGCACGGCAAGACAGCAAAGTAAGAGTCACTTAGATGGCATAGAGGTCGTTTAAAGATGATTTATGGCTAAGTTAAGCTCGATCGATTCGTCAGAAACAAAAAAGTCACAGATAATCTGTGACTTTTTTTCTCTCAACACCCACAACACGCGATGCATGTCATTTTCGATAAAAGATGCGCTAATCTTTAGCTTATCTCGAGTAAGACTTAAACTGGTTAGTCAATGGATCGTATTGATAGCCAAGCATATCGAGCTTACCCACAACACTTTCTGTATCCATTTCATACATGCTGATCAGCTCTTCAAAGCTATCGCATTCTAGGCGAAGTTTTTCATTAACGATTCCTAGCAAAATAATGCTATCGAAACCTTTGACGTTGCTTAAATCCATCTCGTACTCCTTACGAACAGACTGACTAGAGTTAAGTTTAGAACGCTTACCAACGTCACGCTAAAAAACAGATCACACTTCTTAACAAGAATACGTAATTAATGAAAGTGCGTGATTAAAGCGCCCAAACTGGCGTTAAACCCACAACGGCCACCAATAACATCAACAACGAAATACTCAGTTGAAGCTTTTCAGGCGTTCTTGCGAACAGTAAATGCCAACACCACACCACGATTGAGGAGATCAACAAAGCAAAACTAAATAGCAAAGTGGAAATCACAGGTTCTAATTGAGCTTCAGACAAAGAGTAAACACTCACGACGGTCGCCAGTACTACCAACATACCGGTTAGCACGCCCACAACAGGAAGCACTCGATGAAATGCCTGCAACCGTGTCCTTGCAATCGTCAGTAGTAGATGGCCAAACGCTGCTCCTAACAGTACCACTAGCAGCAAAGTAGTAATGATACCAACAGCGGTTGCTTGCTCAGTCGCTTGTATAGCAACATATGACAACGCTAAACCACAGGCCAAGTACATCACCCAGATAGGACCAGAATCGCGAGTCTTCTTGGTTTGAACTTGAGAATAGAAATAAAAGATCGCGAACACGACCAGAAAGGCTTCAATTTTTACAGAAGCAACAGCAAGCCAAAGCACGCCAATCGCAGGTAACATCTTGTGGATACGACCACGCTGTCCTGGGCAGATATCTCCTTTCACCAAGATGAGAGTTAAGATCAGTTGGGCTCCTAGAAGCATCGGAGCAAATTGTACTAATAACGTTTCGACCATTGTGGATCTACTTATTCAGACTTATTTTCGCCGAATAATATCAAAAACTGCTGCGAACACTAATCAAAATCACAAATTAGCGACGTTACTCAAAGCTTAAACTATGATGTTGTATGGCTCTTTTGTCAGTTACATGACCAAAATGACGAAAGACATCAGAACTAACAGGGGCATGTTCTACTGGCTAGTCTAGTCTCATGCCGCTATAATTCCCGCCTCAAAAATCAGAGGTTGAAATATGTACAGCGATATCACTCCTATTCACGAACACAAAAAATACTGGGCCGAGTGCTACGGAACTGCACCCTTTTTACCGACCAGTAGAAAGGAGATGGATGCTCTTGGATGGGATAGCTGTGACATTATTATTGTAACAGGTGACGCGTATGTCGATCACCCGAGCTTTGGTATGGCTATCATCGGCCGCCTTCTTGAAGCTCAAGGTTTCCGCGTCGGCATTATCGCCCAGCCTAAGTGGGATAATAAAGATGCATTCATGAAGCTAGGAAAACCTAACCTATTCTTCGGCATCACCGCGGGTAACATGGACTCCATGATCAACCGCTACACCTCTGATCGCAAATTACGTCACGATGATGCTTACACGCCAAATAACGAAGGTGGTAAACGTCCTGACCGTGCAACTCTGGTTTACTCTCAGCGTTGTCGCGAAGCCTACAAAGGCACGCCAATCGTGCTTGGTGGTATTGAAGCAAGCTTACGTCGCGTAGCTCATTACGATTACTGGTCAGATAAAGTTCGTCGCTCTGTATTGTTTGATGCAAAAGCTGACATTCTTCTTTTTGGTAACGCTGAGCGTGCACTGGTTGAAGTCGCGCACCGCATTGCTGATGGCGAAGACATGTCTACGCTAACGAATATCCGTGGTACTGCAATCAATATTGCTGCAGCCCCTGAAGGCTTCAAGATCATTGACTCTTCTCGTATCGAAAAACCGAACAAAGCGTATGTTCCGGTTAACCCATACGAAGTTGAAACGCAGTGTGATACCAAGAAAGACGAAAAAGAAGAAGTAAAAGCACAACCGATTACGATTCGTCCTTCTCGCCACGATGCAAAAACAACAGCGGTTCGTATCCCAGGCTACGAAAAGCTAAACAATGACCGTATTCTTTACGCTCACGCTAGCCGTATTCTGCACCTTGAGACAAACCCGTACTCAGGTCGAGCTCTAATCCAACGTCACGGAGATCGCGAACTTTGGGTTAACCAAGCGCCAATTCCATTGACCACAGAAGAGATGGACTACGTGTTTGGCCTTGCTTATAAGCGTGTTCCGCACCCTATGTACGGCAAAGCGAAAATCCCTGCATACGACATGATCAAAACCTCGGTTAACATCATGCGTGGTTGTTTTGGTGGTTGTTCTTTCTGTTCAATCACAGAGCACGAAGGTCGTATCATTCAGAACCGTTCGAAAGAATCTATCTTGGATGAAATCGAAGACATTAAAGATAAAGTACCGGGCTTCACAGGTACTATTTCTGACTTGGGCGGCCCAACGGCGAACATGTACCGTTTAGGTTGTTCAGATCCAAAAGCAGAAATTAACTGTCGTCGTCCATCATGCGTGTTCCCGAAAATCTGTGAAAAGCTAAACACAGACCATCAACACACCATCGACCTGTACCGCTCTGCGAGAAAAGTACCGGGCGTTAAGAAGATCATGATCGCTTCTGGTGTACGTTACGACTTAGCGATTGAATCTCCAGAATACGTTCGTGAGCTTGTGACTCACCACGTTGGTGGTTACTTGAAGATTGCTCCAGAGCATACTGAAAAAGGCCCGCTGGATCTGATGATGAAGCCGGGTATGGGCACTTACGATCGTTTCAAAGAGATGTTCGAGAAGTACAGCGCTGAAGCCGGTAAGAAACAGTACTTAATTCCTTACTTCATCTCTGCTCACCCGGGCACAGAAGATGAAGATATGCTTAACCTTGCAATGTGGCTTAAAAAGCACAACTACGAGTGTGACCAAGTACAGAACTTCTATCCATCGCCAATGTGTAATGCAACGTCGATGTACTACTCAGAGACTAACCCTCTGAAACGCGTGAAATATAAAAAGCGTGAAGATGTTCCTGTACCGAAAGGTGATCGTCAACGTCGTCTGCATAAAGCTCTGCTTCGTTACCACGATCCTGAAAACTGGAAAATCATCCGTGAAGCGCTGATCAGCATGGGTAAACAGCACCTAATTGGTGACAAAGCAAACTGCCTAGTACCCGCAGAAGACTTTGATGCGCAAACACCGGCACAACGTCGTAAATCTGGTCGTCACGGCTCACAACGTTTTGCAACTAAGCACAGTAAAGCTCAACCGGGTCTTGGCGGCGAAAGCCCACGTAACCATTCTAAGCCTGGTGGCAATAAGCCTAAACCGGGTGGTAAGAAGCCAACAGGTAGCCAAAACAACGGCAATCAGGGTAACGGAAAGCAGAACGGTAATGGTAATAAACCAGCGACTGGCTTCATCAAAAAAGCCCCTGGTAGCCAGCAATCGCAAGGCAATAGCGGCGGAAATAGCAAGCCAAACCGCAGTAAAGCGGGCAATGGTCAAGGTGGTAAACCTGCGAGTAACGGCAAGAATCGCCAACGCGCAACACAGCGTTAATATAGCCATAGCGACTTCATTTACTTGGTTATCATATTAATAAAAAGCGCAGCTATTTAGCTGCGCTTTTTTGTATCTTGAAACATGACGACATTATCTTGAGTTCCACCAACTATGACCGCTGCCATTGATTAGGGTAATGGATAATATTGTGGAAAATGGCTTTTTCTTGCCCTGTATTTTTATAACCATGACGCTGTTCTGCATTAAAACGAACGGCTTGTCCCGAGCTTAACTCATGCCAACTATCATCAAAGAAAACCGCCATTTGACCTGAAATACACAAAATATGCTCCGTCACACCGGCACTATGAGGTTCAGAGAAATGTTGATAGTTTTCTGCCAACCTAAGCTCATACAATTCGAAGCCTACAGATGGCTCAAAAGGGAACACAACACTTACCGAGAAACCGTCCTTCAAGCTTTCGTCGCGTAATATATTCGCATCTCGGAACAAGCTCACCAGTTCGTTGTTTGAAGAAGGCAAAATCAAACTTGAGAATGACACATTAAACCCAGTAGCTATTTGCCATAGTTTTGCGACCGTTGGACTAGACTCACCACGCTCAATCTGACCAAGCATAGCTTTGCTTACCCCAGTCGCTTTCGCGGTCGCATCGAGGCTCCATCCTTTTTCTTTACGAATCCGCTTTAGATTTTGGCTTACCTGTAATTCGGTTTTCACGTTCAAGTTATTTTGTACACTTAAAGCTTCTCCTGCATTCGAAACTTCATCTGCTTTCAAACGACCTTCGGCATTCAGGCTACCCATTACATTCAAGCGGTCTTCTGTATTAACGTTTTTCGACATGTTTTCGTTCATCTACCTATTTGAGTTTGCTCGTATATTAAATTGTTACGAATAGCTATTACGAACAAGTTTATACAAATAGCACTTGTGCGCTATAACGCACAAGTGCTAAGTTACTCCTATGTATGTTATAACGCACAACGAGAGTGGTTAATATGGATCAAGTTAAGTTTTCTCACATCAGTACTGGTTTCATTGCAGTATTTATCGGTTATGCGAGTGCGGCGGCGATCATTTTCCAAGCTGCTAGCAGTGCTGGCGCGAATCAAGAGCAAATTGCATCTTGGTTTTGGGCACTTGGAATAGGTATGGGCATGTCAACTCTTCTACTGTCATGGCGATATAAGCAACCGATTGTGACGGCTTGGTCTACACCGGGTGCGGCTTTACTCATCTCATCGCTGGATGGACTCACCGTAGAACAAGCCGTCGCGATCTTCCTATTTAGTTCGCTCCTCATCACCATTACAGGTCTAACAGGGGTTTTTGAAACACTTCTTAAGCGAATACCTACGTCAATCGCCTCTGCAATGTTAGCTGGTGTGTTGTGGATGTTTGGCATCGGAATGTTTTCTTCTATGTCTCAAGAAGCTGTCATCATCAGCACTATGCTAGCCGCTTATATTCTCGCTAAACCTAGGTTTGGGAATCTTTTGATACCTTTTATTCTACTACTCGCAGCCATGATGAGTGGCATCGCGGGAAAGTTGGATTTATCGAATGTGAACTTAACGCTGACTCAACCTATGTTCATCACACCCGATTTTGACTGGTCATCTTTATTGAGTGTAGGGATTCCCCTATTTATTGTGACAATGGCATCCCAGAACTTACCGGGTTTCGCCGTATTAAAAGCCAATGGTTATAACCCACCAGCATCTCGAATTATAACCACAACAGGCGTTACCGGTTTATTGCTTGCGCCATTTGGCGGTTTTGCTTTTAATTTGTCGGCACTGACAGGGGCAATATGTATGAGCCCAAACGCGGATCCGAACCCGAAGAGCCGCTACAAAGCGGCTTTAGCTGTAGGCGGTTTCTATTTATTGGCAGGAGTATTCGGAACAACCTTTGTCTCTCTGTTTTCGTCTGTTCCTCAATCCATCATCGTAGCTATCGCTGGGCTAGCTTTGCTACCGACATTGGCTAACAGCTTAACAACCGCACTTTCGGATGAAACACATAGAGAAGCGGCGTTATTCACTTTTTTACTGACCGCATCTGGGATTAACTTTGCCGGAGTCGCCAGCGCATTTTGGGGGCTTTGTTTAGGTTTAATTTGCTACACAATCAAAAACTGGCAGTTAGAAGTCGCTAAAACAAAACAAACCCAGCCCAAACGGGCAAACACAGGAAAATAGCAGAGTCAAAGCTACCGTTCTCCTCGCTTAGCAATCACCTTAAATGGAAGGCAAGTCATTGGATGGCTTGCCTTCCATTTACTTGCCTAACGAGTAAATACCCAATATTGACTGAACAGGTAGTTAGTCACCATACCAACCAAGGTGCCGACGGCCATTGCGATAAATACAACCCCAGTAATAGGGGGAAGCAGACCCGTCATTAGTTTGAAGCACAGTATATTAGGTACTGCAGATATCGATGCCGAAAACATGAATTTTTGCCACTGAATCAATTTTTCAGACCAATTACCCTGCCCTCTAAACCCAAAAGTAAGCACGCGATTACCAAACCATGTGGTCGTTGCAGCGGCAATGAAAGAACCAATTCGTGCAATCATTAGGGGTACTCCAAAGACGTAATGAAGCAATGCAAACACTAAGCAATCAACAACAAAACCGCCAACACCAACCACTGCGAACCGAACCATCTTGTGATGGGACTGCAGCCTTTGACTGTGTATCTGCAGCTTGTTATTGAGCATTCGTAGCCCTGAGTTAACGCTGAACATCACTTTGGCTTTTAATATGACTCAACGACAAAGTTGGTTTGCTCGCTTGGCTATGACAGCTGAACAAAGCGCGTTTTATTTTCACCGTAGGTTCCAAAATACAGGTTAACGCGTTGTCTTTAATCTTGGTTTCTACTTCCACCCTTTTACCTATCAAATAGAACTTGTCGATTCCGTCTAGTTGCTCTACATCAAGTAGCTTTTTCGCTTGTCCTTGGCTATAAAATTGCCCAGAGAACGGTCGTTTTCCTACATAAAAACTTGGCGCTGAATCGGTGATCTGTTCGAAGATAATACGGTCACTCTTCTCGTTCGCCTTACCTAAGTTTAGGTAAACCATCGCAATCATCAGCAACACTGGCAGAACTAAAGCTACGCTCGAAAACCACTTCTTATCTTTTTCCACAACAAGTATCGCGACCAGTAAACCAAGGGCTGGAATACCCGGCAACACATAAGCGGGAAGAATATTTCCCGCCATAGTAAAAAGAATCAGAGGTGAAATTAACCAACACACAAGGAAGGAAAATAACCCACGATTTTTGGCATTAATCTCTGCAATTTTCTTACGTCGAGTAAACGCCAATACAGGTAATACAAGCGACCAAGGGACAGCAGCTTGAATCCAGAATACCCAGATCATACCTCTCGCTTGATCATGTGCAGAACCGTATAAATCTCCCTCCCAACCACTCACCACAAAACGCTTAAAGTGCTCGCCAACAATGAAGTAATCAATAAAACCCGGTGTTGCCATTTCGGCCATGATGTACCAAGGTAAAGCGATCACTAGCATCACACCTAAGCCAGACAACAATGGAAAGCGTTGCCAAAGTACTTTAAAAGCACCAAACAAGCCGTGTTGTAAAACCAACCAAGGGAATACAGCGATCCCCATAATGACAATTGCAACAGGCCCTTTTGCAAGCAGACCTAGTGCTAACCCAATAAAGCCGACATAGCCCCACAAAACTCCATTAGGCTGCGGACTTCCTTCTCTTTCCCAATCCTCTCCACCTAGCCAACATAAGTAAAAGCCCAGCATCGCAATAGTCATAGCTAACGTTAATGCCATGTCTGTCATGACGGCACCTGCCGCGATAGAGAAAATGCCGCATGTCGCCAATACAACTGCAGCGACCAAGGCACTTTGACCGGTTCGCTTAGCCATGTACGCAACCAGCAAAATCGTCGTAAAACCAGCTAACCAATGCGGAGCACGCACAGCAAACTCACTCAGGCCGAACAACTCAATACCAGCCGCACTCATCCATGTGAACAACGGTGGCTTGCCCCAGAAAGGAATGCCGTAATCAAACTGAGGCGTTAACCAATTCCCAGTTTCAACCATCAAGCGAGCCATCTCCCCGTAGCGCGCTTCGGTGGTGTCCATTAACGGGTATGTCGCCAAAGATAAAAGTCTTAAAATCAGTGCAAAAGCCAACAAATACCATAGGTGTGTTCGGTTCAGGCTCATGCTGACTCCTCTAATTTAAAATGTGTTTTTAATGCAGGGGTATCGACCACCGATTGGATCAGATAAAGAGGGCGATTCTTGGTTTCAATGAAAATACGACCTATGTACTCCCCCATTAAACCAATACTCAGGAGTTGAATGCCGCCAAGAGCCAGTTGTACGACCATCATTGATGGATAACCCGTGGTTGGCTCACCAAACATCATGGTTTTAAACACGATGACCATTCCATACACAAAAGCAGTCAGCGCGACTAAGCCACCCAATGCTGTAGCAAGGCGCAGTGGTCGAATTGAGAACGAGGTAATGCCATCCATCGCCAATCCAATAAGCTTCAGGTAGTTCCATTTGGTCTCACCACAGAAGCGAGCATCACGCTTAAATTGGAGCGTTGCTTGTCGGAAACCCGGCCATGAGAAAATGCCTTTCATATAACGGTTACGTTCTGGAAGTTGATTAATATGGTCGACAACTTCTCGGCTTAACAGTCGGAAATCACCCACATTCTCAGGAACATCGATCTTCGCAGCCACATTCATTACTTTGTAAAAGCTCGCTGCTGAAAACTTCTTAAACCATGTTTCACCGTCGCGCTGGCTACGCTGCATATTGACGACGTCATAACCCTCGCGCCACTTGGCAATCATTTGCGGGATCAGTTCGGGTGGATCTTGTAAGTCAGCGTCTAGCAAAATCACCGCTTGTCCACGACAGTGCTCAAGGCCTGCGCTCATCGCTGATTCTTTGCCAAAATTACGGCTTAAACCGATAACAGAAATTGAGCTATTGATTGAAGTGAATGAACTCACCAACTCCAAGCTGTTGTCTTTACTTCCATCGTCGACATAAACGATCTCGCTCGTGATCGGCAAGCTATCAAGAACTTTAGTGAGCCTAGAGTGGAACTCTTCCAACACCTCTTGCTCATCGTAAAAAGGCACAATAATAGACAGAGATACAGCAGGGTTGATCTGCGATGTAGATATCTTAGGGCGGCTAATATGAAGTTCAGACATAATACATTCTTCCATTGACTAATCTGCAGTCAATCTACTCGCCCATAAGTGAAAGTTATGTTATTGACATATTTTTCACGCTCACTCAGGATAATGTTACCGTCTATTTCTGTATGAGAATCAAAATGAAACGAGTTCTATTAGTCGAAGATAACCGTGAAATTGCCGGGGTCTTATTTGATTATTTTGAGTGTATTGGTATGGAACTCGATTACGCGGACAATGGCGAACTTGGACTGCAGCTCGCAATGGAAAACTCATTTGATATCATCCTATTGGATCTAATGTTACCGAGAATGGACGGCCTAACGCTTTGTAATAAATTACGAGAGCAAGGCAATGCGACACCGATTCTGATGCTGACCGCCTTGGATAGCCGCGAAGATATGTTGAAGGGTTTTGCACATGGTGCCGATGACTATCTCACTAAGCCTTTTGATTTGGATATTTTGGAAGCGAGAATGAACGCATTAGTTCGTCGCTACCGCGGAAAAGTAGCCTCTTCTAAACTTCAATTCGATGAACTCACCATCGATCAAAAAACCCGTAAAGCTTACCGTCAAGACAAACTGCTCGCACTCAACCCAACGACTTACACCATACTTGAGATGCTGTGCCAAAGTGCACCTGAAGTGGTCACTCGTGAAGCTATCTCATACCAGCTTTGGGAGGAAGACGAGCCCAATAACGATGTGTTACGGAGTCACATCTATCAATTACGAAACCAACTCGACAAGCCCTTTAACAACCAAATGTTGATTACTGTCCCTAAAGTAGGATTCCGTTTGGAGTCTTCAAATTGATTTTGAACGTTCTCACTAGCACTAAAACTCTAACTGGCCGCCTAGCGGTTTTCTTTGGGGCAATGGCGGTCATTGTCTCGGTCTTTACCTACATAGTGTTTATGTCTGCACTTTATCTATCAGAAGATCGGGTGGGCGAAAGACGTATCTTGATTGACCGAAACTATGCGGTTGAGCAATTTCAGTCAGGGGAGAGTGGTAAAATTCGCATCGATGGTCTTACCATGGCATACAATGACCCTTCATTCATCCCTATCGAATACCGGAAATACATTGAAGGTAAAGAGAGCTTTGTTGGTGAGGTAGGAGAAGAGCCTGATTCACGAATGGTGTATGTCGGTGAGTATTCTGACAAAGGGAAAACCTATCCAATCATCCTTTTATCTGAAGTTGACCGCGTCGAGTTTAGCCATGACGAATTAGTGTACGCAACAACATTCGTTTTAACATTACTTTCCATTTTAATTTTTAGCTTTGGCGCTTTGCTCTATCGATTATCGAAACGACTGATAGAACCTTTCAACTTACTTTCAGAGCAACTCGAGACAAATAAATTAAACCTAAGTGAAGAGTTCGGTGTAAGTGATAACGCCGCCGTTGAGTTTCGCCAATTAACTGATCAGCTGAATCAATATCGTCGTGAAATTAATTCATTACTCAAACGAGAACAAGCCTTTGCTCGATACTCTAGTCATGAGTTAAGAACGCCACTGACGGTTGCTCGTGGTGCAAACAAGTTATTACTAAGAAGCGAAACAACGGAGTTTCAATCTCGTCAGGTCGAACGGATAGATGATGCGATTGTACAGATGTCAGAAATGGTCGATGCCTTACTGGGCCTTGTGCGTTATGAAAGAAACAGTGATGACGCGCCGCTGCGCTTATTTTGCCAACAAGAGTTAGAAAGCATCATTTCGAAGAACTCGTTACAGGCAAATGACAAACAAATAGAAGTATCCTTACAGGTTCAATCAGAACCCACCATTCAAGCCACCAGTGCTATCATGAATATGCTGGTCGGCAACCTATTAAGGAATGCCATTGCAGCGACCAATAGTGGCACTGTCATGGTTTCTTTGTCCGAAGAAAGTATTATGATTGAAGACCAAGGTGAAGGCTTACAGGAACAGTACAACCCCAATGGCCATGGATTAGGTTTATTGATCGTCGACGACTTATGCCAACGCTTCCATTGGGGCTTTGAGCTCGTCAATCGTAATGGAGGTGGATGTAGCGCCAAGATCACCTTTGAAACGAGCTCAGCTTCATCGACGTCGATAGCAACTGAGCAAGTAAACTCTTAACATCGAACTCGATATCCAATGAAAACTTGATTTAGTTGGTTTACAGCGCTTGTAGGCTACTAGATACTCATTAGTCCTATTTGATATAAAAATGCTGGCTTCTTAGTCAGCATTTTGTTTAAGTGCAATGAAACTAAATAATAGCCCTGTAACTCAACATCTATACAACGACCACACCTTTTTCTTGAAGCGTGACGATCAGCTCCACTCTCATTTTTGCGGCAATAAAGCGCGAAAGTTCATGAAACTTCTCGAAGACGAACACCCTAATACGACAACCTTAATCAGCTACGGTTCTGCGCAAGCTAATTCGCTATTCTCTCTCGCTGCACTGGCAAAGATTAAAGGATGGACCCTTGAGTTCTACGTCGACCACCTGCCTCAATGGCTACATGAACGCCCAATCGGTAACTATCGTGGCGCTGTAGACTTGGGCGCTAAAGTCATTTCAGTGAGAGATGCTGGGTCGCAGCTGCATCCAAAAGAGTACATTGAACAAGTTAGACAACCTGACTGCCATTGTATTGTGCTACCTGAAGGTGGACGCTCTCAACTGTCTGAATATGGCGTAAAACAACTGGCGATGGAAATACTCAGCTGGACACGTTTCGAAAGTCAACATGAGTTCGTCGTTGCCTTGCCAGCAGGCACAGGTGCTACTGCACTCTACCTTCATAAACATTTAAAGTTACATAACATCCCTGTATTAACTTGCGCCTGTGTTGGTGGTAGCGACTATTTAACGCAGCAATTCAATGAACTTGGTGAAGCCGACCATCCACAGATCTTACCGCTCAAAACTAAACATCACTTTGGTAAATTATATAAAAAGGATTATCAAACTTGGTTGGATCTTCAAGAACAAACCGATATTGAGTTTGATCTACTTTATGACCCATTAATGTGGCAATGCTTAGAACAGTGGCAACAAGACAACCTGACTAAAACCATTATCTATGTCCATCAAGGTGGCATATTAGGTAATGAATCTATGCTGCCACGCTATCAACGCAAGTACCCTGATATCTTCAGCAACAGTAACAACGCATCTTGGTAGTCGTTTTTTACCCTCTCTCATAATCAAATAGCCACAGCATCTCATCACGGTGGCTTTTTATTGATCGTACTATCACTCTATGTCTACCTTAAAAATCAAACATCAAACATCAAACATCAAACATCAAACATCAAACATCAAACATCAAACATCAAACATCAAACATCAAACATCAAATATGAAGAAGGAATCTGGCGAGAATCCTAGCGTTATCTATACTTTTGATTGAATTATCATTTGTCATCTAAAGGATTAACGCATGCGAACACTCACTACGCTAAGTTTACTTGCAGCTCTACTTCCCTTTTCTGTGATTTCTGGAGAAAACGTTACTTACCAAGTTGACGGTGTGGACTATGAAGGTTATTGGAGTGAAGCCAGCGACCAAGCGCCTTTGGTGCTGCTAATACATGATTGGGATGGCTTAACCGACTACGAAAAGAAACGTTCCGAGATGCTCAATGAACTGGGGTACAACGTGTTCGCCATCGATCTATTTGGTAAAGACATTCGTCCAACCAAAGTGAAAGACAAAAAGCAACACACAGGCGAATTGTATCAAGACAGAGAAAAAATGCGTACGCTGCTCAATGCTGGAGCCATGGAAGCGGAAAAGCTAGGTGGTAACTTAGATAACAACGTGATGATGGGGTATTGTTTTGGTGGCGCAGCCGTATTGGAGGCCGCGAGAGCAGGTATATCCTCCAAGGCTTACGTCACCTTCCACGGTGGCTTATCGACACCAAAAGGACAAGATTACTCTCAGACAAAAGCGCCAGTTGTTGTGTTCCACGGAACCGCTGATGCCATGATATCAATGGAAGATTTTGGCAACCTCGCAGCTCAACTTGAAACAACCAAAGTCCCACATGAAATGATCACCTACAGTGGTGCTCCGCACGCATTTACCGTGTTCGGCTCAAATAACTATCAACAAGAGGCCGACCAGAAATCGTGGGAGCGCTTCACTCATGTATTAGAAACAACCACGAGATAAATATTCGATATAAAACTTGAGCCAGTACCCCATTCTTAACGATGAAGATACTGGCTCGACCATGACATCATTCAGTTACAAGTAACGAGCAATATTCAAATCATCGGCTTTAATATCAGTTGTAGAGCCACTGACCACACTCGCTAACAACTTTCCCGAGCCACACGCCATTGTCCAACCTAGCGTCCCATGTCCTGTATTCGTAAATAGGTTTTCGATTGGCGTTTTACCGATAATAGGCGTGCCGTCGGGTGTCATTGGCCTTAACCCTGTCCAATATTCTGCCTTAGTAAAATCCCCCGCCTGAGGGAAAAGATCTTTTATCACCATATCTATCGTAGCTTTGCGTTTTTCAGGAATATGGTAGTCGAAACCAGCCAGCTCAGCGGTACCTGCAATCCGAATACGGTCATCAAATCGGGTCATCGCGACTTTGTAGGTTTCGTCCATCACGGTAGAGGTTGGTGATTTCTCTTCATTAATGATAGGCAATGTCAACGAATACCCCTTCACTGGATACACAGGAATTGTCAGGTTGACCTGCTTAAGGAGATCTCGAGAGTAACTGCCAGAAGCCACCACATAAGCGTCCGCTTTAAATTCACCTTGGGTGGTGGTGATGCTTTCAATAATTTGATTCTGATGATTTAACTTAACCACTTCGGTATCAAATTCGAACCGGACTCCCAACCTCTTGGCTTTCTCGGTCAAATTTAAACAGAACTGATGACAATCGCCCGTTTCATCGTGAGGTAGATAAAGGCCGCCAACGAGCTTATCTTTAACATCTGCTAAACCCGGCTCTACAGCTAAACACTGAGCGACATCAAACAGAGAATGTTCGATCCCACTCTCTTTTAACAGCTTCATATCCTGCTGAATGAAGTCCAATTGCTTCTCGCTGCGAAACACTTGCAATGTACCTTTCTGCCTACCTTCATAAACCAAGTCTTCACTGGTTCTTAGGTGAGTCAGGCAATCTCGGCTGTAGTTGGCTACCCGCAACATGCGCGATTTATTCTGGGCGTACTTGGCTTCATTGCAGTTGGTGAGCATCTTAGTCGCCCAAGAAACTAAGTCAGGAGACAGTGACGGTTTCACTTTCAAAGGTGCATGCTCTTGAGTGAGCCACTTCATTGCTTTTAATGGAATACCAGGAGCAGCCCATGGTGAAGAATAACCGTAAGAGATTTGGCCAGCATTAGCAAAGCTGGTTTCCTTACCACTAGAATCTTGGCGGTCGATTACCGTGACAGAGTGCCCTTCTTTCGCTAGATACCAAGCACTGGTCAATCCAATAACGCCACTACCAATAACAATAACTTCCATGCTCTTCCCCTAATGCCCAGCAAAAACTCAATTTTCTGGGCACCGCTTTCAATTCAGATACTACTTTCGTTAATGGCTTGTAACTTATTCGCCAGGCGTTGACTTAACAATAGTTAAACTGTTGATAAAAAGTCAATTTAGCTTAGAGGCCACCCCAGAAGTTTAGAACTGTGAGGTTGAGTACGTAGTTAACTTGTAGTTAAGTGGAAGAATAAGTTGCTCATACCGTTAGAGAGTTAACTATAGGAAGACACGAACTGGTAAGCTATGAATAAATACACAAAGGTAACGATTTAGAGCATCTCTATATCAACCTAAATATTATAAGCATCATGACTCAAAAACGTCACATTCTCGAGTAAGAAATCTAACAGCGTTTCGGCTTGAAGCGTCAGTGCTCTGCCTTTTAAAGACTGAACCTTAACGGTCGCTTTCGAAAACATTTCCAACTCTGTGATCACCACTTCGATTTGCCCCGATTTAATCTCATCAAGCACGGTAAGCTTTGGCATAAACGTGACGCCCAACCCTGCTGACACAAAGTTAGTGAGAGCTGTTACCGAGTTAGTTTGAAGCTTTGGTTGCAAAGTAAGGTGAGACATTTGTTCTGCATGCTTCACTAACCGTCCCATGCCAGTCGAGTTATCGATTAATGCGACAGAAACATCTTTAACGTCTTGAAGTGTTACTGGCGCTTCTTTCATCGTCAAAAAGTGCCCTTTGGGAGCGATAAGCTCCAACGGATGACTACGCTCAACGTGTGAATGCAATT
This sequence comes from Vibrio sp. PSi01, assembly GCF_054960695.1. Lineage (NCBI taxonomy): Bacteria > Pseudomonadati > Pseudomonadota > Gammaproteobacteria > Vibrionales > Vibrionaceae > Vibrio > Vibrio sp. PSi01. The sequence continues at coordinate 313,276 of NZ_JBHNYN010000003.1, forward strand.
TAGGGTGTGGAGCAGACGCGTAGGTAATCGCAAAATCTATCTGTTGATCTTCCAGCATTTTAACCGCATCTAACGCTCCAGCAATCTCAATCGACAAATTAATATCCGGATAACGAGTCATGAAAGTTTGCATCGGCTGAGAAACCAAGTTGGTTATAAAACCTTCACCAATTGCGATACTGACATTGCCACCTTTCAGGTTTTTCAGCTTAGTTAGCCGAGTTATTAACGCCGTCTCTCCCCGAACGATTGAACGGTAGTAATTCAGTAGCTCGTTACCCGCTTCTGTTAAAAGCGACTGTCGATTATTACGTTCCCATACTTTCATTTCCGCTTGCGCTTCGAGCTGCGTCAGCATTCGACTCATCGCCGCAGGATCAACGTTCATCATCGTTGATGCCTTGCGTAGTGACCCATATTTTGATAACGCATTCAGATATTCAAGTGCTCGAATATTAAAGTGGTGCATTCAACTTCCTTGTGGTTCGACTAACACAAAGTAAGCCTCTCATAATTCTCTAATTTACCCATCTAGGAATTGAGATGGCAGCGCGGCAAGTTTGGAAGTTGTGGGCTGAGTCACCAAGAAAAGCATTCAAAGCAGGCAAAAACGCTATACAAAAAGTGAACATACACATCTTCATAAAACAAAAACACAACTCAATTCAGTAAAGAAGTGAGTTGTGTTTGATGTCTATAGTCGACAGTTCAAAGACTACAGCCACGAGCTATTTTATGGCAAGCAGCTTATCGACAAACTCAGCGAAACCGTACCCACCCGGCTTGCTCATCACCACTGATGGATGATGCTCTAAACGGTTCCAGTAATGCTGAATATTCGCCACACCGACACTGTTAGGCAAAATTTCAAACATGTATTGGTCGTTCATCGAATCTCCCACATAGCAACTACGTTCAACTATCTCTTGGTTAGATAGCCCCTTCTCCTTAAGAAAAGCAGTCGATGTCGCTTTCTTAGAGTGCTCACCATACCAAGCATTAATGTGAATAGAGCTTGCTGTAGCGTGAGCGCCTAGCTCGTGAATCTTAGTTACGATTTCTTCAATAATAGCGTCGTCGACTTTTGGACGATTTTGACCAATATCGATCGCTACCTCACACAAACGATAAGACTGATCTAGCGTTAAATTGAGCCCTGGGTAATCGCTCAAAATAGCCAATACTTGTTCTTTTAGTTTACTCTGGTTGGCACTGACTTCTGGTAAAGGGATATCAGAGCGCAACGTAAGAAAGCCGCCTTTCTTTTCCAGAATAAACGCACCGTTCTCACCGAGAACCGCATCAACAGGCCACAACTGAGCAATGTGATCACACCAACCGGCACAAGCGCCTGTTACTGCAACCACTTTTCTCCCCGAATCACGAAGTTTACTCAGTGCTATTAGGGTTTCCGGTGGCAATTGACCTTGCCATGTTAAGGTGTCATCCACATCGGTTAACACCCAATCTATGTTTTTCCATTTTGGGTTCAATTCATTCGATACCGAATTCATTTCTACACCTCTAAATAATTAATCACAAAACAGTGTTAAAGCAAATTCGGTAAAAACATCACTAAGCTTTCAGAGAAAGTCAGCAACATCAGAACCGTGAGTAGTGCTAGCAACAACGGAGCCACTTCTTTCACGAAGTCGACCATACGAACTTTTAAAATCGAGCAAACCGTAAACATCATCGAACCAAATGGCGGAGTCACACCACCAATCATGATATTCACAATCACGATAATGCCGAAATGAACCGGGTTAACGCCTAGGTTAAGCACAGCAGGAAGCAGCAATGGCGTGAGTATGATCATTGCAGCGCCGCCTTCGATGAACATGCCAACCACTAATAGCAGTACGTTAATCAACAACAGCAAGACTAACTTGTTGTCGGTGAGCTCTATCAAAGCAGACGCGACATTGTGCGGGATTTGCTCTAGGGTCATGTAGTAACCGAAGACCATCGCTCCGATAATAATGAACATCACGCTACTCGTACCCTGCACCGTTTCACGCATGATTAGCGGGATATGTCTTAGGCCAAGTTGACGATAAACAAAAATACCAATAATCGCACAAAGCAATACTGCGATTGCACCCGCTTCTGTCGGTGTAAACAAACCAAAACGCATACCAAGAATAATGCCGAATGGAATCAGTAACGCGGGAATCGCTTTTAGAAAGTAATGAAAACGCTCTTTCGCAGAAGCAGGCTCAGAACGAGAAGGCTTATAACGACGCTTGCGTGCGATAAACGCGATTGTCACCATCAGCGATAACGCCATCAAAAATGCAGGTACATAGCCAGCAATAAACATCTGATGAACGGAGACATTCGCTAACAGCGCAAAGATGATTAAGTTAATACCCGGTGGAATAACAGGGCTGATACTTGATGACGCCGCCGTCACTGCAGCTGTAAATGGCAGATCATAACCACGCTTGGTCATTTCAGGCGCAAGAATCTTCGATTGCATCGCGGCATCGGCATTCGCAGAGCCAGAAATACCGCCCATTAACGTACTCAGCGCCACATTAACCTGCGCGAGACCGCCCGTTTTATGGCCAATCATCGAATCTGCAAAAGCCAGTAAGCTTTTACTGATCCCCGCATAGTTCATCACCGAACCAACCATGATAAAGAATGGAATAGCCAACAATGGAAATGACTCTGTCGAGCTAATAAAGCGCTGCATTACCAAGCTGACGGGAATTGAGTCATTGATAAAGAGAAAGTACACCATTGCCGATGCGATCAATGAAAACGCAATGGGTATATTCAATAGAAACAGAACAAAAAGAATGAGGATTGGAAGATAGCTTTCCATTAATCGTACCTACTTAAAAGAGCGCTTTAGAGAAGCAATATCGCTGACGATGAATCGAACAGTGTGGATTGCCATCAATGAAAAACAAACTAACAGCACACCATTGATAGCAAAATATGACATGCCCATCACTGGCGTTACCTTGTTAGATAACATCAGGTATTGATAACTCAGAACAGCCATCAAGATGTTAAGAGCCAGTAGGAAGAGGGAAACACATAACCTAAACGGGGTTTTGGCTTTTTCCGGCAGCATGGCTACCACCACATCAACACCCATGTGGAGCTTGTGTTTATAGCAGGAACTAATGCCTAAATAGACAGCCCATATGAAGCAAATAACTGAGAGTTCTTCGCTCCATGGGACAACAAATCCAAAGCCATAACGTAAAACAACATTAATAATGACTACTAGAACGGTAATCGAAATAGCAATAGAGGCGAGGATTTCTTCAATATTTTTCAATAAAAACAAAAGACTTCTCCTGTGAAATATCCAACATAACGTCGGTTACTTCAGGAATAAAACGGCCTGAAGGGAATCAGGCCGTTTTCATTAACGAATTAATCTACATTCGCAGAGTTACTGTGCAGCTCGAATCGTTTCCAACTCTTTCATGATCGTTGCGTGTATGCCTTCGCTCCATGTTGGGAATTGGTTGTATACGTCAGCCGTCAACTCATTGAACTCGTCAGAGTTAACTTCATTAAACGTAACACCTAGCTCTTCAAGTTTTTGCGTGTATTCAACATCCAGTTTAACTAGCTCTGCAGTATTAGATTCTGCGCCTGCTTCGAGCTCTTCATTGACGATTTGCTGTTGCTCTGGCGTAAACTTGTCCCAAAGAGTCGGTGAAATGTAGATACCAACCGTGCCTAGGAAGTGTTTAGTCAAAGACATATTCTTCGCTACTTCGTAGATTTTAGTTGAGTACATCGTCAGGATAGAACCTTCAAGACCGTCAACAACGCCTTGTTGAACACCTGCATAGGTTTCTGGGAATGGCAGAGAAGCTGGAGCCGCCCCCATTGCTGAAAGCGTGCTGATAAACAACTGGCTTTGTGGAACACGGATACGCATCCCTTTCATGTCTTTAGAGTTCACGATCTCTTTATTGGTGATCATGTGACGGAACCCAAACATGTAGTCAGCATTCAATACTTTAATGCCTTTTTCTTCAGCTTTAACCTTCAAGCCCGCGACAAATTCCGTATCCATCATCGCTAAGTATTCATCATACGTGTTGTACAACATTGGGCCTGCCAGTGCTGCAAAGTCGGGTACGTAATCGCCTAGGTAGGTTAAATCCTCAACGGCAATCCAGTTTGCGCCGTTAACGACTTGCTCCAAGTTGTCTTTATAAACCGGTAATTGACCACCAGGGAAAACTTTAATGTTTACAGAACCATCGGTTCTTTCTCGAATTTTATCGGTCGCTTTAATTAGCTCCTGTGTTAATAACTCATTTTGAGTGAACACAAGGCTCATGTTGATGTTGATCGGATCGTCTTTGACTTCAGTTCCAGCCTTGTCAGCTTCACCACAACCAACAAGCAACGTTGCCGCCATAATTACTGTACCTAATAGCTTTTTCATTTTTAAATCACCTTATCGTGGCTATCTTGTCTAAATATAGAGGGTGTTATTAAGTTTTCGTAGAGTATGTAAGTGAATTATTACATTCATATGAACATTTATCTTAGTAACCTGAACACACTGAGGATGAGGTCTCACTATTGTACAAACTCTATACAACTTATTTTAGCTAGATCTCATTTAAAATAGCTCGATATAGAAGGTAAATAATAAATCTGTAATAAAGTGGAGCTACTGTCTCCTAAATTTTCAAATGAACATCGAGAATAAATTATGCTTACAGCCCACCGTGGTGCCGCTTCTTTAGCACCAGAAAATACCTTAGCCAGTATTGAGCAAGCGGAAAAAGTAGGCGCTAACTGGGTTGAAATTGATACCCAGCTCAGTGCCGACGGTATCCCTATGGTTTTTCACGATAAAACGGTGAATCGTTGTACTAACGGTACAGGAAACATTGCCGACTTAGATCTAACAATGCTCAAGACTTTAGATGCTGGCAGTTGGTTTGGTAATGAGTTCGTAGGCACTTCAATTCCTACATTAAATGAAGCGTTAGACAAATGTCTCGAACTTGATTTAACACTGAACCTTGAGATCAAGATTTATAACGATAAAGCCATCAAGCCTTTAGTTAAAGAAGTGATCGCATTGATCAAACAAAAACACTTCCCAATTGAAAAACTGCTGATCTCTAGCTTTAAAAAGGAAGCATTAAGTATTTGCCAAGAGCTAATGCCTGAAGTTAGACGAGGATTTATATGTGAAGTATGGAATGATTTCAGCCTTGAATCACTCCAGCCGCTTGACCTATATAGCATTCACATTGACCATCGAATCCTTGATGAACCGATAGCCAAAGCTATCAAGACTTCTGGTGCGATCCTTAAAATATGGACGCTAAATGACCCACTATTGGCCAGCAAATATCTCAACCTCGGTGTCGATAACATCATCACCGATGTACCACATAAATTTTAGTGAGCTTCTATGGAACTGAACCACCGTCAAAAGCAAATACTCGCAACACTTAAAGCGAACCAAGACATTCAGATCGATCATTTGGCTGAACTATTTTCCGTAACCACTCAAACCATTCGTCGTGATGTGAATCACTTGTGTGAGCAAGGTTTGGCGCGAAGAGTGCACGGAGGTGTCAGCTTACCGACAACATTGACTAACACCAGTTATCGATTCCGTTCAGGTGTTGAATCTGAAACAAAAGACAGTATTGCGATGGCGGTCGCAGACGCGATACCTGAAGGTTCAACGGTTATGATGGGCATTGGTACAACGGTCACCCGTATCGCACAATACTTAGTGGCAAAGCCGGCATTACGAGTGATCACCAATAATCTGCAAGTCGCTCGTATCCTTGAAGCAAACGAGCAGATTGAAGTGTATTTAGCGGGTGGTTTGTACCGAAGAGAACATCAAGACATGGTGGGAAGTAGCGTAGTTCACTTCTTCTCAGATTTTGAAGCCGACATTGGCATTTGTGGTTGTGGTTCAGTAACTGATAGCCATTTCGCAATGGAACATGAACAAGTTGAAGCCGACCTATCCAAATCAATTATCAAAAACAGTAGAGAAAGTTGGCTTGTCGCAGACGCAAGTAAATGGGGACGCTTTGCCGCTCTAAAAGTCGCAAAGCTGGGTGATTTTGATCGTATATACACGAATTACACCCAATTACCTTCTGAACTAAACAGTCATTTAGTCGAATACGAAACGCATCAATAAAGACAAAATACATAGCGAAATACAAAAAGCCTAGTATCGCTAGGCTTATAAAATTACGAACATAGTTCGTGATAATAGCTACATCCCAACAAAGAAACTAATTACCAGTGCGTTAATCAAATCAACAAAGAAACCACACACTAGTGGCACCACAATGAATGCTTGTGGGCTTGCACCATAACGATGGGTCACCGCGGTCATGTTCACAATCGCGGTAGCGGTCGAACCTAATGTAATACCACCAAAGCCAGAACATATCACCACTGAGTCATAGTTTCTTCCCATCAAGTAATAGACGACAAAGATGGTGAATAGCAGGGAAAGCAAAATCTGGATACTCATGACAACAGAGATATAGCCAAACAACCCATCAAGATCCCAGATGCGTAGCCCCATTAACGCCATGGTCAAGAACATCCCCAAACAGATATCAGAGATCATCGCCAATCCTTTACGGCCTTGAGCGATTTTCTCTTGCGTGCGACGCTTCTTAAATAGTGCACGTCCAACGTTACCGATTAGGATACCTGCGATTAAACAGCTAACGAATAGTGGCAGTTTCAAACCCATAGCGTCAATAACTTCACTCAGGCTGTAACCCAGCATCAGAGTGAGGTTAAGAATTAACCATGCCCATAGAACGCCATAATGACTCAATTCTGTACGTGTTTCGCTTTCTTGAAATGCACCAACCGTCACATCTTCTTCATTAGATGGGTTGATTTTATGCTTATTAAGTAGATAGTTTGCAATTGGGCCACCAATTACACATGCCGCTATCAAGCCAACCGTATTTGAAGCCACACCGAGTTCTAACGCATTAGATATACCAAACTCTTCAACAAACATGGGTGCCCAAGCAAGCGTGGTACCAACGCCACCAATCAGACTCACAGAGCCAGATAACAAACCTGCTTTCGCGTCCATCCCAAAACCTGAAGCCACAACCATACCAACTACGTTTTGCAACACGATAAAGACGGTAGCCAGACACAGCAAAATGAACAGTGGTCGCCCACCTTTTATCAGCGTTTTAATATCCGCTTGAAGTCCAATACCAGCAAAAAAGTAGAGAAGCAAAAAATCTCTGACATCTAAACTAAATGTAATTTGAATTTCAAACAGATAGTAAAGCGCTGCTACGGTCGCAGCACAAACAAAGCCACCAATAACGGGCTCTGGCAATGAATATTTCCTTAGTACTTCAGAGCGCTCAATCAAACCTTTACCGATAAAAAGTAATGAGATCGCGATAGTAAAGGAAAGCATTGGAGAAACGAGGGTTTCTGTCATGGGGTATTAGATTCCTGATTGTGGGATTATTCATATTATTGCTTACTCTTGATCATCTAGATCCATACCAAAAAATCAAGCTTTTATCGGTTAAAAAGGCGCCTAATATGATTCTATTTAAATCGGCATAAATAGAGTAAATGATGACCAGGAAAGCATTACAACAACTTATACGAGAGTGTGTGCAGAAGGCGTAGAATTGTAGGGTTTCTAGAACGAGAAAACCCCAGCATTTCTGCTGGGGTTTCGAATAGTGGTGGAAGGATGGGGATTTGAACCCCAGATACGCTATAAACGTATACTCGCTTTCCAGGCGAGCGCCTTAAGCCACTCAGCCATCCTTCCACAAATTTTGTGTCGAGCTTGTTGCTCAACGAGGCGCTACTTTATTGATTCTGCTTGCTTTGGTCAAGGGGCATTATCAAAAAAAGTACCTTTTTCAGTTTGTTCGATTACAAATTAACTCATTAGATCAAAAACAAACCAAATTTCATTGTGCCTTTGTGCCTACGCTTGTTGGGAGTAGCCCGGAACTCGAAACCATTTGCGGCACATATCTAGGAAGTAACCGTAAAGTACACCCATACCACATGAGATAACCGCATTACTGGTGACTGCGGTCACGATCTGCTCGCTTGAAGCACCAACTGCCAACAAGATACCTGCATAAACAGGAGACTGGAATAACACGTAAGCCATTAGGTCGGACAAATTCTTCATCAAAGAGCTTTGTGAAAGCTTTGCACCATTGCGCAAGAACCAGTCACGAAAGACACCATAAGGCCAAGCAATAGCAATATTTACCGGAATAGACAACGTTCGTGAAGCAAGAGATTGCTCGAACGCCATACCTGAGATAAACACTTCTACGATCATGCCAGAGATAAAACAGAAAATTACCATAGCAAATGTATCCGCAGCGGCGTTACGAATACAAAATGGACCACGAGATTTCATTGACAACAAACCTAAAATATATCACTACTTGGATAGTGATTTAGTAACATATAAACAAGGTGTTTTTAAACCTTGCCAGATAATGTCGCTATTAAAACACAACTTAAGCAGTCATAAATTCCAAATTAAAAATCAAGTTGTAAATTAACAACCAAAAACCATTTAAAAAGCAGTCACTTCCACCAGGAAATCATACACAGGTCAAATAACGGGCAATTCGTTGTTTACTTTCTGTAATTAAATAACACTCAAGCCATAGGTAAATTTACAGTAATGATATTAATAGTGTCTTGAGTAGGAGGAGCTCCCATAGAAACCTGCTCTAGAGCTTTATCGACTTGAGATGACAATTCGGGATTATTCATAGGCTTAATGTGTAGACGTAAGCTCTCCAATGCAAATTGAATCAACTCTAGGTTATTGTCTTCAAGTGCTACATACAACGTCACTAACAGCTCTTCAGTATTATCTTTGTTTCGTAGATCGGGTTTAGGTAGAGAACGACTTTGGCTCTTCTGTCCATGAAGATGCGTTCTCTGGGAGTTCACATTATGATTATGACGCACCACGTCCTTGCTCATTTTTTCATTGCTAACTGTTTCTTGGTGAACTTCATCAATACGTCCTTCCTCATAAGCTTCATCTTCATGGAATTGGTAAAGCTTATGCGAATAACGGAATAAAGCGTCGTCTAATTCACGTTCATCAATGGGCTTGGCGACAATGTAATCCACACCAGCGCCGAGCATTCGTTCGCGAGTCTCTTTAAAGACATCGGCAGTACAACCAAATATTAAAACTGATGAAACATCACCGATTAAAGCGCGAATAGCTGTTGTTGATTCAACGCCATCCATCACTGGCATATGGTTATCCATCAACACCAAATCAAAATGCTCTGCGACCACAGCTTGTATCGCAAGCTCACCATTTTCGACACTTTTGCACATGAAGCCTTTACTGCTCATGAACGTTTCAATAATGACGGTATTAGTTCGGTTATCCTCAACAATCAGCACTTTTAAGCCAGAATAATCTAACTTTTTGTGTGGCAAGCTCTCTATCTCACCCGGTTGACAAGGTTGGATTTTCAACCGAACGTCGAAGCTCGTACCTATTCCTTCTTCACTAGTAACCGTAATACTACCATCCATCAGCTGAGCAATTTTCTTCACGATCGCTAAGCCTAGGCCGGTACCACCAAAACGTCTTGTAGTCGAAGATTCTGCTTGTTCAAAAGGTTTAAAGATACGCTTTTGCGCTTCTTTGGAAATGCCAATCCCGGTGTCACGAACTCGAATACTGAGGTAGGTGTCATTTCCTTCAACAACTTCTTTAAAATACACCTCGACAAAACCTCTGGAGGTAAACTTCACAGCATTGTTTAATAGGTTGAACAAGATCTGGCGCAGCCGAGCCTTATCCGAGAAGTACCAACGCCCAGAAGGCACCTCAGAATAAACCTTAAATTGGAGCCCTTTTTCAGAAGACAATGTGTAGTAGACGCTGTTGATACTGCCAATGATTGAATCTAAAGGAAAACGCGTTTCATCAAGATCCAACCTACCCTGCTCGATCTTTGAAAAATCTAGGATCTCATTCAGCAGTGTCATCATATGATCGCCAGACTCATACAAACTCTTAAGGTGCTTTTCTTGCTCTGTATTTAAAGGGGTTTTAAGTAGGATTTGTGCGGTACCCAATACCCCGTTCATCGGGGTACGGATTTCATGTGACAACGTTGCCAGAAAAGCAGTTTTCGCATTAGTTGATGCTTGAGCTTTAACCTTTTCCGCTTCGAGGTAAATGGTCTTTTCATTAAAGGTTTTGATCAAATGACCGATTTCATCTTGGCTTGAGTACTCAACATCAATGATTTCACCGGCTTTAGAACCATCGACCTTTGCTGCAATGGCGGTAATTGGGCTAATCAAATAGCGGTTTAACAAGTAATAACCCGCCATCACACACAGTAGTAATAGAGGTACAATGCCGCCTTCGATACTCATGACTTGACGAAACACTTCGTCTGCAACGCGTGACTTAGAGTTAACCACATCAACTTGCCAACCGAATTCACCAAATTGATTACTACTGATGTAGATCCCTTCAACAAGATTGAAATTATGAGACACCAAGACTTGGTTAAGTTTGTCCCTAAGCGTAATACCAAGATCATACTCTTCCGCATGGTTCTTAATAAAACCCAATAACTCTTCGAGAGAGAGATCCACCGTTGCCACGCCAGCAAAGATACCATCATAATAATAAGGGGATGAAGCGGTGATCATTCGAACATGGGTGTATGGATCGATATAAACATCGCTCCACAAAATGGTTCCCTGGCTTCTGTTAATGACGGAGGTATACCAATACTCTTGATGATAAGGTGCAGTCTTAGGATTGTTATAAGAGAACAGCTGGTCAATCTTGCCATCGTCTGCTTTATTGAAAAAATAACTATTCAGTTGCATTTGAGGATTGAACATATAAGGTTCTGGCCAAATACCTGCACTGACGATCGTGTTGTCACTTGCCGCCAACATCGACTTAAACAAAGGAAGGACCTCAGCACCGCTTCGTTGTGCCTGAGCAAGACCAACTAAACTGTCAACAAAGCCTTCAGAGCTATTGAGAGGTTCTGTAATCAATGCAGAAAGAAGCTCTGTACGGAGATCTAGGTTCTCTTGTAATTTGGCTCGCACAGGGGATTCTACGACGTAATACGTCACACTACCGACAATAGCGATAAACATTGCAAGGTATAAGCTAAGCGCTACCATGCTTTTTTTCTTTAAAGACGACCGTATCTGCATAATTTTTTTATTGTTTTCTTTTCTGTTAAACCTAGTGTTTATCATCAATGACATCAAGCCTTTTTAGATTGAAGCTTGATTGGTGTAAGTTCATTGGTACTATAAGTGCAAATATGTTCCCTTTTACGGTACCTCACTTTGACTTTACAAGATATTCTTGCGCTTCCAGAGTTGGAAGGAAAGCTAATCACAGAACACAAAACTATGGGATTTGTCACTGCAATGGCAGCGTCGCCTAATGTGTTAACCCCGCACGAGTGGCTACCATTCCTTTGGGGTGGTGAAGAAGTCGCTCCTTTTACTGATGGTGAACAGCTTGAAAGCTACATTGAAGTTATCATCGCGCTTTGGAACAAAACTCGCCCAGAGTTAATCGAAGGCACTTGGGTTTGGCCTGAAGCTTGTCAATTAGATGACGAGGAAGTGGTAAACACAGCAGCTCGTGATTTTTGTGAAGGCTTACTTCAAGGCTGGCAGATTGCACGTGACGACTGGGAGACTCTGATGCCTGAAGACAGTGAAGACAACGCGTTAGTTGGCGGTGTACTGCTTTCACTAAGTATGCTGTACGATCCTGAAACCTCAATTGCAACACTTGCAGAGCAAGGTATTGAAGGTCTTGAACAATTCGAAGAGATCTTTAATGCTGTTCCTGTGATGCTTTGTGGGCTAACGCAACGCGGCATCGCATTAGCTGAAGCTCAATAATAATGATTAGCTAGATATAAAGAAGGCCTCTCGATGAGGCCTTTTTTTGTTTGAAAAGAAATCAAATACGCGTTCTAAAAGCCTTTCCAATCAAAATCATCAATTCGCTCATCGGCGATATAAAACAACTTGGTCCCACTACTAACCACTTGATCCAATTCTGGGTTGAGTTCAATTCCGCTACCGGAATCTATTGCAATCAACGTTGCTTGATACTTCTTTTTAAACGCTGAGAAGATTGGCGCAACGGTGACAGGCTCGGCATCTTTAGGGTAATAGGTTGAATACTGTGTCATCCCCCTTGTAGAACTCAATAGCTCTTGATGCAACGCACTTGATCCTGGATCAACCGCAGCCTTTGCCAACATTTCAGCACCGACTGCTGGTATACACTCAGAATTAGGACAATGTTTATGTAGCAGATCACTCAATGCTTCATCTTTAAAGTAAACGAGTAGATGCGCTTTAGGGTTTCGATTCGCGCAGTAAAGTGCCGCGGATAATGTAATGTCGTCTTCTGGGTTATCAATCAAGATACAACTGGCTGACTCGATACCGGTTTTCTCCATCTCTTTGCCATCAGTGTAGCTGTTCACTTTAACAAAGTTGATTTCTCCAGGTAACGGATTTTCAATATCCGAACGAGTACACAACACTATTGGTCGCTTACCCGTTTCTTCATGCTGTAACATACGAATTAGATGAATCGTTCTTTGTTCATTCCACCCAAGCATCAAAATGTGGTTGTCCACTCTAACTCTCCTTTTTCCTAGCAAGCCCGCTCGCCAATATTCAACACCTTCTGTCGCTACCTTACCTAGCAAGGCCGCGAAAAGACTCAGTCCACCCGGAATCACAAACAATATAACGATCCATTGCCCTGCTTCTGTTGTGGGCGATAAATCACCGTAGCCAACCGTAGACGCAGTCACGACTAGGTAGTAAGCGAACGTGGTAAACGAGCTGGTTAGCGCTGTTTCACCCGCTAAATACAAACTCGACCACGACAGAAATACGTAGCCTAAGAAGGTGAACAGTAAGTTTTTTCCATTCAAAACAAAGATATTTGCTTTGACCCAACGTTTGAGTTGTAACCAGATTATCATTCGAGCCTCAAATCCTTCGATCTTACTTACATGCTAGAAAAAATACCTGATATCAACAAGATGTATCATCAGAAAAAGATACATGACCACAAGATTGATACTAGCGAGCTATCTTTAGACACAAAAAAACCAGCACTATTGGCTGGTTTTTCGTTGGTTAGATAAAAGAACGGCTTACGCGTTACCTTTTACCTGCACATTTAACTGCTCAGCAAAATCTAGCATGCGGTTCAGTGGGATAAGAGACTTCACACGAAGTTCGTCAGAAACGAAGATCTCGTGTTGCTCACCACCGTTCTCAAGCGCATTTTCAATCGCTTCAAGGCCATTCATCGCCATCCAAGGACAGTGTGCACAGCTGCGACAAGTTGCACCAGCACCCGCTGTTGGCGCTTCAATCAGTTCTTTTTCAGGAACCAATTGCTGCATCTTGAAGAAGATGCCTTTGTCTGTCGCCACGATCATCTGTGGGTGAGGAAGCTCTTTCGCCTTCTTAATAAGCTGGCTTGTTGAACCTACAGCATCCGCCAGTTCAACCACACTTGCTGGTGATTCTGGGTGAACCAAAATAGCCGCTTCTGGGTATACCGATTTCATTTTCTTCAAAGCATCAGCTGAGAACTCATCATGAACGATACACTCACCTTGCCAAAGCAGCATGTCGGCGCCAGTTTGATTTGCGATATAAGAACCTAGGTGACGGTCTGGGCCCCAAATAATGGGTTTGCCTTCGGCGTCTAGGCTTTCAACGATTTCTAAAGCGATACTCGACGTAACCACCCAGTCTGCACGAGCTTTAACAGCCGCAGAGGTGTTCGCGTATACAACCACGGTATGGTCAGGATGAGCATCACAAAATTCTGTAAATTTATCAGCAGGACAGCCAAGGTCAAGTGAACATTCCGCTTCAAGCGTTGGCATTAATATGCGCTTCTCGGGAGTCAGAATCTTTGCAGACTCACCCATGAAACGAACACCAGCGATGATCAGCGTACTTGCTGAATGACGGTTACCAAACTTGGCCATTTCCAATGAATCGCCAACAAAACCACCAGTATCTTCAGCCAGAGCCTGAATTTCAGGGTCTGTGTAGTAGTGTGCAATTAGAACTGCATCTTTTTCTTGAAGTAGTGTTTTGATATTCGCGATGTGTGCCTGTTTCTGAGCATCACTCAAAGGAACTGGCTTAGGCGGAAACGGGTAAACTGTATCAATTTTATCTAGTATATGACTCATTGCTCTTGCTCTACGCAACTTCTTCCGAGAATCCGAGTATTCTACACAGGACAGCGATTGGGATCAAAAAGGATTGGTTGCAAACGGCTACTCGCTAATACTCAAAAAGCATAAACAAGTCTTTATGTAACTATTACGAAGGGAGTAACTGTTTACCTAACAGCAGTAAGCCAGTATTTATCGAAATACTGCGGATATAAAAAAGAGGTACCTAAGCACCTCTATTTTTGATTTATAAGTGAGTCTTAGCCACTTTTGCCGAGGCACTGTTTGGATACTCGGTCACGACTTGTTGGTAATATTTTTTAGCTTGCGTCGCATTGTTGTTACGCGTTGCTATATCACCAAGCTTAACCAGAGCATCTGCTCGCTTATTTGAGTCTTTGTAAGATACAACAGCGGCAAAACTTTTCACGGCTTCTTTATCTTGCTTCTTAGCAAAATAAAGCTGACCTAACCAGTAATGAGAATTAGGCGTGAAAGTAGAATCTGGGAAGTCTTTTTGAAACTTTTGGAATGCTGCGATAGCACCCGTGTAGTCTCGTTGCTTTAGAATCATGTCTACAGCATTTTGATAAGCGGTTTGCTCATCAACATCGGTACTGAACGTACCAGAGGCATCTTTAGAGCCTTCGCTCGCTGCTACTGCTACCGTTGCTGTTCCGGCTGCTTTCACCTCGCCTCTTACACGATCCAGTTCAATGAACAGTTCACGTTGGCGCTCTAGCATTTGTTTCATATCGTAACTGTTTCGTTCCAGCTCACCACGAAGTTCACTGATCTCCAGTGCCATGTCGTCGATTTGCTGTTGCATTTGAAGCTGAACGAGGTTTCGATTTTGAAGCAGGCGCTCTAAACGCTCAATATCTGATTCGTTAGATGCTGATCGAGAGGAAGATGTTGAATTGGTTGCGGTGCTATTGAGATCGGATACTGGGGCTGGTGCAGCGAACGCAATGTTCGCTGCACTTGCCAGTAACGAAAGCAAAATGACTCGCTTTGTGTTACTGAACATGAGGCAATTCCTCAATTATATAATCTACTAAAATTAGTAAACTAGTACTGCGCGACGGTTTTTAGCGTACACATCTTCAGATTGACCAAGAAGAAGTGGCTTCTCTTCACCGTAGCTTACGATAGAGATTTGGTCAGCTTGAACACCTAGAGCTTGCAGGTATTTCGCTACAGCTTGTGCACGGCGCTCGCCAAGTGCGATGTTGTACTCAGGAGTACCGCGCTCATCAGCGTGACCTTCGATAGTAACGTTCATGTCAACGTTCTTAACTAGGTAAGCTGCGTGAGCTGCTAGCATTTCTTCGTAGTCGCCAGCGATAGTAGAGTTATCGAATGCGAAGTAGATTGTTTGAGTTTCACGTAGCGCTTGCTCTTTAAGCTCTTGCTCAGACAGTTGACCGTTAGCGTCAATTGGCGTTACAACAGTTGTATCTACGTTGCCTTCTGTACCTGAAGTTGTTTGGTTGCTTTCAGTACCAGATGTTGCAGATGTTGCTTCATCAGTTGAGCTACATGCCGTTACTGCCATCACTGGTAGTGCAATCATCAAGCCTTTAAGAACTTTGTTAAGTTGCATCTTTTTTTCCTTACGTTATCAAACTTAGTTTCTACAGCCGACTAAGTGCTATAGATAGTTAAATGCCACAATAGTTAACACTATCAATAGCTAATAGAATGTATCACTTTACCTAGAGGAACGGTGACCATGCCGGCGCTCTTACGCGTCCGTTGGTTGCCGGTAATCTAGCTTTAAAACGGCCATCGATAGAAACCATCGATAATACATTTGTTTTATTGTAAATAGAGCTATAGATAACCATACCTCCATTTGGTGCAATACTTGGGGATTCATCTAACAGAGTTTTTGTTAGTACCTGAACCGCACCCGTTTCCAAATCCTGTTTCGCCAAGTTGAAACCTGAATTACTACGATTGACCATGATCATGAATCGTCCATCAGGGGTGATTTGACCACCTAGGTTTTGGCTACCTTGCCAAGTAATACGAGACGTCGAGTTATTTGACAAATTTACATTATAAATCTGAGGTTTACCACCACGATCCGAGGTAAAAATAAGAGACTTGCCATCTGGGTGCCAGAACGGTTCAGTATTATTTGAACGACCACGAGTAATCTGAGTCAGCTTACGACTAGCAAGGTCAAGTGTGTATACCTGAAGGCTGCCTGTCTTCGATAATACCAATGCCAATGTTTTACCATCCGGTGAGAATCTTGGCGCACCATTGTGACGAGGGTATGACGTCACCTTCTCACGTTCACCGGTATAAATATTCATAATGAATATTTCAGCTTGGCCATTTTGGAAACTCACATAAGCAAGCTTCTTACCGTCTGGTGACCATGCTGGTGACATCAGAGGCTGCTTAGAACGAAGCACTAAGCGCTCGTTGAAACCGTCATAGTCAGCCACACGAAGTTGGTATGGGTATTGGTCTTTATCGTTTACGACCACATAAGAAATACGGGTTAAAAACGCCCCTTTTTCACCAGTCAGCTCTTCATAAACTAAGTCAGCTATACGGTGCGCATACTCTCTCAAGCGTTTACCTGGAACCGTCGCTTTCTTGTTAAATAGAACGTGGTCTTTAGAAAGTACGAGTTGGCCTTCATCACTCAACGCGCGGCTTTGCCCTTTGGTTAACTGACCACGAACAATGTCGATCAATTGGTAATTAACTACATACTGCCCTTCGGCATTCTTAGTGATGCTACCGGTAAGCAATGAATCAACACCTAGATTCGTCCAAGCATCAAAATCCACCTCAGCTTCACTGTAGGGTGTTTGAGGCATTTTGCTTGTTGCAACAGGGCTGAATTTACCACTGCGTTGTAAGTCAGAAGCGATAACCGCTGATACATCGTGTGGTAATGGCTCTTCGCCTTCCCAGCGGAAAGGTACAATAGCGATAGGTCTTGCAGAGTTTATACCATCTGTAATAACCAGCTCCAGCGCTGCATGTGCAAACTGGCTGCTTGTCGCTATTATGAAAACAAAACTCAGTAATAGTTTTTTTAACACAAGTTCGTCCTTTTACTCTGGTGATACAGTTAAGTTAATGTCTTTCAGTGATTTCACAATGTCTGGGTCTTTAGGCAACGGATAAGATTGCACTTGAGCCACGGCACGCTTGGTTGCTGCACACAATCGGCTATCACCATCCAAAATACTCAAGCTTCCCAAAATCGCATTCGAACCTGTTGGAATAAGCTTAAGGTTCACTCGACAAGAGCGCCCTCTATAACTGTCTTCTAACAGTAAGTTTTGCTGAATAAGTTGAGTATAAATCGCACCATAGCGTTGTGCTTCATCACTTATAAATTTTTGTTTCGCCGAAGAATTTTGAGTCGACTCAGTTTCAAGCCCAGCAAAGATATCGTTCAATGCTGCTTCCTGCTGTTTACGCTCTTTTTCTGCTTTTGCTGCAGCTTCTTTTGCCTTACGGGCTTTTTCTGCTGCGGCTGCCGCTTCTTTTTCTTTCGCTATGCGTTGCTTTTCGGCGCGTTCAGCAGCTTCTTTCTCTTTACGAGCTTTGTCTGCTGCTTCTTGCGCGGCTTTTTCTTTTGCCACGCGTTCTTGTTCCGCTTTTGCGATTGCCGCTTCTTTGGCCTTACGCTCGTTTTCTGCTTTCACTAACGCAGCTTCTTTCAACTTACGATCTGCTTCTGCTTTAGCGGCTTTCTTTTGCTCTTGCTGTAAACGCGCTTCTTCAGCTTGACGTTGTTTCTCTTTCTCAACTCGACGTTTTTCAGCTTCACGAGTCGCTTTTGCTTCTTTCGCTTGCTGCTCTTTCAGCTTGCGAATGTTTTCTTCTTCAGCTTTACGATTCTTTTCCAGTCGTTCACTTTCACGTCTGAGCTTGTCTAGACGTTCTTGCTCTTTCTTGCTCGCGGCTTCTCGTTGTTGACGAATCTGTTGAGCTTGCTGGCGAACCAACTGAGGGTCAATCACCACAGCTTGAACCATCTGCCCTGTCGGCTTAGGTTCTGACATCGTGAAATCCGCTCCCCAAATGAGCGCAACGAATAAAATGACGTGCAGCCCAAGAGAAATAAGAAGCGGTGTTCTGAAATTATTGGATTTTTTATTATTCGCTTTCATGAATGCTACGGAGCTATTCCCTTATATCCGTTAAAAGGCCAACCTTTGGCACACCTGCACGGCTTAATTCATCAAGTAACAAAACCACTTCAGCGTAAGGTGTTGCGGCATCACCGCCAACCGCTACTGGAGAGCTTGGCTTCAGAGACAATTCAGCTTTCACTCGGACGATAATCTCCTCCAGTGACAAGCCACGCTGTACTTCTTCGTTATTCACGCTCAAACCAAATTCACCGTCTTTGTTCACTTCGACGATAATAAAGCTCGCGTTGTCATCACCCAATAGGTCTTTTGCTGACTTAGCTGTTGAAGCCTGAGGCAATTCAACATCAACACCTTGGGTAACAAACGGTGACGTCACCATAAAAATGATCAGCAATACAAGCATAACGTCGATGTAAGGTACAACGTTAATCTCTGCTGTCATCTTGCGTTTTTTAGGTTGGTATCCAGCCATCTATTATTCCCTGCCAGCCATCGCTTGACGGTGAAGAATACTGTGGAACTCTTCAGAGAAAGTCGCGTAATTGTGCTCGAGCTTACCTACACGGCTGCTGAAACGGTTATACGCCATTACTGCTGGGATTGCAGCGAACAAGCCCATTGCTGTTGCGATAAGTGCTTCCGCAATACCAGGTGCAACCATCGCTAACGTAGCTTGTTTTACTTCACCGAGTGCGATAAATGAGTGCATGATGCCCCAAACCGTACCAAATAGGCCGATGTATGGGCTAATAGAACCGACGGTCGCTAAGAAAGGTAAGTTGGTTTCTAGCTCATCAACTTCACGCGCAACCGCAACCCGCATTGCACGACCAGTACCTTCCATAATGAAGTCTGGAGATGTCGCATTTGATTTACGTAGGCGAGCGAACTCAGTAAAGCCTGCGTAGAAAATCTCTTCTGTACCAGAAAGCTCATCTTTGCGTTTATTGCTCTCTTGATACAATTTAGCAAGATCAACACCAGACCAGAACTTATCTTCAAACACTTCAGTTTGTTTAGAAGCTTGAGATAACACTTTACTTCTTTTTATGATCATTGCCCAAGAAACAACAGACATGCCCATAAGAACTAGCATGACCATTTTAACCAGTAAACTGGCTTCTAAAATTAGGCCTAAGATTGAGATTTCAGCAGTCACTATTCGTTAGCTCCGTAAGAATAAATGTTGGCATTGCCTTGGGTTTCATTTTTTGATTGTCGATACATGCTACCTTAACCATTGCTTTACACAATGCTTTGCCATCAGGATTTACGATCTCTTGACAGAAGACCAAGCTAGCTCGCTTCAATTCGTAAATATTTGTAATGACTTGTAAAGAGTCATCAAGACGTGCGCCTCGAATAAAATCAATGTCCATATGTCGGACTACGAAACCGATATTTTGTTCTAACAATACTTGTTGAGAAACGCCAATCGAGCGCAGCATCTCAGTTCGAGCACGTTCAAAAAACTTGAGATAGTTAGAATGGTACACGACCCCACCCGCATCGGTATCTTCGTAATATACGGTTACTGGCCACGTAAACGGCTTAGATAATCCCTGCAAATTAATACCACAACCCAAAAACGATAAAGATATCACTATAACCTAACTCATTATCATTAATAGTATATGGCTGTGAATTTTTTGAGTTAAGAGACGAAAAAAAAGGCCATCTGTATAAGATGACCTCTTTTTGACTAAAAACCCAACAACGACCTAGGTTTACTTTGTAACAAACCCAATCCGCAGCCTTATTTAGATAAGGCGTAACGCCGTTAGGTAGAGCAAAATTGTGAGTGAAACGTATGGGCTAAACAGCAACTGCCACATCCAAGCTCTTGGCTTAAACCCGATACCGTAAACCATGCTTGAGCAAACTGCCCAAATAAACATTGGCCCAATGATCGCGTTAAAGCCACCGATGCTTGTCGCATACGCTTCAGGATCCCACATCACTAAACCAACATGCATGAAGCCCAATATCAGGGATAAGGCTCTTAACAGAGTCTTATCCATTGGTTGATGCAGTTTAGCGACTTGCTCTGCGAGATTACTCACTGTCTTTGTCCATCATTTCTGAATGCTCAAGCCAAAGAGCATTGATGATGCCGAATGCACATGCTAGAAGTACACCCAAAATCCATGCGAAATACCACATAAAATTTCTCCTAAGTTATTTCACTTCTAGCTTAGTAAGCTGAAACGTCGTTATCTTCGATGTGTTTCTTATCCAAACGACCGAACATTTTGTAATATGTCCAAGTTGTGTAGCCAAGAATCACAGGAACCATTACCGCCGCAACAGCAGTCATTAGGCCAAGAGTTAGCTCACTTGCCGTAGAATCCCACATAGTCAAACTATGGTTAGGGTTCAGGCTTGATGGCATTACGAATGGGAACATTGCAAAACCAGCAGTCAAAATAACACCAGCATTAGATAGACTCGAGAACAAGAATGCGAAGCCACCGCGTTCAAGGCGAGATGCAATCACAGCAAGTAGTGGCATTGCTACACCAAGAATCGGTGCTGCCCACATTGCAGGGTACGTTTCGAAGTTTGTCATCCACGCACCAACTTGAAGTGAGACTTCTTTGTTTAGTGGGTTTGAATCAGCAAATGTATCAATAGTGCTCGTAATTACATAGCCTTCGATAGATTGAACCCAGAAGCCACCAATAACGAATAGAGCAATAGCAATTAGGCCAGTGATCTGAGCAACGTTACGTGCACGGCTGTGCAGTTCTTCTGTTGTCTTCATTTGAAGCCATGTAGCACCTTGCATCACGAACAACATCAGAGCCAAAACGCCACATAGCAATGCAAATGGGTTTAGCAGAGCGAAGAACGTACCATGGTACTTAGACATCATTAGGTCGTTCAAGTCGAATGGTACACCTTGTAGTAGGTTACCAAACGCCACACCAAAAATGATTGGCGGAACGGTACCACTGAAGCAAAGTGCATAATCCCAAGCCTTACGCCATTTTGGTTCTTCTATCTTTGAACGGTAATCAAGAGCAAGTGGACGTAGCCAAAGTGCTGCTAGAGTCACGTACATAGCAAAGTAGAAACCAGAGAAAGACGTCGCGTAAACTAATGGCCATGCAGCAAACAATGCACCACCAGCCGTAATTAACCATACTTGGTTGCCGTCCCAGTGAGGAGCAATAGTATTCAGCATAATACGACGTTCAGTGTCGCTCTTACCGATAACAGGTGATAGGGCTGCAACCCCCATATCGAAGCCATCAGTCACGGCGAAACCAACCAGTAGAACACCGATCAATACCCACCAAATAAGTCGTAAGCTTTCGTAATCAAACATAATATTCCCTCACTTATACTTCAACTGAACGGCTAACTTTGTCTTCAACAGAGCTATCGTTTTGTTCGAAGTGGTAACGGCCTGTCTTTAAGCTACTTGGACCTTTACGTGCGAATTTCAGCATTAGGTAAACTTCAGCAATCAAGAACACTGTGTAAAGTGCAAGAATTGCGAATAGAGAAGTCCAAAGCTGACCGATAGTTAGTGCTGATGCGGCAACGTTAACCGGTAGGATTTCACCAACCGCCCATGGTTGTCGACCAAACTCAGCAACGAACCAACCCGCTTCAATCGCGATCCAAGGCAATGGGATTGAGAACAGCGCCGCTTTAAGTACCCATGGTTTCTGTTCAATCTTCTGACGACACGTTTGAACAAACGCAGCACCGAATACAAACAGCATAATGAAGCCACAAGCAACCATCAGACGGAATGACCAGAATAGAGGCCAAACTGTTGGGATAGAATCATCCGCAGCCATTTGGATTTGGTCTTCTGTTGCATCAACAACGTCGTCTGTGTAGCGCTTAAGAAGTAGACCGTAACCTAGGTCACCTTTCACTTCGTCGAACGCAGCCATGTTTTCTTCAGATTTGTCGCCTGCACGTAGCTTTTCTAACAACTCATACGCGTACATACCAGTGCGGATACGATCAACGTGATCATCACGTAGGTCACGCAGGCCCGTTACTTCTTTATCAAGAGAACGTGTTGCGATGATACCCATTACGTAAGGAATTTTAATTGCGTAGTCAGTATTCATTGTTTCTTGGTTTGGAATACCAAAAACAGTAAACGCGGCTGGTGCTTCTTCAGTGTGCCACTCTGCTTCAACAGCAGCTAGTTTTACTTTTTGAACTTCACCAAGCTCGTAACCAGATTCATCTCCTAGCACGATAACTGACAAAATTGCCGCCATACCGAAAGAGGCTGCAATCGCAAAAGAGCGACGAGCAAAGGCAACGTCACGACCTTTAAGAATATAGTATGAGCTGATACCAAGGATGAACATTGCACCCGTTGTGTAACCAGACGCTACCGTATGCACGAATTTAACCTGTGCTACTGGATTTAGTACAACTTCAGCGAAGCTCACCATTTCCATACGCATCGTTTCAAAGTTAAATTCTGCACCCACTGGGTTTTGCATCCAGCCGTTTGCTACCAAGATCCAAAGCGCTGAGAAGTTAGAACCAAGAGCGACTAACCACGTTACTGCTAAGTGTTGACGCTTTGACAACCTGTCCCAACCGAAGAAGAAAAGACCAACAAAAGTAGACTCTAGGAAGAATGCAACAAGCGCTTCGATAGCTAGCGGAGCACCAAAGATGTCGCCAACGTAGTGAGAATAGTAAGACCAGTTAGTACCAAACTGGAACTCCATGGTTAAGCCTGTCGCTACACCAAGGGCAAAGTTAATACCAAACAATTTACCCCAGAACTTAGTCATGTCCTTGTAAATTTGCTTGCCAGTCATTACATAGACTGACTCCATAATGGCAAGTAGAAATGCCATACCTAAAGTCAGTGGAACAAATAAGAAGTGATACATCGCTGTAAATGCAAACTGCAATCGCGACAGATCAACAACATCAATCATGGTAACTCCTTTGTGTCGGCTGAATGACACTTGTGTGATTAATCACCGCAAAAATCCATGTTAAAACAATTTATGTAATTGTTATTACAAATTGAAATTTGTAGCAAAAACGTACCGTTATAGTTAGATTATTGTTAAGCATGAGCTAATATAGCTAGCGCTAATATTACTTGTAAAATCAGTATGTTTCAAAAGGTTTATAGGAGAAGCTTGCTTTGATTTGTATCAATATTAGTCCAGCAAATTAGAGTTATTTTTGAACAACTATGATTAAAATCACACCAATTTAGCTTCCATTAATAACAGCGCTTAATATCCGTGACAAAAGCTAGACATCGCTACAACATGCAAATCACAACTACCTATAAAGTATTAACAAAAGATATGACAAGTTATTTCATTTTTTGTTACCTAAATCAAACTCGGAATCAAAGTTTCCATTTTTGAGATCCGATACTCGGCCTTTTTATCGACTTGCTCAAAGAGTTGTTATTCAATAAAAACCAAAAAATCCCAGTGATTATGCAACTGGGATCTTTAAAAATGAATAATCTAACGATTGGAAGGTTTGTCGATTCCGAAGTGTAAATACGCTCTGTCGGTAGCAATTCGGCCTCGCGGGGTTCGTTGCAAGTAGCCTTGTTGAATCAAGTATGGTTCCAGCACATCTTCAATGGTGTCTTTCTCTTCGCCAATGGCTGCTGCCATGTTGTCAATACCCACAGGACCACCACCAAACTTCTCCATAATCGCGAGTAGAAGCTTTCTGTCCATATAGTCAAAACCTTTGGCATCGACGTCCAACATATTGAGTGCCTTGTCCGCCACGTCTGGGCAAATATGCCCATCGCCTTTCACTTCCGCATAATCGCGCACACGGCGTAATAAACGGTTTGCTATACGCGGTGTACCTCGAGCGCGGCGAGCAACTTCTAATGCTCCTTCCGACTCCATCGAAAGTCCAAGGCAATCAGCACTGCGCTGAACGATATTTTGCAGATCTTCGACTTTGTAGTACTCAAGGCGTTGAGTAATACCAAAACGATCACGCAGTGGAGACGTCAGTGAGCCAGCACGCGTGGTAGCACCAATCAATGTGAAGGGAGGAAGATCAATCTTGATAGAACGCGCCGCAGGGCCTTCACCAATCATGATATCCAGTTGGTAGTCTTCCATTGCTGGATATAGAACCTCTTCAACCACAGGGCTTAAACGGTGGATCTCATCAATGAATAACACGTCGTTTTCTTCAAGATTAGTCAACAGAGCGGCCAAGTCGCCCGCTTTTTCTAATACCGGGCCTGAAGTCGTGCGAATGCTAACATCCATTTCGTTCGCGACAATGTTTGCCAATGTGGTTTTACCTAAACCAGGAGGGCCAAATATCAACAAATGGTCCAGAGCTTCATTTCGCATTTGTGCTGCTTGAATGAAAATTTCCATCTGGTTGCGAACGTGGTCCTGACCTTGATAGTCGGCTAACGCCTTTGGACGTATTGCACGGTCGATAACATCTTCATCTTTAAAGACCGGATTATCCGGTGCAATCAGGCGATCAGCTTCAATCATAAATTTTGCTATTCCTAACTCTGCTCTTCCTGACTTTGCGCTTCTTGAATCTGTGTAAAGGCAAAGTGAATGAGTCTATTATATAGAACAAGTATATGGGAGATTAAACCATCGACTTCAATGCTTCTCGAATCAATTGTTCGCTGGTCATGCCATCTTTAGCCACTTGAGCTACAACTTTAGAGGCTTGAGTCGGTTTATAACCCAATGCAAGTAGTGCGCTTACCGCTTCTTCTTCAGCATCGTGAACCGTTGGCAGTGAGTCCATTGGCGCTGCGTCCGTTGCAGGAGTAAATAGATCACCTGCACCCCACCCTTTCAAGCGGTCTTTCATTTCAACAACTAGACGCTCTGCTGTTTTCTTACCCACACCCGGTAGTTTCACTAGCGTAGAGATGTCTTCACGCTCAACGCTCTGAACGAATTGGCTCGCCGTCATTCCAGAGAGAATACCAAGACCAAGCTTAGGGCCAACACCGTTTGCTTTAATCACTTCACGGAACAGCGCACGCTCTTTAACCGTGTTGAAACCATAAAGTAGTTGCGCATCTTCACGAACAACAAAGTGAGTGTAGATAATTGCCTCTTCGCCAACGTTTGGTAATTCATAAAAACAGCTCATTGGCATTTGAACTTCATAACCAACACCACTCACTTCGATTAGTAATTCTGGTGGCTGTTTTTCTATTAATGTACCGCGTAGACGTCCGATCACAATTCACTCTCTTGATGGAATATAATTTGAGGGACAGAATATAAAAGAACTGGATGCTTATCCAGTTCTTTGTGTTTATTGGGATGATTTATTTAAGCTTGCTTAGCTTGAGAAACCGAATGATTCTGGCTTCAGAAACGCCATAGCCTAGGTTATCGGTAACGCCCTTTTCTTGCACCTGTTGCTTTACCCGCAAGCGCTATCAAAGTTTTATTGGTGTTAGCGTGAGTGATCGCTACACCTAAAGCATCAGCAGCATCAGCCTGTGGCTTGGCTGGTAACTTAAGCATGCTCATCACCATATTCTGAACCATAGACTTGTCAGCACCACCGTTACCCGTCACCGCTTGTTTAATCAAACGAGCCGCATATTCATGTACAGGCAAGTCTGCATTCACCGCAGCCACTATCGCACTACCACGCGCTTGACCAAGTTTAAGTGCTGAATCAGCATTCTTCGCCATGAACACTTGTTCGATCGCGAATACGTCAGGCTGGAACTGGGTGATGATTTCGCTCACACCGGCATAGATCTGCTTTAAGCGACCCGGCAATTCTTTTTCTGACGTGCGAATACAACCGCTACCTAAGTAATATAGATGGCGACCATTTTGACGAATCACGCCATAGCCGGTAATGCGAGAGCCAGGGTCAATCCCTAAGATAATAGACATAACTTCAAATACTGATTATTTATACATGCTTTATGGGCTTAGTATATCGGACGCAAAAAAAAATGCCCGTCAAATTAACGGGCATTTCGTTGTTCTGCGAAAGAAAAAGTTCTATCAAAAACTAAGTTTTGTTGAAAGCTAAAGTGCTATCTAAGACTTAAGCTCTATCGAAAACTCACTGCTTGATTAGAAAGCTGAGCTTAATCGTTTGATTAGTCTTCTTTCTT
Source organism: Vibrio sp. PSi01 (assembly GCF_054960695.1). Taxonomy (NCBI): domain Bacteria; kingdom Pseudomonadati; phylum Pseudomonadota; class Gammaproteobacteria; order Vibrionales; family Vibrionaceae; genus Vibrio; species Vibrio sp. PSi01. The sequence goes on from NZ_JBHNYN010000003.1 coordinate 339,798, forward strand.
AGCTAAGTTAACAGCGATTGCTAGCTCTTCCAGTGATGCTGGGTTTGCTAGGCTTGGCGCGTCTGTTAATAGACATGCTGCTGCTGTTGTTTTCGGGAATGCGATAACGTCACGGATGTTCTCTGTACCACAAAGAAGCATTGCTAAACGGTCAAGGCCGAATGCTAGACCAGCATGTGGTGGCGTACCGTACTTAAGAGCTTCAAGCAGAAAGCCGAACTTCTCTTGTTGCTCTTGTGCTTCGATACCTAGGATACCGAATACAGCCGTTTGCATTTCTGCGTTGTGGATACGTACCGAACCGCCGCCCACTTCGTAGCCGTTGATTACCATATCGTATGCATCAGAATTAGCTGCTGCTGGGTTCGCTTTTAGCTCTTCCGCGTTCACACCAAGTGGTGATGTGAATGGGTGGTGCATTGCGTGCAGGTTGCCTTCGCCATCTTCTTCGAACATTGGGAAATCGATAACCCAAAGAGGAGCCCACGCTTTCTTGTCAGTTAGCTCTAGATCATCGCCTAGTTTAATACGAAGTGCGCCCATTGCTTCTGCAACAATGCTTGCTTTGTCTGCGCCGAATAGAATGATGTCGCCAGACTCAGCTTCTGTACGCTCAAGAATGCCGTTGATCACATCTTCGTTTAGGAACTTAGCAACTGGAGATTGGATACCTTCCATGCCTGCAGCACGATCGTTAACCTTCATCCAAGCTAAGCCTTTCGCGCCGTAGATGTTTACGTGTTCAGCGTAACCGTCGATTTGCTTACGAGTTAGCTTAGCACCGCCCGGAACACGGATAACCGCTACGCGACCTTTTTCGTCGTTAGCTGGGCCAGAGAATACTTTGAACTCAACGTCTTTAACCAAGTCAGCAACGTCAACTAGCTCTAGTGGGTTACGTAGATCTGGCTTATCAGAACCGAAACGACGAATCGCTTCAGAGAAAGGCATTACTGGGAATTGGCCTAGTTCAACATCTAGAAGTTCTTTCCACATATCGTGAACAAGCTTCTCAGTCACGTTACGTACTTCTTGAGAAGTCATGAACGATGTTTCGATATCGATCTGAGTAAATTCAGGCTGACGGTCAGCACGTAAATCTTCATCACGGAAACATTTAACGATTTGGTAGTAACGATCAAAACCAGACATCATCAGCAGTTGCTTGAATAGCTGAGGAGATTGAGGAAGTGCGTAGAAGCTACCTTTGTGAACACGGCTTGGTACTAGGTAGTCACGAGCACCTTCTGGAGTCGCTTTCGTTAGTACTGGCGTTTCGATGTCTAGGAATAGGTTCTCATCGAGGAAACGACGAACGAAGCTAGAAGCACGTGCACGAAGCTTGATACGGTCGCTCATTTCTGGGCGACGAAGATCGATGTAACGGTACTTAAGACGTTGCTCTTCAGAGTTAGTTTGGTTGAAGTCTAGTGGAAGCGCTTCTGAACGGTTGATGATCTCTAGGCCTGTCGCGTAAAGCTCTACTTCACCAGTAGCCATGTCTTTATTTACTTGGCTGTCAGGACGAACACGTACTTCACCAGTAAATTTGATACAGAATTCATTACGCAGTTGGTTAGCGATCGGGAAGATATCTTTCATATCTGGATCGACAACAACCTGAACGATGCCTTCACGATCACGCATATCAATAAAGATAAGACCGCCTAAATCACGGCGACGGTTTACCCAGCCGCACAATTCTACAGTTTGTCCCGCCAGGGACTTGTTCAGGTTACCACAGTAATGGGTACGCATAATGAATTTCCCAATCTCTTAATTATTTACTAATTTCCAAGCTGTCAGTGGTCATTCCACACAACAGAGCAAAGGAACATTTATACGCGGAAACTCGCCTAAAATCGACCTTCCACATTCGAATTTATTGTGTTTTATCTGGCTTTGCTGCTTTTTAGCCCACCAAGTGCGCAAAGATTCACCAAAACCAGGAAAATTGCGCTAATTATATCTCGAAAGTACCTTAATCAGCAAAACTCTCGTACAGTAGATTTTAGGGCGTGATGGATAACGGTGTAATAGATGAATGATCGTGAAATAACAGCAGAAACTTTACCTTTAAGACTTGGATTAACCATGTGGTCTCACTCTGAATGGCAAAGTCAGTTCTATGGCAGAGGCACCAAGCCAGCCGAACGCCTAGAAAAGTACACGCAAGTTTTTCATACCGTTGAGGGCAACACGACCTTTTACGCTACGCCAAGTATGTCGACAGTTCATAATTGGAAAGCCGCCAGTCACGATGATTTCAGGTTCACCTTTAAGTTGCCCAAATTCATTACCCACCAGCAACAACTCAGACACTGCCAAGCTGAGCTCAAAGAGTTCTTGATGACTATGTCGCCACTCCACGATCGCATTGGTCAATGGACAATTCAACTGCCACACAGTTTTGAGCCCAGCATGCTGCCTGCCCTACAAAAGTTTTGTACGTTATTTCCAAAAGACATGCAGCTTGGCGTTGAAGTTCGACACTTGGGTTTCTTTGATAAGGGTGATGCAGAGAAGCGCTTCAATCAGTGGCTAGTTGAGGAAGGCATCAATCGCATCATTATGGACAGTCGCCCTGTGTTCTCAGCGCCACCAACCACGGAAGCGGTGATCGATGCGCATCAGAAAAAGCCGCGTGTTCCCGTTCATGCGATTGCGACGGCCAATAACCCGATGATTCGATTTATTGGCCACACAGACCAAGGACCTAATATTGAGTTTTTTAAGCCTTGGTTTGCCAAAATTCCAAACTGGCTTAGTGAGGGCAAACAACCCTATTTAATGATCCACACCCCAGACAATAATCACGCACCTGAGCTTGCGATAGCTATTTATAAGCGCTTACAAAAGCAAGTGTCTGAAAATACGTCATTGTTATTACCCGATCTCGCTCAGTTTCCGGCACAAAAAGGCAATCATCAAATCTCGATGTTTTAAGCCCTCATCCTTATATACAGCCAAACACTAGGAGTAATCTCAGTTTTCGTGACAGCAGTGTTTTTTTTACGTAAAATACGTCCCCTTTTATTTGGTACGAAATCTGTGCCAATTACGCTGACTGTCGAGAGAGAATGCCATGAGCAACACAGACAATATCTTTTCCGCTCCTATTGATAAAATTGGAGACTTCACCTTTGATGCAAGGGTTGCTGAAGTATTTCCGGATATGATTCAACGCTCGGTGCCCGGCTACAGCAATATCATCTCTGCGATCGGCATGTTAGCTGAGCGCTTTGTAAAGCCACATTCAAATATATATGACCTAGGTTGCTCTCTTGGCGCGGCTACGCTTTCAATGCGCAGACACATTCAACAAGAAGGTTGCACGATTTTCGCTGTTGATAATTCAGAAGCGATGGTTGAGCGCTGTAAATTGCACGTTAATGCTTACCGCAGCGATACACCTGTCGAAGTGATTGAAGCGGATATTCGTGAAATCGAAATTAAAGACGCCTCTGTTGTGGTGCTGAACTTCACGCTGCAATTTCTGTCTCCGGACGACCGATACGCATTACTTGAGAAAATTCATGCGGGCCTGCGTCCTGGTGGGATCTTAATCCTGTCAGAAAAATACGTATTCGAAGACGAAAGTTCAAATGAATTGCTTATCGACCTGCACCACGACTTTAAACGTGCTAACGGATACAGCGAGCTGGAAGTCAGCCAGAAACGCAGCGCTATCGAAAATGTGATGCGTCCAGATTCAATTCCAGTTCATAAGCAGCGTTTTGAAAAGATTGGCTTCTCAAGTAGCGAAGTGTGGTTCCAATGCTTCAACTTCGGTTCGATGTTCGCGATTAAATAGCGCTGAACCACAATTGGCTAAAGTCTGAAGCTCTCATATTTTAGCCCTTAATTTCCCTGTGTTATGGCTATAAGGCTGTACACATTATGAATTCCACAACGGTTAATATTATTCATGTTTAATTTTGCTAACTTTTATCAACTCATTGCCCAAGACACTCGCCTACAGCCGTGGCTCAATATTCTTCCTCAACAGCTGACGGATTGGCAAAATGCAGAGCACGGTGACTTTGACCGTTGGTTACGTGCACTGAACAAGATCCCACAAGGCGTGCCTGATCAAGTTGATTTAAAGAACTCTGTGACTATCGGCAGCAGCACACCATTTCAAACGGGTGAGCTTAAAAAGCTAGAGAGCTTATTAAAGACGTTCCACCCTTGGCGTAAAGGTCCTTATACCGTTCATGACATTCATATCGATACAGAATGGCGCAGCGACTGGAAATGGGACCGTGTACTTCCGCATATCTCACCACTTAAAAACCGCTCTGTACTCGATGTAGGTTGCGGTAATGGCTACCACATGTGGCGTATGCTTGGCGAAGGTGCTCGCTTAACGGTGGGTATCGATCCCTCTCACCTATTTTTGGTTCAGTTTGAAGCGATTCGTAAGTTGATGGGCGATGATCAACGCGCTCACCTGTTGCCTCTAGGTATTGAGCAGCTGCCAAAGCTAGAAGCCTATGACACGGTATTCAGCATGGGTGTGCTTTACCACCGCCGTTCACCGCTTGATCATTTGATCCAATTAAAAGACCAATTGGTATCTGGTGGCGAATTGGTGCTTGAAACGTTAGTGATTGAAGGTGACGAAAACGCTGTTCTTGTTCCTGTTGACCGCTACGCGCAAATGAGAAATGTCTACTTTTTCCCATCAGCTCGCGCTCTAAAACGTTGGCTTGAACAGGTTGGCTTTGAAGGCGTACGTATTGTTGACGAAAATGTCACAACGATTGGTGAACAACGCACAACAGAATGGATGACGCACAACTCTCTACCTGATTACTTAGACCCGAACGATCCAAGTAAAACAGTAGAAGGTCACCCAGCACCACGACGTGCGATTCTAGTGGCGACAAAGCCATAAACTTAATAGCAATAAGAATACGAACTCGACAGCAACAAAACTTTAAATTTCAGGCCACAAAATCAACATTTCTTGTGGTAAAGAAATCATAATTTTCTGCGCTGAGAGCTCTACTTAAAAGAGCGTAAATTGAACAAAAGTTGACTTATGTTTAATAAGTGAGCTATTTCAAATAGCAATAATTGGCGCAGCGCTCACATTGCGATTCAATATGACCAGACTCTTACAATAGGATGCTTCACGCATCCTTTTTTGTGGGCTAAACTCTTAAATAGTCTGAACTATTCTCTAATTCTCAAAGGTTTTTTTATGTTTAAGCGATTATCGCCAATTGTGGCGGTTGGTTTGCTCTCTGGCTGTACCCTGACAAACGGTGCGGCCTACCACCAAGAAACTCTCGATGCTATTTCCCGCTCAGAGACAAACATCGCAAATAAGGTTCAAAATCTTGAACTGCAACTAAGCAATCAAAGTGATTACATTGAAAGCTTAGAAGATGAAATCACTACCCTATCTAATCAATTAGATGTTCATCTAACAAACATGGAACACCGCGTTATTGAAGAGTTAACGGAAGAGGAACCAGTTGCGGTTGCTGCGGCACCTATTACCCCAACATTGCAGCCAACCATTCTTGGAGGAATCGAAAAAGTATCTATTGACTCTATCAAGCAGAGCTTTGATGCTCGTGTTGATACTGGCGCAACGACTTCTTCTTTGAACGCTGTCGACGTCAAAGAATTCGAACGTGATGGTAAGAATTGGGTTAAGTTCCATCTAGACGATAAAGCACAAGCCGTAGAAGACCAGAAATGGATTGAAGCACCTGTTGTACGTTATGTAAAAATCCGTCAATCAACCAATGATCAAGCAGAACGTCGAGCTGTGATCGAATTATGGGTGAAAGTTGGAAAAATCCATGAAAAAGCGCAATTTACATTGGCGGATCGCTCTCAAATGAGTCACCCTGTATTACTAGGGCGCGAATTTATCAAAGACATAGCGCTAGTAGATGTAAGTAAAAAGTACGTACAAACGGAAGTTAAATAACAATAGTAGGGTAAGCTATGACGTCTAGAATTCCATTTTATATCTCTATTTTCCTGCTCATCGTAGCAGGTATAACGTTGAGTATGTTCAGACATACCACCTACGGCGTACCTTGGACTCCAGGGGAAACCAGGCAAGTTTGGGATGTTGAAGCTCGCATCGAGTTCAACGCAGTAGGTAAAGAAGCAAAAGTTTCACTAGCCGCTCCTCATACTCAGTCTAACTATACGCTTATCGGCGAATCGGCTTCATCACCAGGTTACGGTATTTCTTATTTGAATACTGAATCAGGTCGCCGTGCAGAGTGGTCTATTCGCTATGCAGATGGACCGCAAACCATCTACTACAAAACACAATTCTTAGTCGACAACCAAGCAAAAGTGAACGATACCCCACCAGAGGGGGAAGTTACACAGCCAAGTTTCGACGGTCCAGAGGAAGCGGCATCTCTTGCATTGATCGATAGAGCGACTAAACGTTCAGCTGACAATCTAACGTTCACTCGTGAGCTAATCAAAACGCTTAACGATCCTGACAGCCAAAACTCAGCGCTGATTCTGAACAACATGACGAAAGTAGAAGCGACACACAAGCTACTTTCAGCAGCAAAAATACACAACAAAGTAGTTGGTGTTATCGAACTGGAAGATGGACGCCGTCGTCAATCCATCCAGAACATGATTCAAATTTGGGATAATGACCAATGGATTTTATTCTCTCCTGAATCAAGCCAACAACAAGTGCAACAAAACCTACTCATCTGGGATGAGTCGAACGTATCTCTATTGGACGTTGTAGGTGGCCAGAACAGTAAAGTTCACTTCTCTATGATTGCTCAAGAGGTTTCGCCAACTGAAGCAACCAACAGCAAAGTATCAGCTGATCAGCTATTGAACTTATCAATCCACAGCCTACCGTTAGAAGAACAAGCGATGTTTAAAACCATCATGCTGATCCCTATCGGTGCCCTAATTGTTGTGTTCTTACGCGTCATCATCGGTTTGAAAACGTCTGGTACGTTCATGCCGGTACTGATTGCGGTAGCGTTTGTTCAAACTCAACTTGTAACCGGTATTGTCGGCTTCCTATTAATTGTCGGTACAGGTCTTGTCATACGCAGTTACTTGTCCAAACTCAACCTCTTATTGGTTGCAAGGATATCCGCCGTAATCATTACGGTGATCATGATTATCTCCGTGTTTACTGTGGTCGCGTTTAAAGTAGGGTTAACTGAAGGGCTATCCATTACGTTCTTCCCAATGATTATCTTGTCTTGGACTATCGAACGTATGTCTATCCTTTGGGAAGAAGAAGGCGCGAAAGAAGTTGTACTACAAGGTGGCGGCTCACTATTTACCGCGGTACTTGTTTACTTAGGTATGACTAACCCGTTCATTCAACATTTAACGTTCAACTTTATTGGTTTGCAGCTGGTTATTCTAGCGACCATCTTGCTACTAGGTAACTACACAGGCTACCGCCTAACCGAGCTTCGTCGCTTTAAACCGCTAGCGGAGGACTAAGTTATGTTTGATCAATTTACTTCACCGTTTAAGTTGAAAGACAAAGGCATAATGGGGATGAACAAGCGTAACCATAGTTATATTGGTCGCTACAATGATCGTTCCAAGTATCCACTGGTTGATGACAAGCTTAAGACTAAGATCATTGCTGAACAAGCAGGTGCAACCGTACCAAAGTTGATTGGCGTGATTGGTCATCAAGCTGAAGTAAAAACAATCCACAAGATGGTTAAAGAGTGGCCAGGTTTTGTAATCAAGCCAGCTCAAGGTAGTGGCGGTAAAGGCATTCTTGTTGTTACCTCTCATAAGGACGGCGTTTATACTAAACCATCCGGTTCAACCATTAATGAAGAAGATGTAGAGCGCCACATCAGTAACGCGCTAGCTGGCCTTTTCTCACTCGGTGGTAAGAATGATGTCGCTGTAGTTGAAAACCTGATTAAGTTCGATGAGTGTTTTGACGGCTTCAGTTACGAGGGTGTGCCAGATGTTCGAATCATTGTATTCAAGGGCTACCCTGTAATGGCAATGATGCGTCTATCCACTTCCGCATCTGATGGTAAGGCGAACTTGCACCAAGGTGCTGTGGGTGTCGGTATTTGTATCGCAACCGGCAAGGCCGTTCGTGCGGTTCAGTTTGACCATCCAGTGACACACCACCCAGATACGGGTAAAGAGTTGGCGCTACTTCAGGTGCCGCATTGGGAGAAACTGCTGACCCTTGCATCAAGTGCTTGGGAAATGACGGGGTTAGGCTACATGGGGACGGACATGGTTTTAGACCAAGAAGAAGGCCCAATGGTACTGGAGCTCAATGCTCGTCCTGGATTGGCAATACAAATTGCAAACGGTGCTGGTTTATTACCTCGCTTGCATCATATTGAAAATCTAGGCATGCCCGCTGAATACCCAAAACCAGCAGAGCGCGTTGCCTACGCTGCTAAGCAATTTGGTGTTCACGGTAGCGAAATTGTCCCAAGCTAATCTAAATAAAAAGCGAAACGACTGAGTAAGTTCATACTGAATATAGCTCGATAAAAAACCGCATAGCTCTAAGAGTTACGCGGTTTTTTAATGCCTGCAATTTAACTTAGCGGATTAGGTTAAGCCTCTGTTACTTCACTCTCTGGCTCACGAATGGGATCAATACGCACAGCCGCCACCTTAAACTCAGGGATCTTGGCATGCGGATCCGTCGCTGTCGTAGTCAAACGGTTCACTGGAGACTCCACGAAATGGAATGGAATAAACACCACGCCTTTTTGCATTCGCTTAGTGACAAACGCCGCGATTTCTATTTCACCACGACGTGTTGATACTTTAAGCATCTGACCATTCGAGATACCTAACGCCTCAGCATCATGAACACTCACCATAGCACGCGGCCCTGCTAAGTTATCCAGCCCTTTAGTTTTACGTGTCATGGTACCGGTATGGAATTGCTCTAAAATACGACCAGTTGTCAGTACTAATGGGTATTCTGCGTCTGGAAGTTCTGCAGCGTATCTAAACGGAATCGCCTCCATTTGACCACGCCCACGCGTAAATTGGGTCTGGTGCATGATACGTGTGCCATCTGGGTTGTTCTTATTACTTGGCCATTGCACGCCGTTGACCGTAATGTTCTCCCAACGTAAACCACCATATTGCGGCGTGACGCGAGCAATCTCATTGGTAATGTCGGCAGCTGAATCGTAGCTCCAACCGCCGCCCATTGCATTAGCCAGCAATTGGATAATCACCCAATCCTCTTTCGCGTCACCTGGAGGCAATACCGCAGGGTTAATACGCTGAACACGTCGCTCGGTATTGGTAAAGTGACCAGACTTCTCGGCGAACGAGCAAGACGGTAAAACCACATCGGCATACTGTGCCGTTTCGGTTAAGAAGATGTCTTGAACGACAAGGAAATCCAACGCTTCAATTCCTTCAATCACGTGCGCTTGGTTTGGATCACTGAGCACTGGATTTTCGCCCATCACGTATAAACCACGTACATCACGGTGACACGCCGCATCAATAATCTCTGTGAGCGTTAAACCCGTTTCAGCAGGCAAATCAGCAACGCCCCACTCCATCGCAAACTTTTGACGAACCATTGGGTTATACACTTTCTGATAACCCGGCAGATTGTTTGGCAACGCGCCCATATCACATGCACCTTGCACGTTAGATTGACCACGTAATGGGTTGATACCACCACCTTCAATACCAATGTTGCCGCATAAGAGTTGCAGGTTAGCAATTGAGCGAACGTTGTCGTGCCCTGTGGTGTGTTGCGTAATACCCATTGAGTAATACACCGCAGTGCGTTCCGCAGTACCAATCAAACGCGCCATCGCGAAGATATCTTCCGCTTTCACCCCAGTAACCAGTTCGACCTTATCCAAGGAATAGCTCGGTGACATCACCTCTTGCAACAAGGTATCAAAGCCATCAACTCGATCTTCGATATAATCTTGATCATACCAACCGTGCTTGATGATTTGCTGCATCACACCGTTGATCAACATTACGTCAGTACCCGGTCGATGCGCTAAGTAAAGTTCAGCATGATCGGCAATATCGATCCTTTTTGGATCGGCGACAATAAGACGAGCACCACCATGTCTCACCGCTTGCTTGATATGCGAACCAATAATGGGGTGCGCCGAAGTGGTGTCTGATCCAATAATGAAGATCACATCTGAGTGCTTGATACTCGGAATATCATTGGTCATCGCTCCACTGCCCAGAGAAGCTTCAAGCCCAGTTACGGTTGAAGCGTGGCAAAGACGAGCGCAGTGGTCGACGTTGTTGGTTCCAAGCTCACGGCGGATGAATTTTTGGAAAGCATAGTTGTCTTCGTTGGTGGTTTTAGCCGATGAGAAACCTGCTAGAGCATTGCTGCCAAAGCCTTGTTTAATCGCAATAAATTTATCAGCGATCAATTTAATCGCTTCATCCCAACTTGCGGGTTGTAGCCAGCCATCTTTGCGGATTAATGGTGTGGTTAAACGCGCATCGCTGCCCACAAAATCGAAACCAAACCGCCCTTTCACACACAACATCCCCTCATTGACCGGAGAGTCCCCGCCCTCGATATAACGGATTTTGTTCTTTGCTTCATCAACATGCATGGTGAGCTTGCAACCCACACCACAATAGGTGCAGATGGTATCGACTTTCTTGAGTAGGTCTGTGTCTCCCTGCTTTCTATCACGAGCATCCACCATTGCACCGGTTGGACACGCCTGAATACAAGATCCACATTGAACGCAGTTTGAGTCGCCCATTAAGGTCTTATTGGCCCCGAAGTTAGGACGACACTCAGGTCTTGATGCCGGCTTACCATCAGATTGATTCATGAAGCTTAAAACACCATGAACATTCTGTTCACGACACGCTTGGATACACTGCCCGCAACTGATACAGCGGTTGGCATCAAAGATAATAAATTCTGAACTGTCATCAACTGCGAATTTTTGTCTTGTTAAACCAACCTTCGCTTCTTCAGCGCGAATAGCTTGCCAGCTGTCGTTAGAAGCGACATCGATTTTATATTCTGGATGCGTTTGCGTTGCCTTGTATTCGGTCGAGTAGTCTCGTAGGTCGCAATCGGTATTGGCTTGGCAGCCACATTCTAGGCATCTTGCTGCTTCCGCAATTGCATCAGCATTATCAAATCCTGTTTCTACTTCATCGAAGCTTTGCTCGCGTTGTTCTGGGGTGAGCTCTGGCATGATTTTACGCGCCATGCGTTGTATGGACTGGTATTGCTCAGGATCGACCGCTTTTAGCTGCTTGTGCTTTCTTGAATTAAACGGTTTAGCCGGAATGTTTTCCATGTCACCATGGAAAAAGCGATCGATCGCTTGCGCAGCAACTCGGCCATCCCCCACCGCTTCGACAGCGGTTGCTGGGCCACGTCGGAAATCGCCAATACTGAAGATATTGCCTGCTCCCGTGTGCATGGTTTGCGGATCGGCATCAGCGGTATTCCAACGAGTAAGAGGAATCTCAATCTCTTCATTGTCCATAAAACTCAGATCAGGCTTTTGCGACACGGCAGCAATCACGGTATCGAAATCCTCAACAAAAAACTCACCCGTCGGTTTCGGGCTTCGTCGACCCGATGCATCCGCGGGGCCAAGCGCCATGCGTTCTAAGCGGATTTCAGATACATGACCATTCTCATCAGCAATATTTTCAGCAGGGTTGGTCAAGAAATGGAATTTGACGCCTTCATGTTCAGCCTCTTCGATTTCGTAATCTTCCGCCGGCATCTCATCTCGTGTTCGTCGATAAATTAGCGTGGTATCAGCACCATCACGAACTGCGGTTCGAGCGCAATCAATCGCGGTATTACCACCGCCAATGACAGCGACCTTTATACCCGTGATGTATTGTTTATCGGTGACATAGTCCTTTAAATAATCGACGCCAAGGTAACAACCTGCTAAATCACTTCCGGCGTAATTCATCTCAACGGCTTGTGATGCACCAACCGCTAAACAAACCGCATCGAAGTCGTTGCTTAAATCAGACAATGTAAAATCAACGCCCAACTTTTTGTCACACTCTACAGACATCCCGTTACGACACATCAGCTCGATTTCTTTGTCTAGAATCGACTTAGGTAAACGGTATTCAGGGATACCATAACGCAACCAACCACCAGCCTTAGGCATCGATTCATATACACTGACATCGTAACCCTCATTCGACAAGTAATAGCCTGCGGTAAGGCCACCAGGGCCACTACCGACAATTGCAATGCTCTTGCCTTTGTTTGGCTTCTTCGTAGGCATATAGCTTTCTTGAGCGGCTAAGTCCGCATCGGCAGCGTGACGTTTGAGTTGGCGAATCGCGATGGATTCATCGACTAAGTTACGACGACATTCGGTTTCACAGAAAGCAGGACACACACGACCAATTGAAAGCGGCATTGGCAATGTCTTTTTGATCACTTCAATCGCTTTGATGTGATCATTTTGAGCAATATGGTGCAGGTAAGATTGGATATCGACCCCAGCAGGACAGGCAGTTTGGCATGGCGCCTCACAGTCAGCGTAGTGATCGGTCATGATGCGATTCAACGCTTCTTGTCGATGATTCGTTAGCTGTTTTGACTGAGTGGTAATATTCAACCCATTAGACACTTCAAGCTCACAAGAGCGAGTAACACCAACGCCATCAACTTCAACGACACACAAATCACACGGTACTTTATCCGCTGTTTTGTTCAAACCACATAAAGATGGGATCTCCAAACCACATGTTTTTGCCGCTTCAAGAACGGTTTGTCCTTGCTCGACGATTCGATATTTCCCATCAATAACGATTTGAATCATACCTAGGCCCTACCTTTACCTTTCGCACACGCGAGTTATCAATAATTAAAATTTAAGTAATACAATATTATTAATATTATTAAATCTATGTCATTACCATACATTATTTGTGGTTTTGTGCGTGTGACCTCAAACAAGTTCCATTGATAATAACCATAAGGTATGAGTGGTCTTATCACTATCAACGAGAGGATTAAGAGGGAGTTGTTCTGTTGTAGATGTTAGATTCAAGGTACAAAAAAGCCCCTATTGATCAGGGGCTTTGAACAAATATCATTGAATCACTTTCGAGCTTATAGCTGCGCTATCAAGGTTATAGCTCAGCTATCAAAGTTATTGCTCAGCTATCAAGCTTATTACTCAGCTTCTTCAATAAGCTCTTGAACTGGAGATACCGGTCTGTTTTGAGCAAAACCGCGCAAGCCAACAACATGTACGTGCTCGTGATCTTTGAAGACCTTACGAACCAGTTTATACGTTGTACCTTTCTCAGGGCTGATGTTCTCTGGTGCTGCAATCAGAAGTTGCATACCTAAACGGTCACACAGCTCGAACAAAGTAGAGATAGATTTCGCATCCAGACGGGCTGCTTCATCGAGGAACAACAAACGACATGGAACAATGTCTTTGCTACGAAGTCGACGAGACTCTTCTTCCCAGCTCTGAACAACCATCAGTAGGATAGATTGACCGGTACCGATCGCTTCACCGGTAGACAGTGCGCCCGATTCCGCTTGTAACCAACCATCTGAACCACGGTTAACTTCAACACTTAGCTCTAGGTAGTTACGGTAATCGAGTAGCTCTTCACCCAAAACTTGCGGAGAACGTTGACCCATATCGATATGTGGGTTCACACGTTGGAACAACTTCGCCATCGCTTCTGAGAAGGTAAAGCGCGTTGATTCAAACAAGTCTTTATGTTGTTCTTGTTGAGTCGCTAACCCTGATAGCAAGATCTCGTGGCTTTCACGGATCTTAACGTTCAGACGTACGCCCTTAACCTGACCAAAGTAAATGTTCGACAAGCCTTGGTTCAGCATTCGAATACGGTTCTGCTCACGTTGAATCGTCTTCTTAATGATGCTTGCTACCGACTCAGAGCTGATCGCTAGGCGGTTTTCACGCTGGGTCAGCTCTTCAGTTAGTCGAGCTAGTTCAACTTCCATCTCTTCGATTGCTTCAACCGGATCATCCGTATGAATGATGTCTTGGCGAATACGCTCACGAAGGTGCTGGTAAACCGCAATGTAGAACAGAACCTTACGCTCTGGATGTGCGTTGTCTTCCGATAGACGCAGCGAATCACGTAAGTCGTCATTGTCAGCCACTGCTAAACGCAGTGCACCCAGTGATTTATCCGACATTGAGCGAAGTTCGCCAGCCGTTAGATAAGCCAGTTCGCGCTTATGTAGACGACGTTCAACGTCATTCTCACGAGCTAAACGTAGGACTGAACACCAACCTGCTTTTGCTGCAACCACGAAGGTACGAAGCTCGGTGTACTCTTTCTGTACTTTCTTAAGACGCTTAGCTAACGCTTTCATCTCAAGTTCAGTTGAAGTAATAGTACGCTCGTATTCGCTCTTGCGGCTACGAGAAGTGTGCAGACGCTCTTGAAGCTCGTCACGACGACGTACAGCGCGCTCTTCAGCACCTTCATCAGCGTTAACACCGAACTCTTGAAGCTCTTGCTTGAACTCTTGAACAGTCTCTTGCTTCGCTTGGTGCGAGCTCTTCAGTGCTGCCAATACTTGGTTGTATTGGTTCATCTGTTCACGAGCTTGCTTTAAGCCATCACGGCCTTTAGCTCGAGCTTGTTCAGCTTGCACCAATTTCGCTTTTAATTGCTCGCTCAGTTCGCTGCTCTTGTTGAGCAAATCAACAGAGTCTGCGTAAGCAAAATAGTGACGACGCTCAATCAAATCAGACAGCGCGAACACTCTGCCTTTTAGGCTTTGTAGCGCGTTATCTGCTTGACGATATTCTGCTTCCAAAGTTTCGAATTGTTCTGGGTCAGCGTCAAGTGCAGATACAATTTGCTCTAGTGAAGTAAGCGCTTTACCGTGAGTGTTCAAGTAAGACTTAGCTTCGCTTAAACGCTCAAGTTGTGCTTCTAATTCAGCTAAGCGCTCAGCTAATGTTTCGTCTTCAAGAATACGAACCATTGGCGCGAGTTTGTCTAATGCACCTAGTGCCTGCTTGCTTTGTAGAAGCTGACTGCGTTGCTGCTGCTCTTTAGAGTTAAGCTCAGCCAGAGAACGAACAATTTGATTACGCTTATCACGAATCGCAGCAAGTGCTTGTTCTGGGTCTGCGTTAAACGCAACATGCAGGTGCTTAGCAACAAAACTGTTGAATGCTTGGTATAGGCGATTCAGTTTCTGAGAATCGAACGCGGCTTTGGCGTGGTTTTCCACAACAACATCACGCTCTTCACGCAATATCTCTAGGCGCTGTTCACGAGCCGCACGACCAAACAATGGAATCTCAGGGAAACGAGAATAACGCATTTGACGATCGTTCAACTGAACACAGACCGCACCTTCAAGCTCGTCGGCATTGAATGAGCTGTCATCAAACGCGTCTACATCGCCTTCAAGGATGTAAAGGTCTTCTGGACAATCATCAAGATCCACCAGCTTCTCTTTAATGCCATCCAAATCAGAAACCACAATCGCATGACGAGCTGGGCCGTACATCGCACTGAAGTAAGGTGCATCGCCAATGGTGATGTCGTCGTAGATCTCAGAAAGCAGTACGCCACCAAGAGTGTCAGCGAGGCCTTTCAGACGAGGATCGTTAGAACCACCTGGAGATGCTAGACGCTCGATCTCTTGCTCAAGTTCAGCTCGGCGGGTTGCCAGTTGATCTTTAGCAACCGCTTGAGACTTTTCGTCTTCAAGTACTTGCTGCATTTGAGTCATTACCGCTTGGCTATCTTCTAGCTCAGCTTCGGTTTGATCTCTCAATGCTTCAAGGGCATCGTTTGCCGTGATCCAAGCAGGAGCAATAGACTCAAGCTTTTGAATCTCTTGATCGTGGTTTTGTTGCACACGACGTTGTTCACTTTTCGCTTCACGTAACTCTTCTTGAGCATACTCAAGCGTTTCGATCTGCATTGCATGACGTTCGCGTTCTTCGTCGAAAACCGCTTCGTCAGTCAGTGAAATGTTGTGTTGCTTTTGGTATTCAGTCGCAAGCTCTTTTGCTTGACGCTGCTGCGCTACATCGCGAGCCATGTCGCGGTGCTGAGCACGCCATTGCTGTTCGTTCTCAACAACGTGTTTTGCGTTACGACCTTTTTCTAGAGCTTGCTTAGCGCTATGAGACGCTTCTTTACGTTCAACGTTACCGACAATGCTCTTAACCAAAGACAGTGCTTTGTCGAACTGTGCAGAAGCTGCAGAAGACATGTCGAGCTTGTGCTTAGTAGACAGTAACGTCTGCGTGCTTGATTCTTCTTGTGCTTTTAGCTCAGAAACCAGAGTTAATGCGCTTTCTGCGGTAATAGACTCATCACCCAGTAGCTGCTTAGTTTTCTCTAATGCTTGAACCGCTTGCTGGTATTGAAGCGCACGAGTCTGCTGAACATCCAACGCTTGTTGGTAATCAGCAAGCTGAGTTTTCAGGCTATCCACTTCTTCTTCAGTAATGGTTGCCTGCTCTTCAGCAAGAAGTACGCGTTCTTGGGCTTCTTCAACCACCATCATCTGCTCTTCTAGACGCTCATTAAGCTCTTCTAGATCTTCGCTGTAGCGCGCAATTTTCTCTTGCTGACGAAGTGCAGTTTGAACCAATTGAAGGTGATCCGAAGCCGCTTGGTAATCTTGCTCTAGCGCTGATTCTTGATCCACCAGCAGTTCGAGTTCTTCTTGAACACGATTCAACAGGTTGTTTTGATCAAGTAAGGTTTCGCGAGAACCAAACAGTTCACCACGGAACTTCATGGTTTGATCTAACTTGTTACGACGATCGTTAGCATGGCGCATGTAGTCCGCAGCCACGTAGTTCGTAGATTCAGTGATCAAGTGTTTGAACAAATCACGATCCGACTGAGTTGTCTTGATCGCTTCTAGCGTCATGCGGTTCTCACGCAGTGCCGATTCCATATCTTGGAATGCTTTCTTCACACCACCATTTTGCGGCAGAAGGTAGTCACGCAGAGAACGCGTAATCGCACTTGATATACCACCGTAAAGTGATGCTTCAATTAGACGGTAGAACTTAGAACGGTCGCTGCTGTTACGCAGTTTCTTCGGGACGACACCGTACTCAAACATCTGTGAGTGGTAATCAACAATCGAAGAGAATGCTTTAAAGTGAGCGCCTTCGTATTGTGCAACTGCTGCTTTCACATCGTTCAATTGACATACACGAGCGTGGCTGTCGGAAACGTTTTGAATCAATACATCCGTTGGTTTCACATGGCTAGGAAGGCCTTGGATAACGAACGGCTTGATGTCTACTTTCTTGTCACGACCCGCAACTTGCTGCAGTTTTACTGCAAACAACAGGCGTTGATTACGAGAGTTCACAACATCTAGCGCAGCATAACATGCGCCAGGTTGAAGCTTACCGTAAAGGCCTTTATCACGAGATGACTGTGAGCTACCCGCTTCCGTTGTGTTACGGAAATGCAGAAGGCTTTGGTCTGGGATGAGTGCTGTGATGAATGCCGCCATTGTGGTCGACTTACCTGCACCGTTACCACCAGAAAGCGTTGTAACCAATCCATCAATATCAAAAGTACGTGCGAAGAAGCCGTTCCAGTTGACCATGGTTAATGATTGATACTTACCTCTTTCAATCATGCTTCACCTTCTACTTTTGTTTGTTCGCCGTCGTTTGACTCAAGGTCAAAGTCAGCTTGATCGTTAAAAATGTCTTGTTGACCGTTTTCATCTATGCCTGCATCGACTTCTGATACAGCTTCTGCTTGCTCTTCATTCAACAAGCTGCCTTGGTTAGGCTCTTGCGTATGCACCACAGCTTCACCGTCACGGATAAGACGCAATTGCGCTTCTTTCATGTCATCGCCAACACGAACGTCAGCACCAAAGCGGAATACCGCTTCGCTGATACGGAATTTTCCCGTTTCGCCAATCGCAATCAACATGCCGATACGACGTAAGCGACGTAGAGAAGTACGCACTTTTTCAAACAGCTTTTCTTTGTCTAGGTCAGAACCAGACGCACGGTTGGTTGCTAGCTTCATGAGTTTTTTCTCATCCGCTAACGACATCAACTCATCAAACAGCTCTTGGTTGGTGAAGATACCTTCATGAGTAAGGCGTTCTGGGCTTAGGTATAAGAAACACAACACTTTACCAACCAACATGTCTAGCTCAGACAATACACTACGACCAATCAGAGACGTAGAACGCGGACGCAGGTAAAAGAAGCCTTCTGGCGCTTTCACAAGCTCGGTGTTGTAGCGTTGGTAGAAATGCTGAAGCTCAACTTCAAAGTCAGACAGCAACGCGTGGTTATCTAGGTCTTCGGTTGAAACATGCTTGCCTGAACGCAGCATGCTGTCTAGCGCAGGGAACAGTGGGTTCGCTATCGCTTTTACCAGTTTCTCTGGCATGTAATCATCAGTACTTGTTAATGACATTTGCTTGTACCTTTGCACCGAAATCGTTGATTGCCTGCCAATCTGGCTGAATAGCCTGATAGTCAGACTCTGAGTAACCTAAGCGCACGGCTTGGTCGACAACAATTCTGGCTAAATCAAAATGGTGTGTGCGAGGGTGTGCTGCGAGGTAATCGCGTAACACAAGGCCAAGGTCAATTGGCGCGCCTTGCTGTTTGTGAGCTTTTAACATCTCTGCAATTCGTTCTGAAAGCAGATCATTCACTTGCTCAAATTCTTCGTACTCTACGTCGATCGGCGCTTGTCCCATCACTTCGTCATCACGAAGCACAAGCGCTTCATCACGAAGATCAGTTAGCTTATCGGCATCGGCGTAGGTCAATAACCAAGGCGCATCGAAGTAGTCGGTAACCGACTGACGCAAGCGTTGGCTAAAGGCTCGGTTTTTATCCATATCAATCGCGGTACGGATAAACTTGTGAACGTGGCGGTCGTAGCCGATCCACAAATCGATCGCTTGCTGACCCCAACTAGTGATTCGGTCAAGCTTCATCTGCAAGCCGAACAAGGTTTCGCCAACGAACTCGAGTTCATCGTCACCGTAAACAATTTCTTGAATATCGAGGATCTGTGTTTGCAGCTCATCACCCGCCGCTTGCAAGGTGTCTTGCAATTCTTTTAGCGTGGACGAGGTTTCTGAAAGCAAAGTTTCACAGTTGTTAATCGCCTCTCGCCAATCTTTGTTTAAAAGGTCGGCAATTTGCTGCTTAACGGTTTGCTGCTGCTCATCCATAACACGTTGGTTAAGATCGATCTGATCGAAAATTTCACCAACAGAATACTTGAGCACGCCGTAAACGTTCTTTCTCCAATGTCCTGGAGTTCCGCCCTTCTGCGCAGCTTCAATAGCTTTAGCCATCTCGTCCGCAACCATAGAAAGCTGGATAGACAATTTTAATTTAGAGAACTGACGGTGACGTAAGTAATAATCTGAGATACCCATCGCTAATGGCGACAAACGGTAAATGCTCGCACCATCGGTGATTTCGCTAGTAAAGCGGCTAATCAGCTTCTGTTTAACCAACTCATTGATGGCGTTGTTGGCACGAAACGCAGACGCTTCGCCAGTATCTTCAAACAGTCGAGTGACAATAGTAAATGCATCGTGCAATTCACCCTCGCCCAACTCTTCATCGAACCTTTCATTGCTTAATACTGCGATAGCAATCAAAAATGCTAAGCGCTCTGGTGGCAAGTTTAATGAAAAATCATGCTGCTTGACCCAGCCCACCAACTCATCAATTGGCTGCTCTTCGGCAGTTTGAGTCATTTCACTCATTGTGGTTCCTGTTACTGTTTTTCGTAATATCGAACATGTTAGATATTACGCCTATTTCTTTATGACGCGGGCTTCTTACGATTGCATAGCGCATGTTGTGGCTTCTTTTACCACATTCACCGCTGCTATTGCGCAGGTTTTTGAGCCCAAACGTGAATATAACGGCCTAGTGACAGATATGGCTCTTGGCGGCATAGCTGTTTTTCCAGTTCCAATACATCTTCAAATTGGTAATCGCCCATGTACTCCATATTACCTATGTAGTCACTGAAAGAGCGAATGCCTGATTTACCACAGATTTCTAGACCAGCGTCTTCTATCCATTGATAAACCTCTTCCGGCTTCAAGCCTTTTTGTGGTTGCAGCTTAAACCGTTTTCGATGTGGCATCCCATTCAATACATGAGGAATGTTGCCACAAATCACATTTTTCAGGACTAATCCGTGGTGGTTGTAAAACATTATCGAAGCAACACCACCCGGCTTTACTTGTTCCAGTAATAAATCAAGTGCCTCTTTCGGGTTCGCTAACCACTCCATCACAGCATGAAACATCACAACATCGACTTTCCCATCGAGATGTTCTGCCACATTCTGAATGGGAGAGTGGATAAAACGATACCGCTCTAGCAAACCTGCTTCGCTGATACTTTCTTCTGCTAGTTTCAGCATTTCAGAAGAGAGGTCACACAGAGAAACATTATGCCCAAGCGACGCAATTTTTTGCGACATTTGTGCAAGCCCACCGCCAGCATCGAGTATATGCAACGGAGATATGGAACCATCAAATTTGCTCAAAGCTTGTTCTAAATCTTCCCATACGATGATCTGACGGATCTCTCCTTTGTCAGAGCCGTAAATATTTTTTGCAAATTTGTGGGCAATATCGTCGAAATTACGGTCTTCAGTCACGGCTACTTGAGTTATTATGTCCTATCGTGCCTGCTATTCTGTCACAGGAATTTCAGGAATAAAGAGGCGATGTCTCTTTTTACTACCAAGTGATGTTTTTTCGGACTATTCGGATATGTTTGAGCTGAAAAAAGTAGTGTCTTCATTATTGATGCCACTGCCAGCAATGTTAATTCTCGCTTTTCTGGGTTTAGCCCTAGTGATGTTTACTACCAAAAGGAAGACTGGTTGCCTAATTACCCTTTCAGCCCTCTGTGGTATTTTCCTCATCGCTTTCCAGCCAGTTTCTAGTCAACTTTTAATGCCAATGGAAAGGCAACACACCGCTTTTTTACCCGTCGATGACACCATCGATTACGTTATGGTTCTCGGCAGTGGTCACGTCGTAGACGACCAAATCCCACCTACATCTGAGCTTAGTCGCACAGGATTGATGCGTTTAAGTGAAGGCATTCGTATTTTACGCCTTTATCCTGGTGCCAAACTCATTTTGTCTGGCTATGGTGCGGGGACTGAAGTGAGTAATGCAAGAATGATGGCTAAAGTGGCTTTAGCGCTTGGGGTTTCAAAACCTGACATCATTTTGCTTGAAACAGCAAAAGACACGTGGGAAGAAGCCCGCCAAGCCGCCGCGTTTGTTAAAAATAAAAAGATGGTATTAGTTACATCGGCTAGCCATATGACTCGCGCCTTGAATGAATTCCATGCTGCGGGTATGAAACCATTAGCGGCACCAACCAACTACCTTGCACAAGAAGGCATTGTAGAGCCTTGGGATAAGTACATGCCTAAAGCGCTATACCTTGAGCAGACCGAACGTTATTGGCACGAAACCATGGGGTTAGTTTGGCAAAGCCTGCGCGATTGGCTAGACACGAGTAATGATAATGTTGAAGAGCCTATCGTTGTCCCTGAGCCTTCTATTTTAGAAGAAGATAATGGCGTCGTTTCTGCGGCCTAGTCTCAAATCGATATCTATTAATTTTCGGATGGTTAGCAATAACCAATAGTATGGCAAGAAATAAAAAGCCGAACCATCAATGATGTCTCGGCTTTTTTACGCTAGTTGTCTTTTTTTACTGATTAAAACGCCCGAAGGGTTTAGTCACCAGCGAACATGTAACCTTCACCGTGAACCGTCACAAAAATCTGTGGGTTCTTGGGATCAAACTCCATTTTTGCGCGCATACGACGAATTAACACATCGATAGTGCGATCATTAGGCGCATCCACTCGGTGGCTAATCATGTTCAAAATACGTTCGCGACTTAATACTTGGTTAGGGTAAGAAGAGAGTGCGACTAGCAACTCATACTCAGCCTTAGTCAGTTTAACCGGCTCACCATTTTTGCTTAGCGCTCGGCGAGGAATATCAAACGTCCACTCACCAAAACGAACAACAGACTCATCTTCTGCTTGTTCCACCACTCCCGTCGCTGTTCTACGAGCAGCAGCAATACGCCAAAGTAAGTTTTTAACTCGAACCAATAATTCGCGAAGTTCGAAGGGTTTAGTAACATAATCGTCTGCGCCCATTTCAAGGCCTACGATTTTGTCGATGCTATCCGTGCGTCCAGTAACTAAAATAATTCCAATGTCTGATTGACTGCGTAATTCGCGAGTTAGCATCAATCCATCTTCGCCTGGTAAGTTGATGTCCAGCATAATGAGATCAACGTTGTTTTCTTCCAACACGTTTCTCATCTGAGCGCCGCTCTCAGCTTCACTCACTGTGTAACCTTCGTTCTGGAAATATCCAACCAGTTTACTGCGGGTTACCACATCATCTTCTACGACCAATACGTGATAGCTCATCTACACCACTTTTCTTATTTAATAGTTTCAATGACTATTCTATTCATGACTAGTAACAATTCTAGTGGTACTGAAGATAAAAGCCAGAAACATGGATTTTTTTTGATACAAGACAATCTTAAACCTTGCTATTTATCGTCCATCGCAATTCAATATAGGCATTACTACGAACGAGTCACTTTGCGCTTAGCAAATAACCTTGTTATTCAGCCTTGGTGTGCTTGTACCCAAATGACTTAACGGCGCTGGGTATATAAACATCACAAGACTAAATCAGGATCTATGAAATGAAAGATACGAAAGCATTCAACGAGCAAAGAGCAGAAATTTACTGGTGGTTATCAAGCTTATTCGCCAAAGAGCTCACTCAAGAAGAACTCGATCACTACCACTCTGTTGAAATTCGTTCTTTCCTTTCTGGTTTAGGTTCGAATGAAGCTCTAAAGCCTTCGATTGATAAGCTTGTAGACGCATTGAACCGTCTACAAACACGTGAAGATGCCCAACTGGAACTGTCTGCTGACTTCTGCGACCTTTTCTTGAAGACAGACAAACATGGTGCTTTACCTTACGCTTCAATGTACATCGGCGAAACAGGTCTATTAAACGATAAGCCAGCTAAAGACATGGAAGACATCATGGCTAAGCACAACTTAATCGTGAACCAAGACTTAAAAGAACCTGCAGATCACATTGCTATCGAACTCGACTTCCTTGGCAATCTAATCATCCGTTCAAATGAAACTGAGCTTGAAGAAGAATTAGAGAAATCGTTCGTCATTCAACAGCAGTTTATCGATCAGCAACTACTTACTTGGTTGCCAAAGTTTAATGTGAAATGTCATGACGTTGACCAGTTTGGTTTCTACGCTTCGGTCTCGTCTTTGCTACTCGCATTTTGCAATTTAGACACTCAATATTTAGCTGGTGAATAAGTTCGCCCAACGACTAGGTAAATAAATTCAGTAGAATGTGACAATTCACCCGGATTTCTGGGTGAATTATATTGCGAGTAATTTCTAGTCAGTCTAAAATTGTGACCGCAAACGATAAAATATGAAACATTCACGAAATGCTAAGCTTATTTAAGTTCAAAGCATTTCGGTGTTAAGACAAGCCGCTCAATAGCGGTTTTTTGTTTTTTAGCACTTTAGTACCCAAAGAGCCCTACAAATTTAAGCTCTTAGTTAAGTAGCTTAACGGCTACTTTATTCCGTACTTTGGGAAAGTAGCTTCTAATAGGATAAAACCATGGCCACTATAAAAGATGTCGCTCGCTTAGCAGGCGTATCAACAACAACCGTTTCTCACGTAATCAACAAAACACGTTTTGTCGCAGAAGCGACTCAAGAAAAAGTAAACAAAGCCGTAGACGAACTAAACTATGCACCGAGTGCTGTTGCTCGTAGTTTGAAATGTAATACAACACGCACTATCGGCATGCTAGTAACTCAGTCAACCAACCTATTCTTCTCTGAGGTTATCGATGGCGTAGAGAGCTACTGCTACCGTCAAGGCTACACTTTGATTTTGTGTAACACAGGCGGTATTTATGAGAAGCAACGTGATTACATTCGAATGCTTGCAGAGAAGCGTGTAGATGGCATCTTGGTTATGTGTTCAGACCTAACTGAAGAACTAAGAGAAATGTTAGACCGTCACGCTGACATTCCTAAAGTAGTGATGGACTGGGGTCCTGAGAGCTCTCAAGCCGACAAGATCATTGATAACTCTGAAGAAGGTGGCTACCTAGCGACCAAGTACCTTATTGAACGCGGTCACTCTAAGATTGCTTGTTTAAGTGGCCACTTAGATAAAGCAGCCTGTGTTGAACGTATCGCAGGATACAAACGTGCATTTGACGAAGCTAATATTGCCACTGACGAACGCTTGATCATTGAAGGTAACTTTGAATGTGATACTGCTGTTATAGCAGCAGATAAGATTGTTGAGATGAAAGATCGCCCAACGGCAGTGTTCTGTTTCAACGACACCATGGCACTAGGTTTGATGAGTCGATTACAAGAAAAAGGAATTCGCATTCCTGAAGATATATCAGTTATTGGTTACGATAACATCGAACTCGCTGAATATTTCTCCCCACCATTGACCACGGTTCACCAACCGAAGCGTCGTGTTGGTAAAAATGCATTCGAAATTTTGTTAGAACGCATCAAAGATAAAGATCATGAAAAACGCGTTTTCGAAATGCACCCTGAAATTGTTGAACGAAGTACAGTTAAAACGTTAAATTAATTGATAAATTCAGTTTATTCTAATCAAGCGCACCTTTAGGTGCGCTTTTTTTATCAACAACATTAATGAACCTGGTATCATAACAGCAAGATCATTAATTGAAGCAATATCACATTTTGAAATAACAAGTGTGAGCTTCATTCAACAAAAACTTTATTCTATTTAATCAGTCACGCACAGGGCAAACCACTCGAAAGAGTGAGACGCAAAGCTTCCGGCCTAAACCACTCGTTGGTATGGTAGCGGGGTTACCGATGGCAAAATGCAGTGGTTACTAATAATTTAGTAATTTACGGCTTATTGACAATTTAGTTGCAACATTTTGCTAATCTCTCGGACCTGCTTATTTGGTGGCGTAGTTCAAATACACCGAGATAAATAACATGGATAAACCGATACTAAAGGACTCAATGAAGTTATTTGAGTCCCTAGGAAAAATAAAATCACGTTCAATGTTTGGTGGCTTCGGTCTTTTTGCCGATGACACGATGTTTGCTCTGGTTGTAAATGACCAGTTGCATATACGAGCGGACAAATGCACAACAAAACAATTTGAACAACAAGGGTTTCAACCTTACGTTTACAAAAAACGTGGCTTCCCTGTTGTTACTAAATATTTCGCTTTGCCTGAAGGCCTGTGGCAGGATCAAGAAAAAATCTTGCAGCTTGCGACTACGTCTTTGGGTTTTGCTAAAGATGAAAAAGCTGAACAGTCTTCTGCTAAACCAACTCGATTAAAAGACCTTCCTAACCTTCGACTTGCTACCGAGCGCATGTTGAAAAAGGCTGGGATAGATTCCGTAGAACGTTTATATGAATCTGGCTCTGTAAACGCGTTTAACGCCATCAAGGAATCTCACGCGTCCTCTGTCAGTATCGAGTTACTTTGGGCGCTAGAAGGTGCGATTAATGGTACACATTGGTCTGTTATACCGCAGCAGCGTCGCGAAGAGCTTATCAGTCGCGTAAATTAACATTATCAGTTAAAACTACACATAACTAAGCCGCATTTATGCGGCTTTTTTTTATATCTGTTGAAAGTTAATCTAAGCTTTACCTGTCTATCTATACTATCGGTATGCATTGAAAATTTAGAGGAAGTATCAATGAGTAAGAAAATGATATTGGGTATTGTGTTGGTAATAACGATTGTCTTACTAGGCGTCAACTTTGGCCAATACCTCACACTTGAGAATGCCAAGGCTCAGCAAGCCGTTTTGAATGAATACATTGACAGTAATTTTATCGCCGCGGCTGCTATTTATTTCGCAGCTTACGTCATGATTACCGCTTTCTCGATTCCAGGAGCTGCTGTTGTGACCCTATTGGGTGCTGCGCTCTTTGGTTTTTGGAATAGTTTGTTATTGGTGTCATTCGCCAGTGCAATCGGTGCAACTATCGCCTTTTTGAGTAGCCGCTATTTGTTACGTGACTGGATTCAAACCAAATTCGGCGACAAATTGGCGACCATGAATAAAGGTGTCGAAAAAGACGGGGCATTTTACTTATTTTCTCTACGCCTGATCCCTGTATTCCCATTTTTCCTTATCAACCTGTTGATGGGTCTAACGCCGATGTCGGTAAGTCGTTACTACATTACGAGTCAAATTGGGATGTTGCCAGGTACAGCTGTTTTCTTAAATGCTGGTACTCAACTCGCAGAAATAGATTCACTTTCGGGTATCGTGTCTCCTTCAGTGCTGTTGTCATTTGCATTACTAGGTATATTCCCAATTATTGCTAAATGGTTGATGGGTAAGTTTCGCTCAACACCTGTAGCTGAATAATGGATATAGATTAGATAACACACATAGCCAAATAAGGTTCTATTTCAATGAAAATCTTTAGCGCATCGAACCCTACTGAAGCTCACATCATATGTGGATTGCTAGAAAGTGAGAATATTGCGTGTGAGGTCCGTGGTGAGGGTTTGTTTGGTTTGAAAGGAGAAATCCCTTTTACAGAAGATACTGACCCGTATGTTTGGCTGTATGAACCAGAACAAGCCAATAAGGCACGTGTTATTGTCAATGAATACCAAAAACAGCAAGATTCTATAATCTATGAAGAGTGGCGTTGCAGACAGTGTCATGAAGTCAATGAAGCCCAATTTGGCTCTTGTTGGCAGTGCGGTGCTGCTTCTCCTGAATAGCAGGTTTTGAAAGGTAAAGTGGCTCCAACGGCCTTATATAACAACTCGGTCAGATACCTCCTCCAAACAAAAACGGGAAGCTAAAATTAGCTTCCCGTTTTTGTTTCAATTCTATTCGAGCGTCTGTTCTGATAAAGAATCGTGATAATCACTGAATTTGCTTTTGAATAAACGCAATCGAACGCTGATTAAACTCTTCAGGATTTTCCACATTACATACGTGTCCACAATTCGGAATTTCTACTAGCTCGCTCGACTCATGTGCTTCCACCATTTCTTTTACAGGCTTAATAAACATGTAATCACGTTCGCCCATCAAATAAAGAGTCGGTATTGGTAATTCCCTATCTTTAAAATACTTCATCAAAGGGTTTACATCTGCCGTTAAGATAAACCAGCGCTTAAACTCTTTTTGGCACAGTTTTTTAGCTTCACGGATAAAAAGGTGACGAGACTCTTTTTGGCTTTTCTGCGGCATTACTACATACGCAAAAAGACTGTATAACCACATGTAAGGAATGATGTGTTTACTTAAGTTACCTAATTTGATTAAAACTTGAGAGCGAGTGTTTAGCTTAGTAACAGCACCGCCTAATACCATTGAACGCACACGCCCTGCTGCTAACTCAGCGACGTTACGTACTATGATAGTACCTAAAGACATGCCAACAAAATGGGCAGAACGAATTTTTAGGTGATCTAAAACTTTGAGAATATCGAGCGTTACCGATTTGAAGGTGTAACGATTCGAAATCAGCCCTTTAAGTATATTGTCTGATTTACCGTGCCCTCTCAGATCGATGAGAAGTAAGTTGAAATGCTGTTTATACGCTTTGATCTGTTTGAACCAGATAGAGGAACTTCCTCCTGCGCCATGCACAAACACAACCCACTCGTCGCTCGTAGGGTGAGTAAATGTTTTATGGAATAATAAACTCTCAGACATACCTATCGCTTTAATTATTAAAATGGAGCTGTGCCTCATCACAAGGCGATGACTAAGGATATCACGCAATTAAGAACTTTAAGTGATAATAGTGTCAAACCTACCATTAGTCATGTGAATACCTACTCCCTCTTTTCTACCTGACTGACATGAGTTTGCAAGCTCTGTCTTCTCAAACGTGATGTAGACAGACCAACAAATAAAAAGGCACTCTGTGAAAAGAGCGCCTTCCGTTGTTTAGTGCTAATGGTGTACATCAGCTACATCAAGAGATTAAATTAACGTTAAAATGCAGTATGGTACATTGCTAGATACTCTTTAGCAGCGTCTTCCCAACTAAAATCTTGCTGCATAGCATAAAGCTGAACCCGTTTAATTTCAGACGGCGTTTGCGCATAAAGTAACAACGATCGATGTAACACTGCCAATAGTGCTTGTGGGGTTGGCTCTTCAAAAGCAAACCCAGTCGCGACCTCAGAATCCTCATCGTAATCATTCACGCTGTCTTTTAAACCTCCCACAGAACGAACAATCGGCAAAGTACCGTAAGCCATGCTGTAGATTTGGTTTAAACCACACGGTTCAAATTCCGAAGGCATCAAAAAGAAATCAGAACCCGCTTCAACCAAGTGTGCCAATTCGTTATTGTACGCTTCGACAAAAGAGAACTTGTCTGAATGAAGTGCTGATAACTCTTTAAGTTGACTCGCCAAAACCGGATCACCAGTACCGACAATCACAATCTGAAGGTCGTTTTTCAAGAACTGTTCGATGATCGGCAGTAAGTAATGGACACCTTTTTGATTCGTCAAACGGCAAACCATGCCATAAACAGCGCAATCATTCAGGGGCAGGCCAACATCTTGTTGCAGTTTTTGCTTACAAGCTGATTTGCCACGAACCATGCTGTGTTTCGTCGCTTTATACTTACGAGGCAGGAACACATCTGTTTCCGGATTCCAAGCACCGTAATCACAGCCGTTAAGAATACCAAACAAGTCTGCCGAACGATGTTGAAACTCAGCCGACATACCGTGGCTTCCTAATTCCGTTTTCAGCTCTTCTGCATAAGTTGGGCTTACCGCGTTGACTTTATCTGCACACAACACGCCTGCTTTTAGCATAGTAACGTGAGTATCACTCACCGCTGCTTCTGGTACATTGTAGCTGTGCATTTCAGGTAGACACTGCAGCTCATCATATGAGAACACCCCTTTGAAAACCGCATTGTGAATTGAAATGACACTGCGTGTATTTTCAAAGAAATCGTGTTGTTGGTAACGAGACTTGAGCAAGAAAGGAACAAAACCAGTATGCCAATCATTCGCATGAACGATATCAGGCTGGAAACCAAGCTTTGGTAACATATCTAAACAAGCGGCACTAAAGAAGGAGAAACGTTCTCCATTATCAGCATAAGCTTGATTGTTCTCGGCATACATTTCAGGGCGGTCGAAATATTTAGCACATTCAATACCAAACACTTGAACGCCTTCAACGCTCAACTTCTTAACCTGATAAGCGGTATGAGGCCAATGATCGAGTTCAGTGGCTAAAATAACTTCTGCGGAGTCAATATTAGGTATATTTCGATAAGCGGGGATGGTCACTCGAACATCCTGTTCGAGTGTTTGTAACGCTTTAGGCAGTGCCTTGGCTACATCAGCCAAGCCACCACTTTTAATCAAGCCTTCAACTTCAGACGCTACAAAAAGTACCGAGAGAGTCTTAGTAACCAACTCGTGCTCCTTTAGAAATCACTACTACACCATCGTCAGAGACGTGGTAATGCTTTTTATCTTCTTTCAAGTTTACACCAATCTGTGTACCCGGTGCGATGTCTGCATCTTTATCGATGATAACGCGACGCAGGATACAACCCTCACCCACTTTTACATCACCGAGTAAGATACTCTCGCTAATATCACATGCTGATGCGATATTGCTGCGGAAGCCCAATACACTCTTTTCAATACGCGAACCACGTACATAACTACCGCTACACACAAGGCTATCAATGATCTGAATTCGACCATTTGCCGAATCAGTAAACGTAGCTGGTGGTAGTGGCGGGTAATAAGTGTGTAAAGGCCATTTGCGGTTGTATAGCGAGAATGGCGCATCTTTCTTAAGAAGATCCATGTGCGCTTGCCAGTACGCGTCAATCGTACCTACATCGCGCCAGTAAACTTCTTCTTTCTCACCGGTAATACGGTTGGTGCTGAAATCATAAACAAACACGTCACCACGTGGGAACATGTTGGGAATAATGTCTTTGCCGAAGTCGTGTGTCGACCCTTCTCTATCTGCATCTTCCGTTAGTTCAGCAAAAAGCTCTTTCGCTTCGAACACGTAGTTGCCCATTGAAACAAGCGCTGATTCAGGATCTCCCGGGATCGACTTGGGATTTGCAGGTTTCTCTTCAAAACCAATCATACGACCTTCAGCATCAACTTCAATAACACCAAACTCAGAAGCTTCGGAAAGTGGCATACGTAACGCTGAAACCGTTAAAGCCGCGTTCTTTTCTTTGTGGAAATCAAGCATCTGTTTGATATCCATTTTGTAGATATGATCAGAACCGAAAATACAGACTTGATCAGGTTCTTCCAATTCCATAAAACCCATGTTTTGGTAGATTGCATCTGCTGTGCCTTCATACCAACGCTTTCCTTTGCGCATTTGTGCCGGAATAGGGTCAATAAATCGGTCTGTTATACCACTGATATTCCAACCTTTTTTCATATGATGGAACAGTGATTGTGACTTAAATTGTGTTAAAACATAGATCTTCATCAGATCAGCATTAACAAAGTTGTTCAAAGCGAAATCAATTAAGCGGTAGCTACCACCGAAAGGAACCGAGGGTTTGCTGCGAGACTCAGTTAAAGGTCTCAAGCGAGAACCTTCACCACCAGCAAGAATCATTCCCAATACACCAGCCATTTTATTCTCCATATATTTATAGCTTGTCGATGTCAGTGCTCGTAGAGGTATCTTCCTCAGGGGGATGAGCACTAACATTCATTTCGGAACTTAACGAATATCCATTCACATACAGTGACAGTATCCTAAGCCAAACGTTGTTATGTGTGCACTATTCTTTGCACTTGGTTTGATATACGTTATCGACTTTTGTGCCGATTTCAATTTTTAATACGCCATTCTGCGTCATGGCAACCGATTGCTTTCTTAAGACTTAAAGCAGCTCACATAACACCATCCGAACGAAACATTACATTAACACCCGTCACACATCAGGTATACAACTAAACACTGTTCTTTCAGTTACAATATTTTAGTTAAGTTACAGTCTCGTTAAGCTTCCATAATAAGATGTAATTAATGGCTCTCATTTATTTTCCATCGTGAATTTAATAAATTATTTCAATTGAAATAGAAAATCAATTAGTTGCATACTTAGTCATGTTTTGGACAAAAAAAAGCAGCCCAATGGCTGCTTCTCAATCAATGTGTTCTGTTACTTCTCTTTCGGCTTTTTACGCTTATCTGTAACTTCCCACTTTCCGTCGATATACAAAGCAGTCCAACCAGAAGGTTTTCCGTCTACTTCGGTACGAACGTAGTTCTCTTTTGTCTTACGACTAAAACGAATCACTGTCGGCTTACCATCAGGGTCAGCAACCGGCGCTGACGTTAGGTACTGGAACTTAGGTGAGATACGATCTTTAAAACGAACCAACTCTTCCACCAATGGTGCACGCGTTTCACGTGATTTAGGGAAGTTGCTCGCAGCCATAAATAGGCCAGAGGCACCATCACGAAGAACAAAGTACGCGTCTGAATTTTCACACGGAAGTTCAGGGAAATGTACAGGGTCTTCTTTCGGTGGCGCTACTTCGCCATTTTTCAGGATCTTACGAGTGTTCTTACAGTCTTCACTCGTACAGTCCATGTATTTACCAAAACGACCGTTCTTTAGAACCATGTCAGAACCACATTTGTCACACTCAACAAGTGGACCATCGTAGCCTTTCACTTTAAATTCGCCGTGCTCAACCACATAACCTTCACAGTTCGGGTTATTACCACATACGTGCATCTTACGCTTATCATCGATTAGATAAGCATCCATTGCCGTTTCACAAATAGGACAGCGCTTTTTAGCTCGAAGAGCTGCGGTTTCAACGTCTTCTTCAAGCACGTTGATAATGCCTTCTTCATCACCAAGGTTGATTGTTGTCTTACAACGCTCTTTTGGTGGGAGTGCGTAACCAGAACAACCTAGGAATACGCCTGTCGAGGCAGTTCGAATACCCATTTTACGGCCACAAGTCGGACACTCAATATCGGTTTCCACGATATGGTTTGGCTTCATGCCACCCGCGTCTTCGTCTAAATCTGCTTTTTCCAAATCGCCAGTAAAGTCTTCAAAGAAGTTATCTAACACGCCTTTCCAGCTTGCTTCACCTTCAGCGATTTGATCCAACTTCTGCTCCATACGAGCAGTGAAGTCATAGTTCATTAGGTCATTGAAGCTGCCATCTAGTCGGTCAGTAACAATTTCGCCCATCTTCTCAGCGTAGAAACGACGCTGTTCAACTTTTACATAACCACGGTCTTGAATCGTCGAGATGATTGATGCGTATGTTGAAGGACGACCAATACCACGCTTCTCAAGCTCTTTAACTAGTGCCGCTTCAGTGAAACGAGCTGGTGGCTTAGTGAAGTGCTGTTTCGGGTCTAACGCAATGAGATCAAGCTTATCGCCAATCTGAACTGCAGGAAGAATTGTATCTTCGTTCTTACCCATTGGACGCTGAACACGAGTCCAACCATCAAATTTAAGAATACGACCTTTCGCTTTTAACGTGTACTCGTCAGCTTTAACACTTACCGTCGTTGAATCGTATTGAGCGGGTGTCATTTGACACGCAACGAATTGATTCCAAATCAATGAATACAGCTTGTGTGCGTCTGCATCTACGCCGTTTAGGTCTTCCGACTTAACATCTACACTTGAAGGACGAATCGCTTCGTGGGCCTCTTGAGCGCCCTCTTTGCTACCGTATACCAGTGCTTTAGGCGGAAGATATTGCGCGCCGTACTCAGAACCAATGTATTCACGAGCGGCTTCTACAGCTTCTGAACTCAAGTTCGTTGAGTCAGTACGCATATAAGTGATGTAACCCGCTTCATACAGGCGTTGAGCCAGCATCATGGTTTTCTTCACGCCATAACCAAGACGCGTGCTCGCCGCTTGTTGCAGCGTAGACGTGATGTAAGGTGCAGACGGCTTACTCTTAGTTGGGCGGTCTTCACGTTTACAGACTTCGTATTGCGCTTTTTCTAAAACGCTAACTGCAGCTTGTGTTTGCGCTTCATTATCAGGTTTAAACGCAACGCCGTCTTTCTGAGCGACTTGCAGTCTGAAATCTGTTTTCTCTGCTGTTTTGGTATCAGCATGCACATCCCAAAACTCTTCAGGGATAAAAGCGTTGATCTCGCGCTCGCGCTCAACCAGTAGTTTTACAGCGACTGATTGAACACGGCCAGCGGATAGGCCTCGTGCTACTTTTTTCCAAAGCAAAGGTGACACCATAAAGCCAACAACACGGTCCATAAAACGTCGTGCTTGTTGTGCGTTTACGCCGTCAATGTTTAGCTCACCCGGAGTTTCGAAGGCTTGTTGAATAGCATTCTTAGTGATTTCGTTAAAAACCACTCGCTTGTATCGCGTTTCATCGCCGCCGATGATCTCACGAAGGTGCCATGCGATAGCTTCTCCTTCGCGGTCCAAATCGGTTGCGAGATAAACATGGTCTGCGTTTTCAGCCAGTTTTTGCAATTCAGCAACAACTTTTTCTTTACCCGGTAGAATTTGATAATTCGCTTCCCACTCTTTATATGGGTTGATACCCATCTTTTTGATAAGAGCTTTGCGATCTTTTTCTTTCTTGATACGAGCTTTATCTTCTGGGCTCATACCCTTGGTTGAAACTGCAGCAGCCTTTTGACCAGTACTTTGACCCGCCGTTGGTAAATCACGTACGTGACCTACACTCGACTTAACGACAAAGTCTTTGCCAAGATATTTATTGATAGTTTTAGCCTTGGCTGGCGACTCCACTATAACGAGCGATTTACCCATATTGACTCTAACGTCCTTAATCACGATGCTTCAGCACCAACAATTTAGCTTGTGGGCTTTTACGCATGATATTCTAAATTCATTGCTTCTTTTTTTACTATTGTGCGAGATTACTAGAAGATCAACCGCTTTTTTCAAAATTGGATCTGATTGCTCGACAATTCAGCGGCTCAGAAGAGAAAAGGGTCACAATATAAAGAAGCTATAAAGTACTCATTAAAAATACTTGCAAGAGCCTATTCATCAGGCATTACGTATAAACGCGGTCATACTAAGCTTGTCCACGAATCTAACGCGAGCCCCATTCAATTATTTTTGTCATAAATCACAAAATAAACGGTAGATATTCGAAAAGACACTCTTAATCGGTTGTGAAATCATTGAATTTCTAGTGTGACACCATAAACTCAACGTTATATTCAGTTATCAGAGATCGACTCATGACAAAGAAAGTAATAGCAGAATTTGATTTACTGCTTATCGCAAACCAAATTATCCAATCACATGATGACTACATTGAAGGCATGCGCGCAAACAGCGTAGTAGAAAAAGATGATGTACTCGTCTTCAAAGGTGAATACTTTTTAGACAGCAATGGATTACCAACAGAGAACACAACCGCTGTATTTAACATGTTTAAATACTTAGCGCACCATCTTTCAAAAGAATTTACGCTTGAGCTATAACGAAAAAGCTTGCCATTTAGGCAAGCTTTTTACTTTCTGAACTCTATTGACTCAGCATTTTCAGCTTGTCAAAGTAATCAGGGAAAGTCTTTGATGTACAACCTGGGTCATTGATAGTTACCGGGGTATCACTCAAAGCAACCAGCGAGAAGCACATCGCCATGCGATGGTCATCATAAGTATCAATCGCCGCGTGTGTTAGTTCAGCAACAGGGTTAACAATGATATAGTCTTCACCCTCTTCAACCTCAGCGCCAACTTTGCGCAGTTCTGTTGCCATAGCAGCAAGGCGATCAGTCTCTTTTACACGCCAGTTGTAGACATTACGGATAGCGGTTGTTCCTTTAGCAAACAACGCGGTTGTCGCGATAGTCATTGCTGCGTCAGGGATATGATTGTAATCCATATCAATGCCTTTAAGTTCACCACAGCGCGAGATAACATAGTCATCACCCCATTCGATCTCGGCACCCATTTTTTCAAGCGCATCAGCGAATTGGATATCACCTTGGATACTGTTTTTACCAATACCCGTCACTTTAATCTCGCCGCCTCTAATTGCAGCAGCAGCAAGGAAGTAAGATGCAGATGATGCGTCGCCCTCGACCAAAAAGTCACCTGGCGCTGAGTACGATTGCCCTGTAGGAATCACGAACTCTTGGTAATCGTTATTAATCACATCCACACCAAATTGTTTCATAATGTGTAGCGTAATGTCGATGTAAGGTTTAGATACTAAATCGCCATCAATTTTAATGGTCACTTCGCCTTCAGCCAAAGGTGCAGCCATCAAAAATGCCGTCAAAAATTGACTAGAAATAGAACCATCGATTGAAACTGTACCACTCTTAAGGCCAGTCCCTGTGATCTTCAACGGTGGATAGTTTTCGTTTTCTAAGTATTCAACGTCTGCGCCAGCTTCTCGCAACGCTGTCACTAAGTGCCCAATTGGGCGCTCCTTCATGCGGGGTTCGCCAGTCAATACATACTCACCGCGGCCTAAACAAAGTGCAGCAGCAAGCGGACGCATAGCCGTACCGGCGTTACCTAAGAAAAGTTCTAGGGCTTTATCGCTTGAAAACGCACCACCAACACCAGTTACTTCACAAACTGTCTTATCTGCGGACAACTGATAATTAACGCCTAACTGAGTCAGTGCGTTCAGCATATGACGAATGTCGTCACTGTCGAGTAAATTTGTTAAACGAGTGGTTCCAGTTGAAAGTGCTGCCAAAAGAAGGGCACGGTTAGAAACACTTTTTGAGCCAGGTAAGTTAACTTCCCCACTCACTTTTTGAATTGGTTGTAACGTAAGGCTTTCCATTAAATCTTATAGTCCTTGTACCACCCGAAGTCACTGGAGCGTATTTATTTTCGGGTGATGAATAATTCTTCGTACTTGCAGACTAACGAACTTTTCCAACGAACTCCAGAGCTAATACCCATGAAAAAGGTGATTAATTAGCCAAGTAAGTGTATTTATATACTAGTACGCGAGATCAACTCGAACACCATCAGAAAAATACAGAATTCGTACATCATCACCTCGGTTAAACAACATGGAGTTGTCTACGTCTTGGATGATGTTCACTAACTTGTTGTCTTTCGTTTTGACTAGCAGTTCAACTAACTTATATTCCACTCGATACTGCGTATTTCCTCGATTACGTGCGATTCCAGCACCCGCTACGGCTCCAACAGCGGTAGCCACTTCTTTACCGGTCCCTCCGCCAAATTGATTACCAATTAAACCACCGATTGCCGCACCTAATAAAGTTTCCCAACCATTCGCTTTTGACTCCACAATTTCTTGTTGCGTTATGTATCTAACCGTATCAATCTCACCATAAACGACCTCATTAACAGGTCGTGCTTGGTTGCGGTTGTAAGCGGCATTTGCCAACATAGGCAAAACAAGTAAAATCCAAAGCAACTTCTTCATGGTAAAACTCCTAAAGACCTCTTGGTCAGTGATTAATCTGTAACGCGGTACTTATGACTATATACCTAACCGAACTTGATACTACTAGTATAGAGTTTCCTTCGCCCTTCGACGCGCTTGATGAGCCAAACGGCCTACTCGCCTTTGGTGGTGATTTGCAACCAATGCGAATTTTAAACGCTTACAGCCAAGGTATATTTCCATGGTATGGCCCAGGTGAACCTATACTTTGGTGGAGCCCGGCACCGAGAGCAGTATTTAATCCTAAGACATTCGAACCATCAAAAAGTCTTAAAAAATTTCAAAGAAAACACAACTATCGCATCAGTATCAACAAAGCAACCAACAAAGTGATTGGATACTGCTCATCGTTGAGGCCCGAAGAAGAAACTTGGCTAAACAGCGACATGCGGTCAGCATACTGTGAACTCGCTTCGCTAGGTTTCTGCCACTCAGTAGAGGTTTGGCAAAATGATGAATTGATTGGCGGGCTTTACGGCCTACAAAGAGGACAAGTCTTTTGTGGTGAATCCATGTTTAGCTTAAAAACCAACGCCTCTAAAATCGCCCTGTGGTACTTCTGCGAACACTTTACCCGATTCGGAGGTAAGCTTATCGATTGCCAAGTCATGAACCCTCACCTGGAATCTCTGGGCGCTATTGAAGTCGACAGAGAGGCTTTTCTGAGTTCTCTACAATCGTTAAAAACAAACCAGGTTGACGATGCTTGCTTTAAAACACAATGGCTAGAGGAAACGCCTTAATGAATCCAGATTTACAACAAATCAGAATTGGATTAACAGATAATCACGCTTGCAGCTATTTACCACACCTTGAAGAAAGAGTGGCCGTCACTCTTGACGAACACATGCATACTTCCGACAATTATGAAGTTCTGTTAGCAAACGGGTTTCGTCGCAGTGGAGCTACCATTTATAAGCCGCATTGCGACAGTTGCTCTGCGTGCCAAGCGATTCGCCTTTCGATCCCCGAGGTTAAGTTTTCCAAAAGCCAGCGTCGAATCATCAACAAGGCTAAAACCTTTCGCTGGGAATTAAAAGATGCGATGGACGACAACTGGTTTGATTTATATAGCCGTTACATCACTGCTCGTCATCGTTCGGGAACCATGTACCCACCCAAAAAAGATGAATTTCTACAATTCTCAAAAAATGAATGGCTTGCTACAAAGTTCATGCACATCTATGATGACAGCCAATTGGTCGGCATCGCCGTCACTGATGTTATGTCAAACTGCACCAGCGCATTTTATACCTTCTTCGATCCTGATATCGACATCTCTATGGGAACACTTGGTGTTCTGTTTCAGATTCAGCATGCCCAGAAAGAACAAAAACAGTGGTTATATTTGGGTTATCAGATCGATGAATGCCCTGCGATGAACTATAAAGTACGATTTCAACGTCATCAAAGGCTAGTAAATCAGCGATGGCAAGGGTAGAATACGCGACAACTTTACATATTTTGATTTTAACGGCACAATCAAGCCGTTGAAAACCGCCAAATTTCGAAAGAGGATTAGATGGCTAAAGAAGACGTAATCGAGATGCAAGGCACTGTCCTTGATACTCTACCAAACACAATGTTCCGTGTTGAGCTTGAAAACGGTCACGTAGTGACAGCACACATCTCTGGTAAAATGCGTAAAAACTACATCCGTATTCTTACTGGTGATAAAGTAACTGTTGAGATGACTCCATACGACCTTTCTAAAGGCCGCATCGTCTTCCGTGCTCGTTAATTTTTAATTATCGAATACGATAAGAAGCGGAGCTTAATGCTCCGTTTTTTATCGCCTAGACATTCTTATTATTCAGCAACGTCAATCTCGCATCTCGCATCTCGCATCTCGCATCTCGCATCTCGCATCTCGCATCTCGCATCTCGCAAGCATAAAAAAACGCACAACCGAAGTCATGCGCTATATATTTAAGTCCTTGAGTTATCCGTCACTTCGTTAGTGCATAACCTCTTCTTTCGCACCCACATAAACAAAGTCTAGGTCGTCTTTCTTCAAAGATACCTTCACAGTACCGCCATCAACTAAGCTACCAAACAATAATTCGTTTGCTAGTGGCTTCTTAAGTTTGTCTTGAATAACGCGCCCCATGGGACGAGCACCCATGGTCTTGTCATAGCCTTTGTCAGCTAACCAATGGCGAGCGTCCTCAGAAACCTCTAACGATACGCCACGAGCGTCTAGTTGAACCTGAAGCTCAACAATGAACTTATCGACAACTTGGCTAATCACACTTGGATCTAGACTGTTGAACCAAATAATATTATCAAGACGGTTACGGAACTCAGGTGTAAACACCTTCTTAATTTCGCCCATCGCATCAGGTGCGTGATCTTGTTGGATCAGGCCTATCGATTTCTTCTCAGTTTCAGCAACACCAGCGTTGGTCGTCATCACTAAGATCACGTTACGGAAATCGGCCTTACGACCGTTGTTGTCGGTTAACGTACCGTTATCCATCACTTGCAATAACAAGTTAAAGATATCTGGGTGAGCTTTTTCGATCTCATCCAGTAACACAACAGAGTGTGGATTCTTAATTACTGCATCAGTGAGTAAACCACCTTGGTCGTATCCTACATAACCTGGAGGAGCACCGATCAAACGGCTGACTGAGTGACGTTCACCGTATTCAGACATATCAAAACGTAGCAGCTCAATACCCATTAGTTTAGAAAGCTGAACCGTGACCTCGGTTTTACCCACACCAGTAGGACCAGCAAACAAGAATGAACCAACCGGCTTATTGTCTGCACCAAGCCCAGCACGAGTTAGCTTAATCGCTTCACTCAATACATCGATAGCTGGATCTTGTCCGAATACCAACATTTTCATGCGGTCGTCCAGTTTCTGCAACGTATCTTTGTCTGAAGATGAAACTGATTTTTCAGGGATACGTGCCATTTTCGCTACCATCGACTCAATATCAGCAACGCTTACCGTCTTCTTACGACGACTGGCTGGAGCTAAACGACTACGAGCGCCCGCTTCATCAATCACGTCAATCGCCTTATCTGGAAGGTGACGTTCGTTAATGTACTTGGCCGACAATTCCACAGCAGCACGCAACGCTTTATTGGTATAACGTACTTCGTGGTGAGCTTCATATTTTGGCTTCAAGCCAATCAGAATCTTAGTTGTGTCATCTAGTGATGGTTCAACAATATCAATTTTCTGGAAACGACGAGATAGAGCACGCTCCTTCTCAAAAATACTGCTGTACTCTTGGTATGTCGTCGAGCCGATGCAACGTAACTTACCGCTACTTAATAGTGGCTTGATTAGGTTTGCAGCATCAACCTGACCGCCCGATGCTGCACCCGCACCAATAATAGTATGGATCTCATCGATGAACAGAATCGCGTCTTCTTCTTTCTCTAGTTGCTTAAGAATCGCTTTGAAACGTTTCTCAAAGTCACCTCGATATTTAGTACCCGCTAGCAGCGAACCTATATCTAAAGAATAGATCACACTACTCTGGATTATTTCAGGTACTTGTCCTTCAACAATACGCCATGCAAGGCCTTCAGCAATTGCGGTCTTACCCACACCAGCCTCTCCCACTAACAGAGGGTTATTTTTACGACGACGGCACAGAACTTGAACAGTACGTTCTAGCTCTTTATCTCGCCCGATAAGCGGATCAATGTTGCCCTGTTTCGCAACTTCATTCAGATTAGTCGCAAAATTTTCTAGGCGATCTTCAGAGTTGGCTTCTTCAGCACTCTCTGCACCACCAAATGAATCCGAAGGTGATGAACTATCGCCTTCGTTACTGGCCTTGGTAATACCATGAGAAATGAAGTTAACGATATCTAAACGGCTAATGTCGTTCTTCTTAAGTAGATATGCCGCGTGAGATTCTTGCTCGCTGAAAATAGCCACAAGTACATTTGCACCTGTCACTTCACTGCGACCTGAAGATTGAACATGGAAAACAGCGCGCTGAAGCACTCGTTGGAAGCTCAGCGTAGGCTGTGTTTCACGAGTTTCGTCGCTTTCTGGGATAAGTGGGGTTGTTTGATCGATAAAAATATCGAGCTCATTGCGAAGAGCATCGAGATCAGCCTGACAAGCTTGGAGCGCTTCCTTGGCCGCATCATTTTCTAATAATGCTAGTAGGAGGTGTTCGACAGTCATGAATTCATGTCGCTTGTCTCGCGCGCGAGCAAATGCGCCATTTAAACTCGTCTCTAATTCTTTATTTAGCATAAGTACCTCCTAAGGGAACAACAGTGTTGTTCGAGCAATTTATACTTGCTCCATTGTACATAGTAGCGGATGCTCATTTTCCTTTGAGTACATCGTTACCTGCGCTACCTTTGTTTCGGCTATTTCAGCACTGTATGTGCCGCATATAGCTTTACCTTCATAATGAACCTTGAGCATCACTTCCGTTGCTTTTTCGATATCTAGTGAGAAAAACCGCTCTAGGATCTCGATTACAAAGTCCATGGGCGTGTAGTCATCGTTATTCAATATAACGTTATACATTGCCGGTGGCTTTACTTTAGTTTTTTCTTTCTCCAGTAGATCTGAGCCTGGAGATGCCCATTCAAAGTTTCTGCTCATATTAGCTTTGCTAAGGGTTATTTTTCGGAAGTCGTGAATGT
The DNA here is from genome assembly GCF_054960695.1 of Vibrio sp. PSi01. Lineage (NCBI taxonomy): Bacteria > Pseudomonadati > Pseudomonadota > Gammaproteobacteria > Vibrionales > Vibrionaceae > Vibrio > Vibrio sp. PSi01. The sequence goes on from NZ_JBHNYN010000003.1 coordinate 381,012, forward strand.
TGAGTTAACTCAAATTTATCACATTCACGCATTACGGTGTACTAAGAAACTGCACCAAGAAACAGTACCAAAAAATATTCCTCTATACTGAGCCTAATCCACCATTTCCATCGCTGCAAATAAAAGATCTCGATTAACAGGATTAACATATGTGATTGATTAAAAAGACACCATAACTATTGATATTAACGATAAGATCGCCGTTAAGTTACTATTTAGTTAATAGTTTGCAGTTAATCTCGAATGTGATTTGTTATTAAAATTGATCAATTTTATACCAATTTCCTATTGACTGTGCCCAATCATTAGCTACATTGGTGCTAAAAGGTATTTCCAATACAACTTGGTAACACCATTTAAAATTTAACAATAAGGAATAATTACGCAAGGTAGCGTTAATTTCCGTAAGCAATGTATGAGACTCAAGCTATCAATTGAAATTCTTTAGTTGGTAGGAATGATATCAATCTGACTTACAGCAATTGATATAACAACGTTAGTAACAAAATGCATGAGGGATGTATAGCATGGCTACAGGTACAGTGAAATGGTTTAACAATGCCAAAGGGTTTGGTTTTATTTGTCCAGAAGGTGAAGACGGCGACATTTTCGCGCACTACTCCACAATACAGATGGAAGGTTATCGAACCTTGAAGGCAGGTCAACAGGTCGACTATGAAGTAGAAAGTGGACCTAAAGGCTCGCACGCTAGCTCTGTTGTTCCTGTAGAAGGCAGTGTCGCTAAATAGGCGATTGCCGATATCATATTTACCTCCACTCGTCCTGTTTAGGGCCGCTCGGTAAACAAGAACATTAAAACCGCTCATTTACTGACTGTTATTCAGTTTTAAATGAGCGGTTTTTCGATCTTCGCTCCATAAACTCAATGTTATTTCCGTAAAAAAGACGCTCTAACGTTATCGTTAAAGCGTCTTCAATCTTTGTTTTAACAAAGCTATAAATGTATCGCTTAGCTAAGTCAAATAACTAGCTAGCCACAACAGTGTTTACCACTCAGTGCTATAGTTATGCATCAATCAGTGCATTTAACGTAGCACTTGGGCGCATTAGCTTGGATACGAGTGCGTCATCAAGCAGGTAATAGCCGCCTAAATCACCTGCGACACCTTGTGCATTATTCAACTCAGCAACGATAGCCTCTTCGCTTTCAGCTAATTGGCTTGCAACAGTAGCAAACTCTGCCGCTAAATCTGCATCAACCGTTTGTTCTGCAAGTGCTTTCGCCCAATATGCAGCTAGGTAGTAGTGGCTACCACGGTTATCAAGCTCACCCACTTTTCGTGAAGGAGACTTGTTATTATCAAGGAATTCGCCCGTCGCTTTATCAAGAGCATCCGCCAGTACTTGTGCTTTAGCGTTACCTGTAACAACGCTTAGGTGCTCTAGAGATGCAGCCAATGCCAAGAATTCGCCTAGAGAATCCCAACGCAGGTGGTTTTCTTTCTCTACTTGTTGAACGTGCTTAGGAGCTGAACCACCAGCGCCAGTTTCAAATAAGCCACCACCGTTCATTAATGGAACAATCGATAGCATTTTAGCTGACGTACCAAGTTCTAGAATTGGGAACAAATCAGTGAGGTAGTCACGTAATACGTTACCTGTAACAGAGATTGTGTCTAGGCCTTCTTTAATACGAACTAGTGAGTATTGAGTTGCCTCTAGCGGTGCCAAAATCTTAATTTCTAAGCCTTCTGTATCGTACTCAGGAAGGTAAGCTTCTACTTTCTTGATAAGCTGCGCATCGTGAGCTCTAGACGCATCTAGCCAGAATACAGCGGGAACACCTGAAGCACGTGCGCGAGTAACAGCTAGCTTAACCCAATCTTGGATCGGAGCATCTTTTACTTGGCACATACGGAAGATATCGCCTTCCTCTACGTCTTGCTCAAGAAGAACAGAACCAGAAGCGTCAACCACTTGAACCTGACCAGCAGCTTCTAGAATAAAAGTCTTATCGTGAGAACCGTATTCTTCCGCTTTTTGAGCCATTAGGCCAACGTTTGGCACGCTACCCATTGTCGTCGGATCAAAAGCACCATTTTCTTTACAGAAATCAATAACCGCTTGGTAAATACTCGCGTAGCTACGATCTGGGATCATTGCTTTGGTGTCTTTTTGCTTACCTTCTGGATCCCACATCTGACCTGAAGAACGCAGCATTGCAGGCATAGATGCATCAACAATGATGTCACTTGGTACGTGTAGGTTAGTGATACCACGATCCGAATCAACCATTGCTAGTGGAGGCTGAGTCTCGTAGACCGCTTGTAGATCAGCTTCAATTGCTTCTTTCTGCTCTTGAGGAAGGGCTGCAATCTTCGCGTATACATCACCGATGCCATTATTTACATCAACACCGAGTTCATCGAACAATTGGCCGTGTTTAGCGAACACGTCTTTGTAGTAAACCTTAACCGCGTGGCCAAAAATCACTGGGTCAGAAACTTTCATCATCGTTGCTTTCATGTGAAGAGAAAGTAGAACACCTTGCTCTTTAGCTGATGCGATTTCTTTCTCGAAGAAGGCAACCAAAGCTGCTTTATTCATCACTGAAGCGTCGATGATCTCTTTATCTTGCAGAGCAAAAGCTGGCTTCAATGTTTTCTTAGTGCCATCTTTACCTACAAATTCGATGCTAACTTCAGTCGCGCCTTCAATCGTTACTGATTTTTCACTACCGAAGAAGTCTTTGTCTTCCATACTAGAAACATGAGACTTAGAATCTGATGACCAAGCGCCCATTGAATGTGGGTTTTTCTTAGCGTAGTTTTTAACTGAAAGTGGCGCACGACGATCTGAATTACCTTCACGTAGAACCGGGTTTACCGCACTACCTTTGATCTTGTCGTAAGTCGCTTTTATTGCTCTCTCTTCATCAGTCTTTGCTTCTTCCGGGTAATTAGGAAGTGCATAACCTTTTGACTGAAGTTCTTTGATCGTAGCTTGGAGCTGAGGTACAGATGCTGATACGTTTGGAAGCTTAATGATGTTTGCTTCTGGTGTTTTAGCCAATTCACCTAGTTCTGCTAGTGCATCACCAATACGTTGCTCTTCATTCAAATGCTCAGGGAAGTTGGCAATAATACGCCCTGCAAGTGAAATGTCGCGAGTATCAACGTCAATACCAGAAGAAGCTGTAAAAGATTGAATGATTGGCAGCAAAGAGTAAGTTGCTAGCGCCGGAGCTTCGTCTGTAATGGTATAGATGATAGTTGGTTTTTCAGTAGGCATGAAATTTCCCTATAGTTCTTACAAGCTCACCTAAAATGGTGAGAATGTTATAAATTGACCAGTAAGCGACTCGAAGAGTGAAAACTGCTTACTCGATAGTCGTACTCTATCTTATTTTTCATGCAATCTTGATGAGAGCATGAACCAAATCCGTGAGTGCGTTGTTATAATAAAACACGAAGGTATAATTAAACAAATCAGGCTTAAGAGTCCATCAACTTGTTCTATTTTGTGTCTTTTAGGCGCGCAAATGATAGCTCAATTCCGTTTCAGTGAAAACTTTTCAGCACACTTCGTTTACATTTTTGCAAGGTAGTTAACATGTCTACTCGCTCACGCAGCGCATCTCGCTCAGACAAACCAGCTCGTTCTGAAGCAATATTAAAACAAAGCGGTAATAGGCAGAACCGACGCAGTGATAAAAATAGCACTGGTAATTCGCACAAGAAACCTCATTCAAGTAAACACCGTTACAAGGGTAAACCTACGAACACAAAACCTAAGATAGCGATCGAAGATCGCAAGGTTATTCTGTTCAACAAGCCATTTGATACGCTAAGTCAGTTTACTGATGGTGAAGGTAGAAAAACATTGGCGGATTTTATTCCTGTTAAAGATGTTTATGCAGCCGGACGACTTGACCGTGACAGTGAAGGGTTAATAGTCTTGACCAATGATGGAATATTTCAAGCCAAATTGACTCAGCCCAACTCAAAATCACCAAAAACTTACTGGGTACAGGTTGAAGGCACACCTTCTGAGGAAGATTTAGATAAATTGAGAAAAGGTGTTGAACTAAAAGACGGCATGACATTGCCTGCCAAGGTGGAAATCATGCAAGAGCCTGTAGCCTGGGAGAGAACTCCCCCTGTGCGCTTCAGAGCCGCGATTCCTACAACATGGCTAGCTATTACTATCATTGAAGGGCGTAACCGTCAGGTAAGACGAATGACAGCCAATATTGGCTACCCTACCCTGCGCCTCATTCGCTATTCAATGGGCAACATGAACGTAGGTGAGCTTCAGCCTGGGGAGTGGAAAGAGATTTAGGGCAACCGTTCTCGCAAGTAAATAAATGGCCGCTAATTTAGTGGCATTTTTTAGATGTGTTGATGGTTTTAAAACACAAAAAAGCCAGTCATTAGACTGGCTTTTATCAACATTTAACAATTACTGATTAAGTAACTATTAGAAGCTGTAGAACATTGCGGCAAATACTCCAGTTTCTTCGTCGTTGCCCTTACCAGCGTCGATGTCTTGTAGGATATCGATACCCATATCTACGCGGTCGTTAAGTGTGTACATTGCTGAGATATTTAGACGAGAGTTATCTTTGTCAGCTTCGCCATCTTCAGTAGTAGAGTTAGCGTTGTAACCAGCGGCAAGAGTTAGTTGCTCAGTCATTGGGTAACCAGCAGAGATGTAGTAGCCAACAGTTTCTAGGTTAGAAGTGTTTTTAGCAACGTCGTCAGCACCTTCGTTGATCCAGAAATTAACACCTAGGTCTAGCTCACCAATCTTAGAATTACCAGATACAGAGTATACTTGGTAATCAGCGTCGTCACGAGTCCCGTAACCACCGTATACGTTTACTACTTCGCTTTCGAAACCAACGTAACCATTTAGGCCTTTATCAGCTTTTGAGTGTACGTCATCAGTTTCAAAGTAAGAGATACCGTAAGCAAAACCAGAAGTAGCGCCTTGGAACTTAACTACGTTGAATGCATCTGGAGCACCAGCAGAAGAACCAAACTCGTAAGTAAAGTCGCCAGCACCATCTACTTTGTCAAGAGCAGTGTCGTTTTCCCAACCGAAAGATGCAACACCAACACCAGTGTCAAAACCTAACCATGCTTTATCAACGTCAGTACCGAAGTCATTCTTAACGTCGAATCCGTTATCGTTTTCGTCAGTAGTCCAGTTAAGTTCGAAATCAGTTTCGAAGTAGCCAAGGATACGATTATTTTTGTAGCTAACTGCCAGAGTAAGCGCTGTAGCCCAGTCATCGTAGATAGCGTTAGTTTTAGTATCGTAGTAACCACCTACACCGATTGCACCAGAAACAGAGAACTGCTCTTTGTGCATAGGGTCAAATTCGAATGTTGGTTTTGAGTTTTCTAGACCTACGTTCGCGAAAGCTGAAGTTGAAGCTGCTGCGATAGTTAGTGCTAATAGAGTCTTTTTCATAATAAATCCACTGCCTTTTCTAAGAATGGGAGATCCTTGCCCGGTTCCCTATTATTTTTATGACTGGTCATTACCACTCTTTGTTGGTTAATCACCGTCACTAAATTTCGAGGTCTAGATTGCAAAAGATTATCCTGCGTGTCAAATAAACTAAAAATAGACCTAAAAAAAACACAAACAATTCAAAATCAATCACTTACATTTTTTTTCATCATTTTACGAGCAGCTTATCCTTAGTTTTATCAGGAAATATAATAACTATAAAAAACAACAAAACAGCATATAAGCCCAACAATAGCCATTAAAACAGCCTAAAAACAGAATTTAACACCTGCGGGCCAGTCTTTTTTAATATATATATTTCACAAGATAAATAAAATCGTTAAGTTCCTGATGGTTCAGTTTTTTTTTGTGAACGAGATCTACCTTTGATTCAAAAGCAAGCTATTTTGCCGTAAATGTACCGGCTAGTGATATGTGCTACTATCCTCGCTCCGTTACGTAGGTCACAGTATGCTAACTACTAAAATTCAAAATTCTATTCGCACCAGTTATCAAAACCTCCAAGATCAGTTGGACAACTTTGTACCTCGCCGTGCACAAAATTACCTTGTAGCTGAGATAGCGAAGACACTTTGCGGTCAATACCACAAGAGCAGCCGCATGATTGTTGCTGAGGCGGGAACAGGAATCGGTAAATCACTGGCTTATTTAATGGCAACTATTCCCGTTGCGGTTTTAAATAATCGGAAAATCATTATTTCGACCGCAACCGTCGCGCTACAAGAACAGCTCGTCAATAAAGATCTCCCTCTATATAGAAGACTCACCGACAGAGAGTTCTCTTTTATATTAGCGAAAGGCAGACAACGCTATTGTTGCTCAGAGAAATTGGCAGCGGCTTGCGGTGTTGATGGTGGACAAATGGCTATGTTCGAATCCAAACCAAAGAAAAAGGATATCGAGCAACTTCAAACCATGTATCGTAGTCTAGCTCAAGGTAAATGGGATGGCGATCGTGATTCATGGCCGAAACCAATCGACAATATCATTTGGCAAATGATCGTAAGTGATAAGCACAGCTGCAACAACAGTATGCCAACTCACAGAGATTGCCCTTTCCAGAAAGCGCGTTCAGAGCTAGATAAAGCAGATGTGATTATCGCTAATCACAGTTTGGTGATGGCCGACGCTGACCTAGGTGGCGGAGTTATTCTTCCAGAGCCAGAAAACAGCATCTATATATTCGACGAGGCACACCATTTACCTCATGTCGCTCGAGATCACTCCTCTGCAGCTGCCAGTTTAAAAGGTGCGGCTTCTTGGTTAGAGCGTTTAAATCAATCGATCACTAAGCTTTCTGGTTTAGCGGACGAAAAGCGTGTGCACCGATTTAGAAATGAATTGCAGGACTCCGTACAACAACTGATCCCTACTCTGACTCAAATGAGCAAACAGTTTGACGCAAGCCACTTTGAAGACGGCTTGTATCGCTTTGAGCATGGTGACTTGCCTGAATGGTTAGAAAGTGAGTCGAAAGATCTCAAACAGCTAACTCAAAAGACAAGCCAATCTGTAGCAAAAATCGCTGACCTCATTGCTGAGCGAGTCAAAGACGGAGAGCTTTCCGCAAAACTAGCCGAGCCAGCGCTCGCTGAAATAGGCTTCTATATACAAAGGACAGAGAATCTAGCTCAAGTCTGGCGCCTAATGGCAGAACCTAAGCGAGAAAAAGGCGCACCACTAGCACGTTGGCTTGAGTTAAACAAAGAGAACGAAGGCGATTTCGTTGTCAACGTTTCACCGCTAGAGGTTGGTTGGCAACTTGACCAGCAGATTTGGAGCCGCTGTGTTGGAGCCGTATTAGTTTCTGCGACAATGCGAGCACTTAACTCCTTTAACTTTTTCTGTCACCAAGCAGGTATCAGTCAAAAAGCTGAAGATGGTGTTCAATTCCTTGCTTTGGCATCACCATTTGATTATCAAAACCAAGCAGAGCTGATCGTCCCTGCAATGAAATACGAACCTCAAGCACCTCAGTTTACCGAATATCTTATTGAAATTTTGCCTAAGGTAATAGAAGACAACAAAGCCAATCTCGTTTTATTCTCTTCTTACTGGCAAATGAACAAAGTTGCAGAAGCTTTAGCAACAGGTTTCGTTAAAAAGTCATGGGCTTTACAAGTTCAGGGTGACAGTTCACGCACTGAAATTCTAAAAAAACATAAAAAGCTAATAGAACAAGGCAAAACAAGCGTCCTTTTTGGAACGGGCAGTTTTTCTGAAGGGCTTGATTTGCCTGGAGAGCTTCTTGAAAATCTCGTCATTACAAAGATTCCTTTTGGTGTGCCTACCTCTCCTGTAGAGCAAGCACACTCTGAATATATTGAATCACGAGGCGGTAACCCATTTATGCAAATTACGGTTCCAGAAGCGAGTAAAAAGCTTATTCAATCTGTCGGGCGGTTACTGCGTAAAGAAAGAGATTCTGGTAAAGTCACGATCCTTGATCGTCGCATAGTAACGAAACGATACGGTAAATCATTACTCGACTCGTTACCGCCTTTTAAAAGAACAATAGAATACTAGTTTCGCCATCGTGTTGATGGCTCTAACTCTATCATTGCTGACCTTCGTATTAACAACTATGCATGTCTAACTCAACGGTTACTCATGCTGCTGCCCTATCAGCACATAACGAGAACAATAGCTATTTATGGAAATGATTGAACCAACCATGTTGGTTGTACTTGCTTTGGTTGCCTTCGCCGCCGGCTTTATTGATGCAGTCGCAGGTGGCGGTGGGATGTTAACCGTCCCCGCTTTACTATCACTAGGCCTGCCACCACATATTGTGCTTGGTACCAATAAGCTAGCCGCAACGTTTGCCTCATCGACAGCGGCTTTTACGTATTATCGTAAGAAGTTATTTAAACCCGAATGCTGGATCAACGCATTCATAGCAACGCTGATAGGTGCGACCATTGGCACGTTAACTGTTGATGCAATCAGTACTGAATGGCTGGAGAAAGTTTTGCCGCTCATTATTTTAGCGGCGGCGGTCTATACCATTTTCCACAAGACTCCAGACGTGAGCCATGATGTGTCTCCTAAACCGTGCCCGGTACTTAAGAGAAAGCAAAAATTTCAAGGATTTATTCTGGGGTTTTATGATGGTGTCGCAGGCCCAGGAACGGGAGCCTTTTGGACAGTAAGCTCAATGGCATTGTACCGCCTCAACATCTTACTGGCTTCTGGTTTATCCAAAGCGATGAATTTCACTAGTAACTTCACCTCATTAGTGACATTTGCCATTCTTGGTCATATTGACTGGGTATTAGGTTTAACTATGGGGATTTGCTTAATGGCAGGTGCCTTTGTTGGTGCTCACTCTGCCATTCGGTTTGGCGCTACATTTATACGACCTGTATTTGTCACGGTTGTCAGCGTCCTTGCGATCAAACTGGCTTACGAGGCTTGGTTTGTTAGCTTATAGCATAAATTAATGGGAGTAATATGAGCCAGTTTTTAAAGCTTAAGAACGTCATCGATACCTTAATAGGTCATTGCTCTCAGGTGGACAAAAGTCGAGGTGCTTATCACCAAGCCTTATTCGACCGGACTTTATTCAAGTCTAGGGCATTTATTTTACTTCCTTATGCGCTCGAAGCTCAAACCACTTATCACACCGTATTGCGCGAACAAGCGACAAACCAGCTCACAGCATCAAGAGCGAATTACCTCACAGAAAAGTTAACCAATCAGATAGCGGCAATCCAAAGAGAGCTTGCCAACCATGATTTAAGGTTAGATCGAAAAAGTAAGTCAGGAAAAAACCTTAACGACTTATATAATGAACTCGCTCAGCATCAAGATTGGCAAAAGCGACTGGTCGATTTAGTACGAGTACGAAAATTAGCGTTTGATTCTGCGCCTCGCCATAGTAAGAAAAAAGCGGACGAGGCTTGGCAATTAGCAAAAGAACGATTAGAACGCTGTGAAGACTCAATGAAAAATATTGAGAGACTGATTAACTTAGAGAACCCTAAGCGAAATGAACACTGATAACACATCATCACCACTGGATAATGCGCCAGAAGAAGTTAAGTTAGCTGTCGACCTGATCTATCTGCTCGAAAGCAACGAAATCGACCCAAAAGTGGCGTTAGAAGCAATTAAGATTGTCCAACAAGATTTACAAGCCAAACTAGCATCTAGCATCTAGCATCTAGCATCTAGCATCTAGCATCTAGCATCTAGCATCTAGCATAAAAACATACAGGATTCACATGTACCAACTTAGCTTTTCTATGCCCGAATTTCTTGAAAACTACTGGCATAAAAAACCAACCATCTTAAAAGGTGGCTTCCAAAACTTCGTCGACCCAATTTCGCCGGAAGAACTTGCTGGTTTATCGATGGAAGAAGAAGTTGATTCTCGCTTTGTCTCTAACCTCGACAACCAATGGACTGCAGAACATGGTCCATTCTCAGAAGATAAATTTGCCGAGCTGACTGAAACACATTGGCAATTGATCGTTCAAGCAGCGAACCACTGGCACCAAGGTGCAAATCAGCTGACTGAAGCGTTCCAAGCCTTACCAAACTGGTTATTCGACGATCTAATGATCTGCTACTCAGCACCAGAAGGCGGCGTAGGCCCACATATTGATCAATACGACGTATTCATCATTCAAGGCCAAGGTAAACGTCAGTGGAAGGTTGGCGAGAAAGATGTTGGCCAATACAAAGAAACCGTCCAAGCTTCTGCACTTCGTCAAATAGAAGGCTTTGAGCCAATCATTGATGAAACCTTAGAGCCAGGCGATATCCTCTATATCCCACCGGGCTTCCCACATGAAGGCAACACGTTAGAGCCGTCGATGAGCTACTCTATTGGCTATCGCTCCCCTAAAGAACAAGAGCTGATCAGCAACTTCGCCGATTTTGTACTTGCTCATGATATGGGTGACGTTCATCTTCACGATCCAGAATTCAAAACGCAAGATGATTACGGCAAGGTTCGTTCATCGGATTTAAACAATCTAACTGACATGTTGAAATCTGCACTAGAGCAACCTGAAACCATCAGCGAATTCATGGGATGTTTGCTAAGCCAATCACGCCACCAGCTTGATATCGTCGCTCCTGAGCCTTTATGGACAGAAGAAGAGATCGCTCAACACTTAGAGTCAGAAGGGGAGATCTGTCGAGTATCGGGCTTAAAGGCGCTCTACCATGAGAATGAAAGCAACACGGCTTACATCAATGGGGAAGTCGTTAAAGTTAATCAGGCTGATTCATCGCTACTAAACGTACTGTGTGATGACTCGGTGATTAACTCAGCAACCAACCTTACTCCTTCAGGTGTTACTGTCGTGACTGAATTGGTAAACAAAGGTTACTGGTTTATCGAAGACTAACTTGGTTAATCGGTTTCGATGAATATCATCGCCCCCTAGAACCTAATAACCTTAGAAAAACAAAAAGGGACAAATGAAATCTTCATTTGTCCCTTTTTCGATTCAACCGTTAACTAAACTAAAATAGCTAAACCGTGACCATCTAGGCCTTGAACTACTAGACCTTGAACTGATTCACCAATTTCTGTTGCTGTTGAGATAGTTGCTCGATTTCACTACCCACTTGCTCAGAAGCTGCGGCTTGATCCAAGATCTTCGCGCTTAAGTCACGTATGTTAACCACACTTTGATTCACTTCACCTGAAACAGATTGCTGTTCTTCTGCTGCTCTCACGATCTGGCTATTCATATCGCTGATCTCTTCAATTGAAGTGAAAATCGAACCAAGATCTTCAACTGCATTTTGAACATGTAACGCAGTATCGTTGGCTAAGATATTACCTTCTTGTATCGCTTCGACAACATCTTGAGTTCCAGCATGAACCTTGTCGATCACCGTTCTAATTTCCCCAACCGATGATTGTGTACGACTTGCTAAGTTTCTTACCTCATCAGCTACAACAGCAAAACCTCGTCCTTGCTCACCCGCCCTCGCCGCTTCAATCGCCGCATTCAATGCTAATAAATTGGTTTGCTCAGAGATCCCTTCAATAACACTTAAGATTTCGGTGATGTTACCATTATTTTTAGCTAACTCTTCAACAATAGGAACAGCACTCGACATACGCTCCACCAGCTTTCTCATTTCTCCAGCTGAGAGTTCGATGACTTGTTGCCCTTGTCGAGCAGAACGATTCGCTTCACAAGCAGCATCAACTGCAACTTCTGCATTTTGTACCACTAAGCCAGCGGTCTGAGTCATCTCTTCTGCGGCTGTTGCCACTAGATCGACTTCTTTAAATTGAGATTCACTGCTTTCACGTGTACTCGATGCTGATGCCTTAGCTTGACTTGTCGTACTCGCGACTTGCTCAGTAGTTTGAATCACTTCTTTAATCGTGTGCTGAAGCTTGTCTAAGAACAGGTTAAACCCTTGCGATAACTGACCAATTTCGTCTTGAGATTTCACTTCTAAACGCTGAGTCAAATCACCTTCACCAGAAGCAATATCATTGAGCCTGTCGACTACCTGTCGGATAGGCTTAACAATAGACAATGAAGCAAATGCGATAATAGCTAAACCAAAAAGAATAAAGATGACGCCAGCAATGACTTCCGTTTGGATACCTTCGCTTACTTTAGTACTAATGATTGAATCCAATTTGCTCGCATCAGCGACCACACTCTCACGCGGGATTTCAAACAACACACCCCAAGTTTGGTTGGCTGCGAAAACAGGCGCGAATGCGAGTAACCACTCACCATTCTCACTCCACTGAGTCGTCACTTCACCACCGAATATAAAGTCGGTCATCAAGTCTCCATTTGTGTTTTCACTTTGGAAGTTGGAACCAACAGCAATGCTTTGATCATCAGAAGCGATAACGGAACCATCTAGACTCACAACGTAAACCGCGCCTGCACCTTCAAACAAGCTTTGATCAGATTGAGTCACCACATTAACCAAACCATCAAGCCTTAAATCGATTCCTAAGAAACCAATAGCAACCTCATCAACCAAAATAGGCACTGAGATTGAAGAAGTAAGTAACGTTGTACCGCCACTGTTTACCACTCTTGGGGTGCTGATACATGTTTGACCCGATGACAATGGGCAATAAAAGCGTTCACTATTGCTACCATCACTCAATATAGATTCTGAAATTACGTTCGAAAGAACATTCTCACCATTGTCAGCTACCTTCCAGTACGGTGCAAAACGACCTTTTTCGTTAGATCCAACATAATCAGCATCGACATAATTAGCATCTTCACCATCAAGTAAATCAGGTTGGAAAACTAAATATGCACCTTGAATTGAGTCAAAATTAAGAACTGAACGACGCACCATTTCATCTAATGCCGTACGTAACTCTTCACTTGGCGTAAAGTTTTCGTCAGCATTGTTCTTTAAAAACTGAGCACTGGCAGCTAACATCTCAGCGCGATAGATAGCTTCGTCGACATAACGTTGTGTTTCTTGAGCATTGAGTTGAGAAACCGACGCCAAAAGCTGCTCGGTTTTGTTAATAACCGACTCTGAACTTTGAGATTTGATGACTTGTTGATTACTCGTTGCGTTATAGATCGAGAAACCAATAAGAGACAGTGAAGTAATGATTAAGCAGCAGCCTGCAAACAGAGTAATTTTCCACTGTACCGATAGAGAGCGCATTTAATATCCTTATTTAAGCCAAAAGACTTCCATAACCGTCACTATCACATTGAGATGAATTAACGAGCACAATGTAAATAAGTTTGACGAATAGCTTAGCAGATGATTACAGCACAAATTGCACACATATAAAACGAAAGTTTACATAAATGTTAATAGGCCGCATTTTTGATCTTTTGTTTCTGCGATCTCAAAATAATGTACTCAGATATTCATAGGTTATGTGGCTATTGATCTAACACCTTGAACATAGCCAGAGCATAAACATTTCAAGGAATCCAACGCCGCATTTTCATCTTGAAATCGCAACAACTTCGGATTAGTTTTAATAATCCAAACTATAGATTTTCATCTTGATCAACTTCACAGTTTTTGATTGCTAACTCGGCATTCAAGATCTAATATCTCGCGCCTAGATTCCCTGAACACTTTATTCATTTGGCTCTCCTCAAAGGAGCGCTAAGGCTTTTTACGTCTTTATTTTTTGGAGAGATACGCAAATGTCCGCCTCGTTTCCATTAGCGAAACTTACCTTTTTAATCGCTATTCTGACTGCCGTAGGTCAAATGACTCAAACGATGTACGTGCCTTCTATCGGTCAGATGTCGGGTGAGTTCTTAGTTTCTGCGTCTTCACTCCAAGCCGTGATGGCGTGTTACCTCATCCCTTATGGTCTGTCACAATTTGTCTACGGCCCTCTTTCTGATCGCTTAGGCCGTAAGCCAATCATCGTTGCTGGTTTGATCATCTATATCATCGGTACTTTGGTGGCATTATTCGCTCACGAATATGAATGGTTCTTAGCGGGTAGCTTTATCCAAGGTTTGGGCATCGGTTGTGGCGGTGCGATGTCTCGAACATTGACTCGCGACTGTTTTGAAGGCGCAGAACTACACCGTGCAAACAGCTTAATTAGCATGTGTGTGATTTTCTCACCATTGATGGCTCCTGTATTGGGTGGTTACCTAACAGAAGTTTTCGGCTGGCGTTCTAGCTACTTGTTCCTTGCGCTGTTTGGCATCGCTGTTGTGATCACCATGATGACGAGCATGATGGAAACACTGCCAAGAGAACGACGCAAGCATGAATCGGTTGCCAACAGCTACAAATTCGTTCTGTCTGACAAACGTTTCCAAGGTTTCTTACTGGTGCTAGTCGCAACATTCGCGGGCGTAGCCGTATTTGAAGCAGCGGCAGGCGTGCTGCTTGGCGGCGTACTTGGATTACCTGCAACTACAGTAAGCTTGTTGTTTGTCTTACCCATTCCGGGTTACTTAGTCGGTGCAGGCCTATCTAGTTACATCGCACAACGTCGTACTGAGCGCCGCGTGCTGAATGTTGGTCTAGTTGCTATCTTGGTAGGCTCAACAGTGGTGTTGATACCGGGTCTATTCGGTCAAACAACAGCATTAACTTTGATTGGCGGTGCAACGATTTACTTCTTAGGCGCTGGTATCTTATTTCCAGCTGCAACAACGGGAGCGCTTTCGCCATTCCCATTCCACGCAGGTACAGGGGGCGCGATCCTCGGTGGTATGCAAAACCTAGGCGCTGGCATCGCAACACTATTGGCATCGTTCTTCCCTACTCAAGACCAACTGCCACTCGGTTGCTTGATGATTGCAATGTCATTCATCGCCATGCTTGGTTTACATTGGGTTAACCGTAAACCTGACCATTCAAACGAAATGCCATTGGCTATCTAAAGTAAAACTCGAACCCTGCCCAAACAACGAAGAGGGATATATTGAAAAGTGTGTCCTTTTTTGTTTCACATCTATTCCTTCCACTCTCAATTATCAGCAATTTCATTTAACATTACTTTGATTTTTTGAAAACAATAACAGACACTTGCGCTGAAAGTGCCTATCCAGAATCCAATTATAACTAACATCACTGGAAGAAAACTAACCACTAAAGGATGCTGGCATTAAAACGAGTAAGGTGCACACTAAGGATATACAGATGCGTTTCGCTTTAACCACATTAGCCGTATCGGTCGCACTTGTCGCCGGATGCAGCAATCAAGGAATACCAACCATGAACCATTACGCTCAATCACAACTCATCGTTCAGCAAACTCAAGCACCCGTTGCTAAAAAAGTCCCTCATGCAATGACGATTCATGGTGACACCCGAATCGATGATTACTACTGGATGCGTGATGACGAACGCCAAGATCCAGAGATCTTACAGCACCTAGAGCAAGAGAATCAGTACGCAAAGACCGTGTTGAAACACACGGAAATATTACAAGAACAATTATTCGAAGAGATCAAAGGCCGAATCGCGAAAGACGACAATTCGGTACCGGTTCGAAAAGGCAGCTACTACTACTCGAATGAAGTCACAGGTGACAACGAATACCCAGTTCACTTACGTGCAAAAGACTTTGTAGGCACAGACAAGCAAATCATCTTAGACGTTAACAAACTGGCAAAAGAGCATGAATTCTTCAGTATTGGCGGTTTAACGGTTAGTCCAAACGAAAATTTGTTGGCCTACGGCGAAGATACACTGAGTCGCCGTATTTACACCATCAAGATCAAAGACCTCACAACCAGTGAGTACCTAAAAGACGAAATTAAAGGTGCTTCAAGTGCTATCGCGTGGCAAAACGACAACCAAGCCTTTTACTACATCAAGAAAGATCCACAAACATTGCTAGGTTATCAAGTTTACCGCCACGTTTTAGGCACAGATCAGGCAAGCGATGAGTTAATCTACGAAGAAACCGATAGCGCTTACTACACCTCTTTGAGTAAAAGCAAAGATGGTGAACAGGTCTACATTTGGCACTCGAGCACAGAAACTAGCGGTGTTTCAGTCATAGATGCCAACAACCCAAAGGCTACAGCTGAGGCTTTCTACCCAAAAGAGACCGGCATTGAGTACAGCATCGCTAAGCTAGGTGATTGGTATTACATCTACACCAACTACCAAGCTGTCAACTTCCGTTTGATGAAAGTCACAACCAAAGACATGCATGACCGCTCAAAATGGGTCGATGTCATCCCAGCAGACGATAATACTCAGCTTGTTGATTTCGAGTTGTTTGATGACCATCTTGTTTACGAGCAACGTGCGGGTGGCTTATCGACAGTGAAAGTTCGCCAACTCTCAACAGGCAACGAGTTCCCACTTGAATTCAACGACACCGCATTTGCCGCTTACCTAACGAGTAACTATGAATTAGATAACTCAAAAGTTCGTATCTATTACAGCAGCTTAACCACACCAGGTACTTATTATGATTTCGACCTAAATACAGGTGAATCCGAAATCAAGAAGCAGACACCCGTATTAGGTGATTTCGAAGCAGATAACTATCAATCAGAGCGAATCATGATTACGGTTCGCGATGGTAAGCAAGTACCTGTCTCTTTGGTTTATCGCAAAGATTTATTCAAGAAAGACGGCACTAATCCAATCTACCAATATGGTTACGGATCTTACGGATCTACTATTGAACCGACCTTCAGCTCAACTCGCCTAAGCCTACTGGATAGAGGTTTTGTTTATGCAATCGCACATATCCGCGGTTCAGAAATGCTTGGTCGCCCTTGGTATGAAGATGGCAAAAAACTGACCAAACAAAACACGTTCAACGACTTTATTGATGTAACCAAAGGGCTTATTGAAGAAGGCTACGGCGCAAAAGATAAAGTGTTCGCTGTTGGTGGTTCTGCTGGCGGTCTATTGATGGGAGCAATCATCAACCAAGCACCAGAACTGTACCGTGGTATTGGTGCGCATGTTCCGTTTGTAGACATTGTGACAACCATGCTTGATGAATCGATTCCTCTAACCACCAACGAGTATGATGAATGGGGCAACCCGAACGATAAAACCTACTACGATTACATGTTGGGTTACTCACCATACGACAATATAAAAGTGCAAAACTACCCGAATATGTTGGTAACGACAGGCCTCCATGACTCACAAGTACAGTACTTTGAGCCAATGAAATGGGTCGCGAAGTTGCGTGAGATGAAAGCAGACAACAACGTGTTGCTATTCAAAACCGATATGGAAGCCGGTCACGGTGGCGCTTCTGGTCGATTTAAGCGATTGAAAGAATACGCACTTGAATACGCTTTCTTTTTTGATTTACTAAAGACTCAATAGATTCTACGTAACTGTAAGTATTCACATCATTTTATGTCGCCACTTTGTCTCTACAAAGTGGCGACATAAATTATTAAGCATGGTTAAATACGATGAACCATGAAATCCACCAAATCAAAAAACCTTTAAAGACAAGCAGTGACAAAGGTTTACGAGAGGTATAAAAACAAATGAAAGTAATTAGCTTCAACATCAACGGCCTTAGAGCCCGCCTTCACCAACTGCAAGCTATTATCGACAAACACCAACCCGACGTGATTGGCCTGCAAGAGATAAAAGTACACGATGAAGCCTTCCCAATTGCTGATGTTGAAGCAATGGGCTACAAGGTTTACTTCCACGGTCAAAAAGCCCACTACGGTGTGGCAATGTTGTGTAAGCAAGAGCCTATCTCTGTGCAGAAAGGGTTTCCTACTGACAATGAAGACCATCAAAAGCGTATGATCATGGCGACGTTTGAAGATGAAAATGGTGAGAAGGTGACCGTGCTAAATGGTTACTTCCCTCAAGGGGACAACATCAAGCACGAGACCAAATACCCGTACAAACGCCAGTTCTACAAAGACTTGATGACTTACCTAAATGACTACCACAACAAAGACGAACAAGTCATTGTGATGGGCGACATTAATATCAGCCCTATCGACGCAGACATCGGCATCGGTGAACCTAATGCGAAACGTTGGTTGAAAACAGGTAAGTGCTCTTTCCAACCAGAAGAGCGAGAATGGTTGAAAACACTGATGGATTGGGGTTTTGTAGATAGCTTCCGCTTACTGCACCCTGAAGTAAACGACCAATACTCGTGGTTTGACTACCGCTCAAAAGGTTTCGTGGACAACCGCGGCCTACGAATTGATGTAGTACTTGCGACTCAGAAGCTTGCTGATAAGTGTACTGAAGCAGGCATCGATTACGAACTGCGTGGCATCGAAAAGCCGTCTGACCACGCGCCAATTTGGTCGACGTTTAAGTAATCAACAGCAACAGAATCTGCTCATAAAAAACGGCGCTATAGAAGCGCCGTTTTGTTAATTATGATGTGTAATTAGCTAAGTGGTCTTAAGTAAGCTAAGAAACGTTTCTCTGCGAATTTGAAAATCGCAATGATGATAAACGTCAACCCCATGTAAAACAGACCTGCTGTTAGGAAAGATTCAAACGGAGCATAGTAGCGAGAGTTAACCAAACGAGCTGCACCCGTTAGATCCATAATCGTCACAATACCTGCAACGGCTGAGCCGTGAAGCATAAAGATAACTTCGTTACTGTAAGCCGGTAATGCACGACGTAGTGCACTTGGCAGAATGATACGTCGGTATGTCTTAGGTGTGCTCATGCCATACGCTTTTGCTGCTTCAACTTCACCTTTTGGTAAGCCGTTAATCGCACCGCGAATGATTTCAGCTGTGTATGCCGATGTGTTAAGGATGAATGCCACCAAAGCACAAAACCATGCATTTTCCCATAGTGTATCTTTTACAGGGAAGAACTGATCCATTCCGTAGTAAATCAGGTACAACTGCACCAATAATGGCGTACCACGGAAGAAATAGATGAACGACCAAGCAGGAGCGTTAATCAGCATATTTGGGCTGTTACGAGCGATAGCTAATGGTATGGCTACACATAAGCCAATGATCAAAGCTACGCAAACCATCCAAGCCGTTGTCCATAAACCACTAAGGTAAATCGGCAGGCTTTCAATTATCAATGAAAAGTCCATAACTACCTCGCGTGGATGCTGAATTTACGTTCAACCAACTTAAGTAAGCCCGTCGAAACACTGGTGAAGAATAGGAAGATAAGTGCCACTGTCATATAGAAGGTAAATGGCATTTTGGTTGAACCCGCCGCCAATGCGCTAACACGCACCATATCTTCTAAACCGATAATGGAAACCAACGCGGTAGTCTTGAGTAGAACCAACCAGTTGTTACCGAAACCTGGCAATGCGTGACGAATCATTTGCGGTAATAGGATACGGCGGAATGCTAAGACAGGGCCCATGCCATAAGCTTTTGCTGCTTCCATTTCACCGCTATCAACCGCCATGATTGCTCCACGGAAAGTTTCAGCCATGTAAGCGCCAAAGATAAAGCCAATGGTTAAGACACCAGCAATGAATGGGCTGACATCGATATAATCAGGTAAGTAAGCGGTCCATTCGTGGTTAGGATCACTTGATGTGAACCACTCATTGAGCCATTCATTGATGGAATACAAACTGTTGTTTAGAAGGATTTGTCCACCAAAGAAAATCAGCATCATCAAGACTAGATCGGGAATGCCTCGAATGACGGTTGTATAGAGGGTTGCGATAGCGCGAGCCCAACGATAAGGCGCGAGTTTTGCTAAGGCACCTAGCATACCAAGAACCATAGCTAAAATTAGCGACAGCAAGGCAACTTCGATTGTAAGCACCGCCCCTTTCAGGATCGAAGCTTCATATCCTTGTAAATCAAACATAATGAATTCCAACAGAACTGCGAAAAGTTGGTAAGACAGGGAGAGGAGAGCCTCTCCCTTAAGAATTGGCGCTAGAGATTACTGACCGTATACGTCGTAGTTGAAGTATTTAGCAGCGATATCTTGGTAGATGCCTTTTTCACGAAGTGAAAGGATTGCCGCATCTAATTGCTTAGTCAGATCTTTGTCTTGCTTACGTAGAGCAATACCAAAACCTTCACCGAACCACTTAGGATCCGTTAGTGATGGGCCTACAAACTCGTAGTCTTCACCACCAGCTTTGTTTAGGACACCTTCTTCTAGAGCAGATGCATCACCTAGTACAGCAGCAACACGGCCGTTTGCTAGATCAAGGTAAGCTTCATCGAATGAACCGTAACGAACGATTTCTACTGTGTCACCGTAGTTATCTGTCAGGTATTTATCGTGGGTTGTTGCACGTTGAACCGCAATTTTTTGACCACTTAGATCGTCAAAGTTAAGGCCTGCGCCTTTCTTAGCGATGAACTTATTTGGGATAAGTGCGTATTTACCAGTGAAATCGATTTTTTTCTTACGCTCTTCCGTGATAGACATTGCCGCGATGATCGCATCATATTTACGAGCAAGTAGAGAAGGAATAATACCATCCCAATCTTGTGCAACGATCTTACACTGCACCTGCATTTCAGTACAAAGCGCGTTAGCCATATCAACATCGAAGCCTTTCAGTGAACCATCAGCTTCTGTCCAGCTAAATGGAGGATAAGCACCTTCAATACCGAAGCGTACTGTTTTCCATTCTTTTGCTTGAGCTACGCCCGTTGCAGCAGTTGCAGCAAGTGCCGCGACTAATAACCACTTTTTCATATCCCTACTCCTGTGATTTAGGTTTTTATGTTTTGCTAGTTTTTAATATTGTGTTTGTTATTACTGTACTTGTTGTGTTTCATTGTTCACACCGCCGCTGTTTACCTTGGCGACGGCATTTCAATTCTGATTAGTAAATCGAAGAGATAAATTGTTGTAATCGTTCAGATTCAGGTTCCGTAAACAGTTTAGCTGGATCGCCCTGTTCCTCCACTAAACCTTGATGGAGAAACATCACATGGTTTGATACATCACGAGCAAAAGCCATTTCATGTGTTACCACAAGCATGGTTCTTCCTTCTTCTGCTAAGTCACGCATTACGCCAAGAACTTCACCTACTAACTCTGGGTCAAGCGCCGATGTTGGCTCATCGAATAACATCACTTCAGGATCAACGGCTAACGCTCTTGCAATCGCAGCACGTTGTTGTTGCCCGCCAGACAAATGGCCTGGGTAGTAATCTTTGCGCTCATACAAACCTACTTTTTTAAGCAGTAGCTCTGCATTTTCAATCGCTTGAGCTTTAGGTACACCTAAGACATGAACAGGTGCTTCAATAACATTTTCGAGGACAGTCAGGTGAGACCATAGGTTAAAACCCTGAAAAACCATGGCTAGGCGAGAACGGATTCGCTGTACTTGTTTTTCGTTAGCAGGCACAGAAACACCTTGGCGGTTGTTTTTCATCTGAATTAATTCGCCGTTAACCCAAATCTCGCCAGCAGTAGGTGTCTCTAAAAGATTGATACATCTAAGGAAAGTACTTTTACCCGACCCTGAAGATCCGATAATCGATACTACATCGCCTTTATGCGCAGAAAGTGAAATTCCCTTTAAAACTTCATTTTGACCAAACGTCTTGTGTAAATCCTTTATGTCCAGCGCTGGTACATCTTTCATGCGCTTTCTCTCCCAAGTTTGTGAAAATGCAAGGTACTCCGACCTTTTCATGCGATACAAACTAGCACCACACGGATTAACATGCAACAAATTATTAACCTAAGAATTTGGAATAAATAGCGATTCACTCTGACTTATTATGCAAAAGGTAGCGTTTTCCCCTCAATTTAATGAATGAGTTCTATCAATAAGTCGTAATTACCACTCTTACATTGTTTACATAAAGTTAATCAAAATGAGATTTACGTAGCTCGATGTCTTACTAGCAAAACAAATTTTGTGTGCTAGAAAATGTCGCTGACAAAAAATATAACGCTCATAGAGCCATACACAACACACTATAAGGCACAGTAATTTTAAGGTTATTACATTGTAAGTATTTCTCTAGCGATCGAAGGTAATCCAATAATAGTGAAATAACTCAATAAGATTTAGGTTTGCAGCATATGCTTTAACCACCAAGGCTCGAGTAATAGAGGTTAACGTCAGTTTGTGAAAACAAATTACACTTTTTATCAATGGTACGTTAATGAATCGCTGCGTTTTGTAGCTTTCTTTCACATACACTCATAAAGTGATCAAGATCAATCACCCTAAAGGGTAAGCTTGTTAGACTCCTCAACACAAAATAAGGCATTAAAAATGCCAAACATTTCTTTTAACTTAACTGCATAAAGCACAGCAAAACCGTGCAACATAATGTTAATGAGTTATAACTAAGAAATAACGCAATTACGCGAACTTATAGAATTCAATTTTAGAATTACTAACATAAAAATATGAGGAATCTATGTCAGACGTTGTCAATAATGCGAACTCTGAAGTAGAAGAGAAAAGCTATAAAGAGCTACACCGTCCTGCTTCTGAATTTGAGAGCCGCTCAGATTATCTAGATCACGAACTTCAAATCATGAAGCCTCGCCGCTTCGGTTTAAACCTTCCAGGTCGTGACTTCCGCTTTGAACTTGAAGATCTTGTTCCTGCACTTGCTGGTACTATTGGCATCATTGCGATGTACTCTGCAGTAATGATGTCGTGGGCTGATGGCCTAACTCAAGCTTGGGATCACGTAAACCTAGGTAAAGACTTCGCAATTGAAGTCGCTCGTGTAGAAATGCTTATTCCTGCACTACTGTTTTGTATCCTTGCTTCTGGTTTCTTTAACCCTAAAGCAAACCTTGCCGGCAACCACGGCCCAATGATCCCTCTTATCGGTACCATCGCTCTCGCTGGTGCTCACCCTCTTGCATTGGCCATCCTGATCGGTGTGTTCGGTCTCATCCTAAGTTTCCTAAAAGGCGGATCTAAACTTGTTAACCTAACTTCTGAAGGTACAGCAGGTGGCTTGCTCATATTCTTAGGCTTAACCGGTACCATGAGCCAAATCAACTCAATTCAAGCATGGGCGGTTGGTCTTCAATCTTCTACTGTTGAAGCGGGTAGCATGGGTTACGTGGGTCTTATCGTTCTTGCTATTACTATTGCTATCTACGCTTTCTTAGCAAAAGTGAACAAGCGTTGGTTAGCTATTCCAGTTTGTGCGTTTACAGGCCTTGCTATTGCATTAGCATTAGGCGCTGGTTTCGATATCGTGTTCGAAACTGAAATGGGCATTCCAAACCTAAACCCAGTTTACTGGTGGGGTTCGACTTCTGAAGGTTGGATGCTTGGCTTGCCAAATGTTGAGCACTTCATCGCTTCGCTACCGTTCGCTATTCTTGCAGTAGCAATGTGGTCACCAGACTTCCTAGGTCACCGTATCTTCCAAGAGCTGAACTACCCTAAACGTTCTGAAAAAGTTCTGATGGACGTAGATGACACAATGACGATGTGTTCTGTTCGTCAAATGGTCGGTACTGCAGTAGGTGGTGGTAACATCACATCTTCTTGGGGTACTTACATGATCCCAGCAGCAATCGCGAAACGTCCAATCCCTGGCGGCGCTATCTTGCTTGGTTCTCTGTGTATTATTGTTGCAATCCTTGGTTTCCCAATGGACGTTGCAGTATGGCCACCAGTAATGCGTGTAGCACTACTTGTAGGTGTATCACTACCTCTACTTGAAGCGGGTATGCAAATGGTCAAGGATTCAAAAGATTCTCAAGCAGCGGGTATCTGTATCTTCGGTTCAGCGGTTGTTAACCCAGTATTAGCATGGGCATTAACGATGCTTCTTGATAACAACGGTCTAATTGGTGATAAAGAACGTGCGAAGCGTCTATCATTTGTAGACAAGATTGTTATCCCTGTCGGCGTTTTGGTTATCTGTCTGGTAGCAATGCTTGCGGTTGGTATGCTAGAAAGTCAATATGGCCTGAAAGCTTGGCTATAATAGTCCTTACTACACATAAGTAGTATTCGGATTAAAAAAAAGTTTGGGTGGCAACCCTTGTCACTCAAATCTTTTCAACTTTTTTTGGTATTTATTGATTTAGTTTAAGGTTTGCAGGAATTTTTTAGCGTAGTCTTAAATGCATAGAGTAAAGACAACATATAAAAGGTAGTGACAATATATATAACCATATGACGCTTATATGCTCATATATATTGTTATTAATAAGAGTGTACTACCCTTACGAGGGGCGCTGGCTCAACAGTGTTAATGTACGTATTTTTTCTACTAAAAAGGTAGGTATGTCATGGCAGAGCAATTTGCTAAAGCTTGGGAAGATTTTGCTGCAGGTGAGTGGCAAAGCGAAGTAAACGTTCGTGATTTCATTCAAAAGAACTACACGCCGTATGAAGGCGACGAGTCTTTCCTAGTTTCTGAGGGTACTGAAGCGACTAACAAGCTTTGGTCTTCGGTAATGGAAGGTATCAAACAGGAAAACGCAACTAAAGCACCTGTAGATTTCGATACTTCTGTTATCTCTACCATTACTGCTCACGATGCAGGTTACATTGAGAAAGATCTTGAGACTATCGTTGGTCTACAAACAGAGAAGCCACTAAAACGTGCAATCATCCCTAACGGTGGTGTACGTATGGTTGAAGGTTCTTGTAAAGCATACGGTGAAACTCTTGACCCAATGGTTTCAAAAATCTACTCAGAATACCGCAAAACACACAATGCTGGCGTTTTCGATATCTACACTCCTGATATCCTAAAATGTCGTAAGTCTGGTGTTCTGACTGGTCTTCCTGATGCTTACGGCCGTGGTCGTATCATTGGTGACTACCGTCGTGTTGCACTTTACGGTATTGATTTCCTAATGAAAGACAAAGCTGCTCAATTCGCTTCTCTACAAGAGCGTTTCGAGAACGGCGAAGATCTTACTGCAACAATGCAATTGCGTGAAGAGATCTCTGAGCAACATCGTGCTCTAGGTCAAATCAAGCAAATGGCTGAGAAGTACGGTTTCGATATCTCTGAGCCAGCTCAAACTGCTCAAGAAGCTATCCAGTGGACTTACTTCGGCTACCTAGCTGCTGTTAAATCTCAAAACGGTGCTGCAATGTCTCTAGGTCGTACTTCGACTTTCCTAGACATCTACATCGAGCGCGATATCGCTGCTGGTAAGATTACAGAAGACCAAGCTCAAGAAATGATCGACCACTTCGTAATGAAGCTACGTATGGTTCGTTTCCTACGTACTCCTGAGTACGATGAGCTATTCTCTGGCGACCCAATCTGGGCAACAGAGTCTATGGGTGGTATGGGTATCGACGGTCGTACGCTAGTAACGCGTTCGAACTTCCGTTTCCTAAACTCTCTATACACAATGGGTCCTTCTCCAGAGCCAAACATCACTGTTCTTTGGTCTGAGCAACTACCTGACGGCTTCAAACGTTTCTGTGCGAAGGTATCTATCGATACTTCTTCTATCCAGTACGAAAATGATGACCTAATGCGTCCTGACCTTGATTCTGATGATTACGCTATCGCTTGTTGTGTATCTCCAATGATCGTTGGTAAGCAAATGCAGTTCTTCGGTGCTCGTGCTAACCTTGCGAAAACAATGCTTTACGCAATCAACGGCGGTATGGACGAAAAACTTAAGATGCAAGTTGGTCCTAAAGAAGCTCCAATGACTGACGCTGTTCTTGATTACGATAAAGTAATGGACCGTCTAGATCACTTCATGGACTGGTTAGCGAAGCAATACGTGACTGCACTAAACAGCATCCACTACATGCACGATAAGTACAGCTACGAAGCGTCTCTAATGGCTCTTCATGACCGTGACGTTCGTCGTACTATGGCTTGTGGTATTGCTGGTCTATCTGTTGCAGCTGACTCACTGTCTGCAATCAAATTCGCGACTGTTAAACCAATCCGCGACGAAGATGGCATTGCAACTGACTTCGAAATCGAAGGTGATTACCCTAAATACGGTAACAACGACTCTCGTGTAGATGACATTGCTTGTGAACTAGTTTCTACGTTCATGAACAAGATCCGTAAGCTTAAGACTTACCGTAACTCTATCCCTACACAGTCAGTTCTTACTATCACATCTAACGTGGTATACGGTAAGAAAACAGGTAACACTCCAGACGGTCGTCGTGCTGGTGCTCCTTTCGCTCCTGGTGCTAACCCAATGCACGGTCGTGATGAGAAAGGCGCTGTAGCTTCACTAACGTCTGTAGGTAAACTACCGTTTGCTGACGCACAAGATGGTATCTCTTACACGTTCTCTATCGTGCCAAACGCACTAGGTAAAGAACAAGACAGCCAACGTGCTAACCTTGCAGGCCTAATGGATGGTTACTTCCACCACGAAGCTGGCATTGAAGGTGGTCAACACCTTAACGTTAACGTTCTTAACCGCGAAACTCTTGAAGACGCAGTTAAGCACCCTGAGAAGTACCCTCAGCTAACGATTCGTGTTTCTGGTTACGCTGTACGCTTCAACTCTCTGACTTCAGAGCAGCAAGCTGACGTAATCGCACGTACATTTACTGAGTCTCTATAAGCTTAAACGCTTAAACTGACCATTCAGTAATATTAATTAGCCTCGCCAATGTGCGGGGCTTTTTTATATCTGACATAAATCGTACTGATTTAACCAACCTCTCAAAGTGTTAGATTGAGCAAAAAAGCCCCCTTCCATTCACTTTTTTTCCACAAATTCATGCAAACTACGATACTATCTCGGTTCATAATTTTAGAGTAACTGCTACATGAAATACCTTCGTTGTTTACCACTGATCCTTCTCTCTTTTTCATCATTGGCATCTGAACGTTCTACATTAACTTTTGCGTTAGACAACGATGGCATCTTTGGCGTCGACCAAGACTATACCAACGGTTTATTTCTGGCTTACACATCATCAAGTATTACTCCTTACAATTGGGCCAAACCACTAAGTCTTTCCTATTGGGGCGCAAGTTCTTTAGATAAGTGGGAAATCACCATTGGCCACAAAATGTATACGCCTTCGGATATTGAACTAGAAACACCTTCAGCCAATGATCGTCCATATGCAGGTTACCTGCATACCGAGTTCAATTACATCAGCCTGCATCCACAGCAAGCCCAACGCTTTAACATCACCTTTGGTACAACGGGTGAGCGTGCACTTTCCGAAGACGCTCAAAAACTGGTTCACTCGATCACGAAATCGGACGAGCCTATGGGCTGGGAATATCAAATAGATGACGAGTACGCTGGCAGCGTCGGTTACTTAAGCCATTTCAATCTTATGCGTAACCAATCTATTGCGAACACAGACTTTGAAATATCAAACATCTCAGAAATCAATGTAGGTAACTTTAGAAGTGATATCCAAACAGGCTTTATGTTCCGTTGGGGTACCGATTTAGGCGGCAACTTTGGCGCGGCCAATATCACTACTGAAAACCCATTCCGACCGGGTATGATTGGTGCATCAAACAATGGTTGGTTTACTTACGCAGGCCTTGAGGGTCGTTACCGATTCAATGACCTGACTATCGAAGGTGATCGTTCAGGTGTTGACGAGTACGCTAATAAAAATAACCAAGACCCAGCTATTTACGATGTTACTTTAGAGAACATTCAAGCAACGGCTGTATTGGGTGTTGCTTGGTATAATCAATACGTTGGTGCATCTTTCGCACTAACAGCAAAAACACCAGATTACAAAGAAGCAAAAGAGTCAGTGTACACCACTGGTGGTATCACCATGTTTGCTTTTTTCTAGCCACTAGTAAGGGCTTTCATCCTTTACTTTCCAAGTTTATTAAAGGCAATCACCTTGACCGGTGATTGCCTTTATTTTTAAGGGCCTCGTTACCATTTGACCCTATTTTATGTACCGTTTTTGTAATAAAATAAACGGTATAAATTCCTCTACGAGAATAGCTCATGTCTACAACTGGTCGCATTCACTCATTCGAATCTTGTGGTACTGTCGATGGCCCTGGTATCCGCTTTATTGTGTTTCTTCAAGGCTGCTTAATGCGTTGTATGTACTGCCATAACCGCGATACATGGGATCTTCATGATGGAAAAGAAGTAACAGTTGAAGAGATCATCAACGAAGCAAAATCATACCGTCACTTTATGAAAGCTTCCGGTGGTGGTATCACATGTTCTGGCGGTGAAGCCATGCTACAACCAGAGTTTGTTCGTGATTTTTTCCGTGCAGCTCAAGCTGAAGGCATTCATACTTGTCTCGACACTAACGGCTACATTCGTAAGCACACAGAAGTGGTTGACGAAGTTCTAGAAGCTTCTGATCTCGTAATGTTAGATCTAAAGCACATGCGAGATGAGATTCACCACGATTTCATTGGTGTATCCAATAGACGTACACTGGATTTTGCACGCTACCTACACAAGATTGGCAAGAAAACTTGGATTCGTTATGTGATTGTTCCGGGCTACACCGACACACCAGAAGATGCTCATCTTCTAGGTGAATTCATTAAAGACATGGATAACATCGAGAAAGTCGAGCTTCTTCCGTACCACAAGCTTGGTGCTCATAAATGGGAAGCGCTTGGCTTTGACTACCCTCTTGAAGGTACAAATCCGCCAAGTAAAGAGAAAATGGACGAGATTGTTACAGTACTTAGCCAGTATCATTCAAACGTAAAATACTAATACTGCAGACGATGCTCAACCTCTATTTTAAACGCCTCAATTTCGATTGGGGCGTTTTCTTTTCTAGCGCTAACTATCCTTTCACTTTTCTTTACAACTTTTGTTTATCAATTAAAAAAATCATATTAAATCCGTGTTGAGATCATGTTTCCACGCGTAGGAATGCTGTTACTCTTACTGCAACAAAAGAATATAACATTTAGTTTTTTAGTGAGGCTCATCCCATGGAAATGACCAATGCTCAGCGTCTAATTCTATCAAATCAATACTACCTAATGTCTCAAATGAACCCTGAGAACTCGGCGAAATACCAGCGTCTACAAACGATTGTAGAACGTGGTTACGAGCTCCAAATGCGTGAACTTAACAAAGAATTCGGTTGTTTGACTGAAGCTGAATGTCGTGAAATTATCGACATCATGGAAATGTACCATGCTATGCAAGAGTCGAACAAAATGCTTGCAGAGCAAGAGCGTGCTGAAGTTGACCAGCGTCGTCTTCAGTTCCTAGGTTTTGATATAGCATCTGAAGCTCAAATCGTGCATTACGTGCGTTTCCTTGTAGATTCTGAAGGTCTTTACCCTCAATTCGACAAAGCTGATCACCATTTCAACAGCCAAATGCCAATGTTAGAGAAATACCGCCGCATGTTAACAACATGGCGCAACTGTCCTCGTCAGTACCACCTATGTTCGACAGAACTATCTCAGATCTTTAGCGCTTAATACGTTAATAGATCAGCGATAACTTTTAAAAAGTTTCAAGAAAAGGGTTAATCATCATGAGTAACCCTTTTTTAATGTCAGCATTTAGAAAGAAAAACCAAAGCAACGAGAAGACGTAAGCAACACCGACGTTCACAGCCATGTTGATACCACTTTCAAGTATTGGGCTATGCTCTATATCTCCTTCAAGATTGATATTACGAACGCCACCAGTGATTCGGATATTTGGCGTCAAATGTAAGTAACCACCTAAACCAATAAAGTACTGACCATCCCAGTCTACACATAGGGATCACAACACGGTTTGACGGTGTATTTTTATAGACCGTTGATGAATAAGAAACTGTAACGCCAAGCGACCACTATGAGACTCTCGCGTATACATTTGTCGTTACTAATATTGCGGCGCCGATGACGACCGTTTCTAATCCATTATTCTTCGCTATATCTACCTATTTATTGAACAATTTTTGATAACGCCACGCCTTATATGGTTTTCAATCCCATAGAATTAATAGAGCTCAGTTATACGTCGAATAGGTATAAATACAGTATGAGAATTGGAAATCTTCTTAAAATCACAAAACAAACGCTTAGCCACCTCGAATACAAAATAATTTCATTCTACTCACCTCAAGTTGCCCATTGCTTTCACAACACTTTCCACACGCAAAATTGTAAATAAATACATAATTGTTAAGCAAAATTGTGGAAGCGGGTCTAACCTTAAATTGTAGGGAGAGCCTATTTTTCAATCGCTCGTCAGTTTTGACTGGTTAACAAGGGGAATGTGACTATGAGTATTTTTGACCACTATCAATCACGTTATGAAGCAGCCAAGGAAGAAGAGCTGACACTGCAAGAATTCTTGGGGCTGTGTAAAGACGATAAGAGTGCTTATGCTAATGCTGCTGAGCGCTTACTACTGGCCATTGGTGAACCAGAGGTCATTGACACCGCTCAAGACCCTCACCTCAGTCGTATTTTCTCGAACCGAGTCATCTCACGCTACAGCGAATTTAAAGATTTCTACGGCATGGAAGATGCGATTGAACAGATTGTTTCTTACCTAAAACATGCTGCGCAAGGTTTAGAAGAACGTAAACAAATCCTTTATCTCCTTGGCCCTGTGGGCGGTGGTAAATCTTCTCTTGCTGAAAAGCTTAAAGCACTGATGCAAAAACTGCCAATCTATGTATTGTCTGCTGACGGTGAACGAAGCCCAGTTAACGATCATCCTTTCTGCCTGTTCGATGTAAACGAAGATGGCGACTTATTGAAGAACGAATATGGCATTGAGAAACGCTACCTTCGCTCAATTATGTCTCCGTGGGCAGCAAAACGCCTGCACGATTTTGGCGGTGATATTTCCAAATTCAAAGTCATCAAGTTACGTCCTTCTATTCTCGATCAAGTTGCGATCGCGAAAACTGAGCCAGGTGATGAAAACAACCAAGATATTTCTTCTTTGGTTGGTAAAGTGGATATTCGTAAACTTGAGCACTTCTCTCAAGATGATCCTGATGCCTACAGTTACTCGGGGGCGCTATGTAAAGCAAATCAAGGTGTTATGGAATTCGTAGAGATGTTCAAGGCGCCAATCAAGGTACTGCACCCTCTACTAACGGCAACACAAGAAGGCAACTTCAACGGTACCGAAGGGCTTTCTGCACTGCCATTTGACGGTATGATTTTAGCTCACTCGAACGAATCTGAGTGGCAGACCTTCCGTAACAACAAAAACAACGAAGCCTTCCTCGACCGTGTGTACATTGTAAAAGTCCCTTACTGTCTGCGCGTCTCTGAAGAAGTTAAGATCTACAAGAAACTGCTTGAACACAGTGAGCTATCCAAAGCCCCTTGTTCGCCAAGCACACTCGATCTGCTATCGCAATTCAGCATCCTGTCCAGACTGAAAGAGCCGGAAAACTCTTCTCTGTTCTCAAAAATGCGTGTTTACGATGGTGAAACTCTAAAAGACACCGATCCAAAAGCGAAAAGCTACCAAGAATATCGAGACTATGCTGGTGTTGACGAAGGCATGTCTGGGCTATCAACACGTTTCGCCTTTAAGATCCTCTCTCGTGTGTTTAACTTCGACCAAGCCGAAGTCGCTGCTAACCCAGTTCATCTGTTCTACGTAATTGAACAGCAAATCGAACGTGAGCAATTCCCTCAAGAAACCGCAGAGAAGTACCTTGAGTTCTTGAAAGGATACCTAGTACCTCGTTACGTCGAGTTCATCGGCAAAGAGATTCAAACCGCATATCTAGAGTCTTACTCTGAGTATGGTCAAAACATCTTCGACCGCTATGTGACTTATGCTGATTTCTGGATTCAAGATCAAGAGTACCGCGATCCAGAAACAGGCCAGCTATTTGATCGAGCTTCACTGAATGGTGAACTGGAGAAAATCGAAAAAACAGCCGGTATCAGCAACCCGAAAGACTTCCGAAACGAGATAGTGAACTTTGTGCTTCGTGCCAAAGCCAACAACAACGGTCAAAACCCAGTCTGGACCAGTTACGAGAAGCTTCGCACTGTGATTGAGAAGAAAATGTTCTCCAACACAGAAGAGCTGCTTCCTGTTATTTCGTTCAATGCTAAAACCTCAACGGATGACCAGAAAAAACATGACGACTTCGTTGCTCGTATGATGGAAAAAGGCTACACCGAAAAACAAGTCAGACTGCTATCCGAGTGGTACCTAAGAGTTCGCAAATCCTCATAATGAAACGGTTTTGAGCTGTTCAGGTGAGCAGCTCGTACTAATCAATAACTTTATACGTTAATAAACCAATAACTCTTATACCCGAATAAAAAGTAGGATCGCGACATCAGCTGAGAGGGAGTTCTTATGGCACAATTTATCGATCGGAGGCTCAATGGCAAAAATAAGAGTGCTGTAAACAGACAGCGCTTCTTAAGACGCCATAAAGAGCAAATCAAAGAATCTGTGGCCGATGCAGTCAACCGACGCTCAATCACCAATACTGAAACGGGTGAGGATGTTACGATTCCTCATAAAGACATAAAAGAACCTAGTTTTCATCAAGGCCAAGGAGGTCGAAGAGAACGCGTTCATCCAGGTAACGATCAGTTCATTACCGGCGATAAAATCGAGCGCCCTAAAGGTGGTGGACAAGGTGGTGGCTCTGGCGAAGGTGACGCCAGCCCTGATGGCGAAGGTCAAGACGAGTTTACCTTCCAAATTTCCAAAGATGAGTATCTTGATATTCTCTTTGAAGACTTGGCACTCCCTAACCTTGAAAAAAATCAGGTCAATAAAATCACTGAATGGAAAACCCATCGCTCTGGGTATCAGAGTGCAGGGATTCCGTCCAACATTGCGATTGTACGTTCTCTACAGCAATCTCTCGCGCGTAGAACTGCCATGACAGCAGGGAAAAGACGCGAGCTGAATCTACTGATGGAACAACTTGACCAAGTTAAGATGACAGAACCCGCTCAACCATTTGAAGAGAGTCGATTAAAAGAAGAAATTGCCGAGTTACGTAAGAAAATCGAAAGCGTACCGTTCATTGACACCTTTGACTTACGTTATAAAAACTACGAGAAGCGCCCTATCCCATCTAGCCAAGCCGTGATGTTCTGTTTAATGGATGTATCTGGCTCAATGGACCAAGCGACTAAAGATATCGCTAAGCGTTTTTATGTTCTACT
Source organism: Vibrio sp. PSi01 (assembly GCF_054960695.1). Classification (NCBI taxonomy): domain Bacteria; kingdom Pseudomonadati; phylum Pseudomonadota; class Gammaproteobacteria; order Vibrionales; family Vibrionaceae; genus Vibrio; species Vibrio sp. PSi01. Next base: position 413,939 of record NZ_JBHNYN010000003.1, read on the forward strand.
TTACCTATTCCTCAACCGAACCTACGAAAACGTCGATGTCGTGTTTATTCGTCACCATACACAAGCCAAAGAAGTCGATGAGCATGAGTTCTTCTACTCTCAAGAGACCGGGGGTACCATCGTTTCCAGCGCTCTCAAATTAATGAATGAAATCGTTGCTGACCGCTATCCTGCCGGTGAATGGAACATCTATGCCGCACAGGCCTCTGATGGTGATAACTGGGCCGACGATTCGCCTCGCTGTAAAGAACTGCTGGTTAAGAAACTTTTACCAACCTGTCAATATTACTCTTATATCGAAATCACACGCCGTTCTCACCAAACGCTTTGGCATGAATACGAAAAACTAGAAAGTAGCTTTGATAACTTCGCAATGAAAAACATCAAGACCGTAGAAGATATCTTTCCAGTATTTAGAGAGTTGTTCCAGAAAGAGACAGCATAAGGGGGCTTGCCATGACAGCGAAATCAAACATTGCAGATAGAGACAAGGCTACGCAGAAGAAAAACGACAAGATGCTGCCTGACGGCCCTGACTGGACCTTTAACCTGTTAGAACAATACCACGTTGAAATTAAGCGTGTGGCCCAGCATTACCGTTTAGATACTTACCAGAACCAGATTGAAGTCATTACCTCTGAACAGATGATGGATGCCTACTCAAGTATTGGTATGCCTATCAACTATAACCATTGGTCATTTGGTAAGAAGTTCATTCAAACCGAACAAAACTATAAACATGGCCAAATGGGGTTAGCGTACGAGATCGTGATCAACTCGGATCCATGTATCGCTTACTTGATGGAAGAGAACACCGTCACTATGCAGGCGCTCGTTATGGCTCACGCTTGTTACGGCCACAACTCATTCTTTAAAGGTAACTATCTGTTCCAAACTTGGACAGACGCAAGTTCGATTATTGATTATCTATTGTTCGCTAAAAAATACATCGCGGATTGTGAGGAAAAATACGGTGTTTCAGAAGTAGAACAACTTCTCGACTCTTGTCATGCGCTGATGAATTACGGCGTAGACAGGTACAAACGCCCAGAAAAGATCTCGATTGCTGAAGAGACGGCGAGACAAGAAGAGCGTGAAGCTTATCTGCAATCTCAAGTGAATGAGCTATGGAGAACCGTTCCTCAAAATAAAAGTAAGGAAGAAACAACAAAAGTTCGTTTCCCGAGTGAGCCTCAAGAAAACATCCTCTACTTTATTGAAAAGAACGCGCCACTGCTTGAACCTTGGCAACGTGAATGTGTTCGTATCGTTCGTAAGGTAAGCCAGTATTTCTATCCTCAAAAACAAACACAGGTAATGAATGAGGGTTGGGCTACCTTCTGGCATTACACCATTCTGAACCACCTTTACGACGAAGGTTTGGTGAGTGATAAGTTCATCTTAGAGTTCCTACACAGTCACACCAGTGTGGTTGCTCAACCCGCCTACAACAGCCCTTATTTCAGTGGGATAAACCCTTATGCACTTGGCTTTGCGATGTTTAGAGACATCCGACGTATCTGTGAAGAGCCAACCGATGAAGATAAGGAGTGGTTCCCTGAATTAGCCGGCAGTGATTGGTTAGAGGCGGTTCACTTTGCGATGCACAACTTCAAAGATGAAAGCTTCATCAGCCAATACCTTTCTCCAAAGATCATTCGTGACTTTAAGCTATTCTCAGTACTCGACGACGACCGTAAAAATACCATCGAAGTTAGTGCAATTCACGATGATCCTGGCTATCGCTTGATTAGAGAAAAACTGGCTGCACAATACAACCTAAGTAACCTTGAACCGAATATTCAGGTGTTTAATGTGGATGTTCGTGGTGACCGTTCAATGACATTGCAATATGTCCCTCATGACCGTATCCCGCTTGATAAAGGCTACGATGAAGTGATGAAGCATCTCTATCGCTTATGGGGCTTTGATGTCATTTTGGAAGAGCTCAAAGACACAGGCCATAGAGAAATCCTCACGACGTGTCCAAAACGTAACGATTATGGATCCAAGATTTAATACCAATCAAAGTAAGTGATTGGTATAAGACTCCGCTCCCCCTACAACATAGTGGTCAACCCGCTCGGAAGTGGAGCAATAAAAAGCGCATAAGTCTGATGACTTATGCGCTTTCTTTTTAAGGCTCAAACGTCTTCAATAGACGCAAGGCACTAAACCTAGATACTAGAGCTAAAGCTAAATAAGCTTAAACAATCGGCTTTTGGCCGCGTTCAATCAGCTTCATCAGCACGCTGTCTGCAGATTTACCTGCCACGCCCGCTAGTTTGTCTGAAAGCTTTTTCTTCTGTACATAGTGAATCGCTAGAACCGTCTTGTCCTTACATGCCGCTACAACTAAATCATCAGAAGTGCTGATCTCATCCACCAGCCCAAGCTCATGCGCTTGTGTGCCAAACCAGTGTTCACCGGTTGCTACTTTTTCAAGATCTAGCGCAGGTCGGTGGTCATGAATGAAGTCTTTAAACAAACCATGAGTTTCCTCTAGCTCTTCTTTAAACTTCTCGCGTGCTTTATCACTGTTCTCACCAAACATAGTAAGCGTGCGTTTGTACTCACCTGCAGTTAGCTGTTCGAATTCAATATCGTGCTTTTTAAGCAATTTGTTGAAGTTTGGTAGTTGAGCGATAACACCAATAGAGCCAACAATGGCAAAAGGTGCAGATACGATTTTGTCTGCGATACATGCCATCATGTAACCACCACTCGCGGCTACTTTGTCTACCGAGATAGTCAGAGGCAGGCCTGCTGCTTTGATACGGTCGAGTTGAGAAGACGCCAAACCATAGCCATGAACCATGCCACCGCCAGACTCAAGCTTAAGTAATACTTCATCACCTTCACGAGCCACAGCCAACACCGCCGTTACCTCTTCACGTAATGAAGCCACTTCTTTAGCATCAATGCTGCCGTTAAAATCGAGAACGAATAGGTGTGGTTCACGCTTGCTATCAAGCTCACCCTCTTTCGCTGCTTTTTTCACTTCTTTGCCACGTGATTTTACTTTTTCTTTTTCCGCTTTTTTTTCAGCTTTATCACGGGCTTTGATGAAAGCATCATCATGTAGATGGTGCTCAAGTTGCTCAATCGTCTGTTTGTGGTGTTCAGATAGGTTCGTGATTTCCAGCTCACCTTTAATTGCGCTTGATTTTCCACCCACCGATTTAGCAATCACCAAAATTGCAATGATGGCGATTACAACGGTCGCAATCTTGGCTAAAAACAAGCCGTAGTCCAACAAAAATTCCAATGTCATATCCCCTAATGTATGAATTAGTGTATTGTAACCATCTTGTCACGATTACCAAGAATTTCTCATCATTCCTGCGTTTATCTGTGTGATTAAACACCAATGGAATGACGAACATAATAAAAGAAAGAAGGATAAGCACAGTGGATTACCCAATCTCTACAGATGCCCTCAAAGATAAAGTAATTTTAGTTACAGGTGCCGGTGCTGGCATTGGTCGCCAAGCCGCGCTAAGTTTCGCTCAACATGGTGCAACTGTTATTCTGTTAGGCCGCAATGTCAAAAACCTTGAATTAATTTACGACGAAATCGAAAGCGCTGGTTACCCACAGCCTGCGATTATCCCATTGGATTTAAAAGGCGCGACAAAACAGAACTACGTTGATATGGCAGAAACCATTGAGTCACAGTTCGGTCGTTTAGACGGCCTACTGCATAACGCAGGTGTGCTTGGCACGTTAAGTCCATTCGATCAAATCGATGAAGAAACGTTTGATGGCGTTATGCAAATCAACGTTAAAGCTGAATTTCTAATGACTCAAGCATTACTGCCTGTCATTAAGAAAGCGGAAGCGGGTCGTATTGTCTTTACCTCTTCAACGGTTGGTCACTCTGGCCGTGCGTTCTGGGGCACTTACGCGATTTCAAAGTTTGCTACCGAAGGCATGATGCAGATCTTAGCCGATGAGCTTGAAGACACAAACATCCGTGTTAACGCAATCAACCCAGGCGGAACTCAAACACGCATGCGTGCAAAAGCTTACCCAGGTGAAGATGCGAACAAGCTGAAAACACCACTCGACATCATCCCGCTGTATCTACACTTAATGAACCCAAGTGTGACAGACATTAATGGCCAATGTATCGACGCTCAACCTAAGTAGCTGATATTATCAGCAATAACAAGAAGTCGCTTTAATAGCGGCTTTTTTTGTATCTAAATCAACCATCTAATATTTAGTTCATCTGATTTTCATCATTTTTCTTTGCATCTTTTTCATTGTTAAATATACTGTATAAATATACAGGTATTTAATTATGCATGAACTCATAAAAAACTTACAAGACCGCCAGTTAATCTGGAAAGGGTTACAATCGACAACACAAGGAAGTACCACTTCGACAGGCTATCCTCAACTGGATAAACAGCTTGATGGAGGCTTCCCAACGCACGGTGTTATTGAGGTTGAATCACAACAAGGGATCGGTGAACTTCGCCTGCTTACGCCCTATTTAGCTCAACAAAACTCGCAAAAACTGGCCATATTCATTAACCCGCCAGGGAAAATTTGTGCCGAGTTTTTTAGCAGTCAAGGCATTGAACTAGAGAACATTCTCGTTATCCAACCTCAGCGCGACCTCGATGCATTGTGGGCAGCAGAGCAGTGCCTTAAAAGCGGCGCCTGTCACTCGGTATTGCTATGGGGAGCCGATCTAGAGATACACCAAACCAAGCGCCTGCAAGCAGCAAGCGAAACGGGTAAGGGTCTGCAATTTCACTTTAAGGCCACCAGCCATAATCAGTTATCCCTACCCGTTTCTCTAAGCATGAAGCTATCTTCTCACGCCCAAGGGTTAAAGATTGAGGTCACAAAAAGGAAAGGCAGTTGGTCGTATGGCTGCTTTATTCTAGACATGAGCCAAAATTGGCCGTTACTCACAGAAAAAGTCATCTATGAAGACAGTTCAAACCACGGGTTGTCTGGTAATACGGTGCTGGCTTTTCCTATTGCGAAGCAAGGCTAGCGTATGTTGTGGCTTTATCTGCACTTTCCATCTCTGCAGTTGGATACCTTGTTTAACTCTAATGAATTGGGTTCAAGCAAAGACTCACGCGAACAACCTATTATCATCGTGGATGAAAAAGATCACCATGTGCTGCAAGCTAACCCAGCCGCGCTGGAATCAGGCATAACACTAGGTATGGGGCTAGGATCTGCAGCGGCGCTTTGCCATAACTTACACGTTCACCCTTACATCATTGAGCTAGAGAAAAATAAGCTGAAAGAGATTGCTCAATGGGCCTATCTGGTTACATCCGACATGGCCTTACTGCCACCTAATGGATTATTGATTAAGGCCTCTAACATGCTGTCGCTTTACGATGGGCTAGATAACTACTGGCATGAACTCAAAAGCCATTTAGAAACGCTCAATATCCAGTTCAGCTTTGCTACGGGTTATTCACCGCTTTCTGCAATCCTTTTAGGCAAGCAATCCATCAACCAAGCGACGAATAATGTTGAGCAAATGAAAGCTTGGGTAAGTCAGCAGGCGCTGAGTTCAAGCGAGCTTCCTGCTAAACAAGTTGAGCGCCTGAATCGTGTTGGTATCAATGTCGTAGAAGACCTATTAAAGCTGCCTTTGCAAGATGTCGCGCGCCGCTTTGATATCGACTTGGTGAACTATGTGGGTCGTCTTAATGGGCAGTTCAAGCACCCTATTGATTTTTATCATCCACCAGAGAGTTTCCAACAATATTTGGAGCTGCTGTTTGATATTGAAAACATCCTATTCATCGAAAAGCCTTTGCTGAAATTGTTGAATCAGCTCGAATGCTTTTTGAGGTTACGTGACCGAGTGGCTTTCGAGTTAACGCTGACTTTGCACCTAAGAAATAAAGACGACCACCCTGTCTCTTTTTATTCAGCACAAGGTGATTACCTTGCGACAAAGTGGGCAAATCTCACGCATCTCACCTTAGAATCACTAAAGCTCACAGCACCGGTTCAGGGGCTGACCCTATCCTTGGTTCGTCATGGAGAACCGCAAATGGCCTACCATGATCTTTTTGATGGTAACACCGGAACACTTGCCACGTTAGATTTGCTCTCACTACTGCAAGCAAAGCTTGGGCAAGCCTGCATTCAAACACCGAAAATACAATACGACCCAAGGCCAGAAAAGGCCAATCAGTATTCACTCCCAACACTGAGTAAACCTGTGTCAAAGAGACAAACTCCCTCAGGGAGCGAGCAACAAACCATAGCTCTCAGCGTCAACCAACAACGACTCAGGCCCAGTATTTTACTGCCAGAGCCCGAAGCACTAACCGAAAGCGTCACCTTATCTCAAGGCCCTGAGCGCATTGTGTCTGGCTGGTGGGACGGAGAGAAGATCATTCGTGACTACTTTATTGCTCACAGTGAAAACGGTCGATGGCTCTGGATATTTAGAACACCAGATAAACAGTGGTTTTTGCACGGCTTATTTAGCTAGTTTGTAAGACAGAAAGTAAGAAACTTCGCTATCTCGTCCGTTCTGCTTATTGAACTTCAACATCCTTTTTCAATCATATTCACTCGCAATGGTTAAGTGAGATTACGTTATGTCTCAGCAATACTCAGAGCTATTTTGCCAAAGTAATTACTCCTTTCTTGAAGGAGCTTCACACGCAGAGGAGCTTGTTTTACAGGCCGACTTCTTACGTTACAAAGCGCTCGCAGTTACTGATGAGTGCTCGCTGGCGGGCATCGTTAAGGTTCACTCAGCAATCAAGCAACATAAACTGTCGCTCAAACAAATTGTCGGGAGCATGTTTTGGTTAAATGAAGAGTGCCAAGTGATCTTGATATGCCCAAACAGACAAGCCTATGCCGAGCTGTGCCGTATTATTACCAACGCGAGACGTCGTAGCAGTAAGGGACATTATCAGCTCTCTGAGTGGGATATCATGTCGGCTAAGCACTGCTTTATTCTTTGGCTTCCTCAACAAAAAAATGAAGACGCGCATTGGGGGCAATGGCTTTCTCAGCATCATTCAGGCCGGCTTTGGATCGGCTTACAACGACACCTAAAGCAAACCGATCAGCAGTACATCGACTATTGCGTCGAGATGTCACACCATCATCAACTGCCGATAACCGCTTGTGGTGGCGTGCTGATGCACAATGCTAACCGCTTACCCTTACAGCACTCACTCACTGCGATAAAATACCAAAAACCTATTACCGAAGTGGGCAGTCACTTACTCGCTAATGCCGAGCGCTGTTTACGAAGTATTAATAAGCTCTCTCATATATTCAAAGTTGAGTGGCTAGAAGAGAGCAACCGAATCTCAGAGCTGTGCGAGTTTGAGTTAGACAGCTTGCGCTACGAATACCCAAGCGAGCTGATTCCTCAAGGTGAGACACCCATGAGTTATCTACGCATGTTAGTCGAAAAAGGAAAACGAGCTCGCTTCCCGCAAGGCGTGCCTAACGACATTCAACAAATCATAGAGAAAGAACTGGGGCTGATTGACGAGCTTGACTACCCTTTCTTTTTTCTCACGATCCACGACATCGTCATGTTTGCCAAAAGCCAAGGGATTCTTTACCAAGGTCGAGGTTCAGCGGCCAATTCCGTGGTCTGTTACTGCTTAGAAATCACCTCTGTCGACCCAAGACAGATCTCAGTATTATTTGAACGCTTCATCAGTAAAGAACGTGATGAGCCGCCGGATATTGATGTCGATTTTGAGCATGAGCGCCGTGAAGAAGTCATCCAATACATCTACAAAAAATACGGTAGAGAACGCGCAGCACTTGCCGCAACTGTCATTTCATATCGCTTCAAAAGTGCAGTAAGAGATGTCGGCAAAGCTTTAGGGCTACAAGAAACTCAGCTGGATTACTTCATAAAGAACACCAACCGCAGAGACAAAAGCTTAGGTTGGCAGGCTCAATTAACTCAATTGGGGCTGCAACCGGACTCTTTGAAAGGTCAGCAATTTATCCATTTAGTTAATGAGATCATCGGCTTTCCACGTCACTTATCTCAGCACGTTGGTGGCTTTGTGATCTCTTCTGGACCTTTGTACGAATTGGTTCCCGTCGAGAATGCAGCTATGCACGATCGAACCATCATTCAATGGGATAAAGATGATCTTGAAACCTTAGGGCTGCTTAAAGTCGATGTACTCGCGCTTGGTATGCTTTCTGCGATTCGTAAGTGCTTCGACCTGATCAAACGCATTCACGGGCGATCACTCACCATCGCAGAGATCACTCGCCTCAAGGACGATCCTCAGGTTTATGGCATGATTCAACGAGCAGACACGGTCGGTATATTCCAAATTGAGTCACGCGCGCAAATGAGCATGCTGCCAAGGCTCAAACCAAGGACTTATTATGACTTGGTGATTCAAATCGCTATCGTACGCCCTGGGCCTATTCAAGGCGATATGGTTCACCCATTCTTAAAGCGTCGAGATGGTATTGAGCCAATCAGCTATCCATCTAAGGATGTTAAATCGGTACTGTCGCGCACCTTAGGTGTGCCGATATTCCAAGAACAAGTGATTAAGCTCGCGATGGTGGCAGCAGGGTTTACAGGTGGAGAAGCGGATCAACTCAGACGCGCCATGGCGGCTTGGAAGAAAAATGGTAACGTCTTTAAGTTCAAAAACAAGCTCATCGAGGGCATGCAAAATCGCGGTTATGAGACAGAGTTTGCTGAGCAGATATTTAAACAAATATGTGGTTTTGGTGAATACGGCTTTCCAGAAAGCCATTCCGCCTCATTTGCCGTTTTAACCTATTGCTCAGCTTGGTTGAAATGTTACTACCCAGAATGTTTCTACGCGTCTTTGCTCAATAGCCAACCCATGGGCTTTTATAGCCCTTCACAGTTGGTACAAGACGCACAACGACACAATGTGGCGATTCTTCCAGTATGTGTGAACACCTCACAAGACAACCACATAGTCGTTGAACATCAGAATGGTTTAGCGATTCGCTTAGGGCTACGACAAATCAAAGGGTTCAGCGAGCATGGAATCCAAAGCGTGCTCGCCAATCGCCCACATTCCGGTTATCGCCATCCGAGCCAAGTGAAACAGTTGTCGATGAATAAGAGGGACATAGAGTTACTCGCGTCAGCTAATGCGTTACACAATGTTTCTGGTGACCGTTTTCAGACACGCTGGGCAATGATGGATTCAGCATCTGACTTACCGTTATTTAGTCAAGTTCACGACGACATAAAACACTCACTTCATCAACCCAGTGAAATGCAAAATTTATTAGAGGATTTCAGTAGTGTCGGGATTTCGCTAAATAAGCACCCTATCACCTTACTAGAAGAAACGAATCGATTGGGCCGCTTCACACATATGAAAGACTTAAAACAACAAAGACATAAATCCATGGTCACGGTTGTTGGTTTAGTCACTGGTAAGCAGTCACCCGGCACCGCAGCCGGTGTCACCTTTGTCACATTAGAAGATAACACGGGCAATATTAACGTTGTGGTATGGGGAGCCACCGCACGCGCACAGCAACAAGCTTATCTGACAGCGAAGGCTTTAAAGGTGCAAGGGGTCTTAGAGAAGGAAGGCGAAGTCGTGCATGTGATTGCGGGAAAGCTCATCGATATTACCGATGAAATTACTGGCTTGAACACCAAATCACGAGATTTTCATTAGTTGTGAATTATCAGCAACGGTAAAAATAGCCATGCCATCAAAGACCAACGAAAGAGACGTAAAAAACAGAAAAGGGAGCCTTCAGCCTCCCTTCAATAAAAATTGTTGAGCTATCACTCAACGTCAGCTTCCGTACGTCTTTTCTTAAATTCCCTATATAGTAATAAACTCAAAGTCATTACAACTTTAGAAGTCAACCATATCATTAAGAGGAACTACCTTAGATTGTGTGTGAAAAGTTACGCTAGTAGTTGAGCATATTTCGTTAAGAAAAATATACTGCATGAATATTAGCAAACGTTTTCTATAAGATCATTAAAAATAACCGTACAGCAGGTTTAATTATAATAACTGACGCATTCTCTCTTGAGTCACTTCAACTAAGAGGTCAGGTTGAAATTTAGAAATGAAGCGGTTACACCCTACTTTTTCAACCATAGCTTCATTAAAACTTCCGCTTAATGAGGTATTTAGTGTGATAAATAGATCATGCATTCTAGGGTCAGTACGTACTTCATGAGTCAGCTTATAGCCATCCATTTCCGGCATTTCGGCATCAGTGATCATCAGCAGGATTTCTTGATTAATGTCTTTACCTTCATCACACCATCCTTTAAGTAAGGTTAGCGCTTCTAAGCCATCACAGCACTCGATAATGTTCAAACCCAGTTGTGACAAGGTACCTTTAATCTGATTACGAGCGGTTGAAGAATCATCAACGATAAGCACGTTACGCCCAACCATTTCATTGGCTAGCTGCTCGTCTAAAACACCTTCAGAGATAGAAACGTCGTAATCAATGATCTCGGCCAACACTTTCTCAACATCGATTATCTCAACAATTTTATGCTGATCTTCTTCTTGAATATGTGTGATAGCTGTAAGGTAATTTGCACGACCCGCCGTCTTCGGTGGTGGCTGAATTTCAGTCCAGGTCGTATTCACAATATTACGGACTTGCCCAACCAAGAAACCTTGTACCGTTCGGTTGTATTCCGTAATGATCAAGTTACTTTCTTGAGACTCAGCACGTGATGGAGGAAAGCCAATCGCACTGCGCAAATCAATAACAGGAACAGATTCGCCACGCAAAGAGGCAACCCCTGTAATGTGATGGTGAGAGCCCGGTAAGCGAGTGAGTACTGGTACTTTTAAGACTTCTTTTACTTTAAATACGTTAATCGCGAATAATTGACGACTATTTAAGCTGAATAATAAGAGTTCCAGACGGTTTTCACCAACTAGCTTGGTTCTCTGATCAACCGAATTTAAAACGCCAGACATACAACACCTTAGGGACAAATAATAACTGTGGCTACAATAGCCTACTTCAATAGGTTAAAGCAAAGCGCCAATGCACAGAATGCTTAAACTAAGTACAACAAATAATGTTATACAAAGCTTAAGTACATGGAAAGGTTTCAGGTAAAGCTAAAAGACGGGTAAAAAGAAGTTAGCCTTCAATCACTTTCATTAATAATTGACCATCATATAAGGCCTGCTTGATAAGCGCGGCACCTGGCATGGTCGCCTGCTTATAGAATCGAGACTCCACTAACTCTAAGTCTTGATGGTAAACCGACAAGCTCTGCTCTTCGATACACTTTTGGATCGCAGGATACAACACGCTCTTTGCCTGATTGATAACGCCACCAACCAAGACTTTCTCTGGATTGAAAAGATTAATCACAATCGCTATCGCAGCACCTAAGTAACGACCTAACTGTTCGATCACTTCTACTGCAAGAGGATCTCCATCGGCAGCGGCAGCACAAATCTGTTCAATAGTTACATCTTCAAACACTGTCAGTGTCGATACTTCACCATTCGCCAATCGTTCTTTTACTTGATCACGGATCGCCTGGGAACTCGCGACCGTTTCTAAGCAGCCTCGGTTACCGCAGTGACAAAGTTTGCCCTGCTTATCGATCTGGATATGCCCAAGTTCACCAATATTACCATGTCGACCTTGCAGCACTCGGCCGTCGAGAATGATCCCGGCACCTACACCGTGGTGAATTGAGATAAGAACAGAATTATCGTTATCTTGTGAGTGACCAAACAGCTTCTCTGCTAATGCCCAAGCTCGGGTATCATTGGCGATAAAGACAGGTAGCCCCGTTTCTTTGTAGATCTCAGGACCCAACGCTAAATTTTTAACGTTGTAGTGCGGCATTTGCAACACAATACCTTGCTCAGAATTGACCAAACCCGGCAATGTGATTGCAATACTCGTCACCCTGTCGAGTTGTTCAGCATAAGTTTGGAAAAACTCATCAATCTCATGCAGAAGACGTGCAAGTACATCATCTTGATCACGTTCATGAATATCAATTTTAGTATCGATAAGCACGTCGCCACCCAACTCATGAAGTGCGATGGTCAAATATCCACGACCAAGACGCATTGACAAAAATTGCCAACCCTCGTTATTGGTTTGCAAACCGACAGCAGGACGCCCACGAGTCGTGGCTTCTTGAACCGTGGTTTCGTGAATGAGGTGAGCTTCAATGAGTTCACGGGTAATTTTAGTAATACTCGCCGGAGCCAACTCACTTTGCTTGGACAGATCGATACGAGAAATAGGACCTCTAAGGTCAATTAGTTTATATACACGACCAGCATTGACCTGTTTGATATGATCAATATGGCCCGGTTGAGCCATGTACATTTTACGCTCCAGAAATCATCAACAGGTTAATTTTTTTACTTTGCGAAGTAATTGTGAAGTCACTTGGTATATCGCCGTGACCAGTATCACGTATATACATGAATCTTTGTGTATCTAGTCAAATAGTTTGAGAAAAATTAACACCCATATCGATAAATTGAGACTTAATTTTCAGAATGAAACATCGCATTTTTGCTCTGAATTCAATAATTGGAGACAAATAAAGAAATATCTCCCTAGCTCCCAATAAATTATCAATTAATGCATATACTTAATTCAGTCTTTTGAAAGATTACTTGGTCTCACTCTAGGAGTATTCATGACAGCCGAATTAAGAAAAACGAAAATCGTCACAACGCTAGGCCCCTCTACTGATAAAGGTAACGTGCTTGAAGAAATCATCAAAGCAGGTGCCAATGTCGTCCGTATGAATTTCTCGCACGGCACTAGCGAAGACCATATACAACGCGCAGAAAACGTCAGAGCGATAGCAAAAAGACTCGGCACTCAAATCGCTATTCTCGGTGACTTACAAGGTCCCAAGATTCGTGTGTCGACATTCAAAGATAACAAAATACAACTTACCGTCGGTGACCAGTTTACGCTCGACAGCAGCCTAGGTTTAGGTGAAGGCGATCAACAAGCCGTCGGTCTTGATTACAAAGAGCTCCCTAACGATGTATCCGCTAACGACATTCTGTTACTCGACGATGGTCGTGTTCAATTAAAAGTCACCAAGGTGGAAGGCTGTCGCGTTCACACAGAAGTCATCATCGGTGGTCCTCTTTCCAATAACAAAGGCATTAACAAAAAAGGGGGGGGGCTTTCCGCAGAAGCGCTGACAGAAAAAGACAAGCGCGATATCGTCACTGCAGCTCAAATCAAAGTCGACTATTTGGCCGTTTCTTTTCCTCGCAACGGTGAAGACATGCATTACGCTCGCCAGCTTGCACGGGAAGCTGGCTTAGAAGCTCACCTTGTCGCAAAAGTAGAGCGAGCAGAAACAGTAGCAACAGTTGAGAACATGGATGACATCATATTAGCCTCAGATGTGGTCATGGTGGCCCGTGGTGACCTCGGAGTGGAAATTGGTGACCCTGAGTTGGTAGGAGTACAAAAACAGCTTATACGTCGTGCTAGAGCGCTTAACAGAACCGTAATCACCGCAACGCAAATGATGGAGTCGATGATCTCCGCGCCAATGCCAACCCGCGCAGAGGTGATGGATGTAGCCAATGCCGTACTTGATGGCACCGATGCTGTCATGCTTTCGGGGGAAACAGCGGCGGGCGATTACCCAGTAGAAACCGTGAAATCAATGGCAGAAGTCTGTATTGGCGCAGAGAAAATGGCGGGCATTAATAACCAATCTAATTACCGTATTGACCGCACCTTTGTTACCGCCGAAGAAACCGTTTCGATGGCGACCATCTACTCAGCAAACCATATGGAAGGCATTAAAGGCGTAGTCACTCTCACCGAGTCAGGGCGAACTGCACTGATGATGTCTCGCCTGAGTGCCGACATGCCTATCTATGCCCTGTCTCGTAACGAAGGAACGCTTAATCGTTGTACTTTATACCGAGGCGTGACGCCTATTTACTTTGAAACAGAGGCCAAAGACAGCTTTGATATTGCACTATCAACATTAGATTGCCTGAAAGAAGAAGGATACCTTAAATTTGGCGACCTCGTGATCGTCACCCAAGGCGATATTATGGATGTGGCGGGGTCAACCAACTGTATGAGAATCCTACCGGTCACATAAGTCTAATCACTAGAGTCTAGAATCCTAGGTTTAGGCATAAAATTGAGAAAACAAAAAAGGGTTATCGAACCAAGTTCAATTACCCTTTTTCACTTCAAAATATTGTCGGTCTAACTACTTATTACCTGCGAGCATTATTTATCAACAACGCTGGTGGCAAGCTGTGACATGTGTGAACTACGAGCGTTCTCTGTTGACGTATAAGTTTCGACAAATCGGTAACCCGCCTCTAAACCCAATTCGTAGTCATGTAGCAAATCTTCTTTGTCACTCATTAATGAACTCGATTTAAGCGGCTGACTAGGTGCTATCTGGACCACAAACGCATCATCGGGTGGTGAGTTAAGAAAGTTTTGAGTTAGCGAGTAAGTTTGATAATGAACCATCAACATATCAGCTAAGCCTGAATCAAACTTATCACCAATCAAATGGCTTAAACGATAGATATCATCAGCACCAAACAACCATCGACCGCCATTTAAAAGATCCAAATGTACCCTGTCGCGCTTTTGCTCTTTTGAACTCAAAATTTGTTGTTGAAAGAACGAGCTCCAATCGGTTTTCCATTGGTCTACTTTTTGTTGCCAATGACCTTGAACATTATTCAACGAACCACGAAACCACTCAAGTTCTTCTACAGAGGCTCTGTTGCTCTTCGCTAAAATTGGCTTATTGTGATCCTGAATGGGTAAGTCAACACTCGACTCAAAGGTAGGTTCGGTTCTAATGACAACAATAGATCGAGCCTGACGGCGCCAAGCTTCTTGCACAGGAATAGCAGCCGAAACACCACCGTCTACGTATGTTCCATTACCAATCAGTATTTCATCATTGTATAAACGAGGGATGGCGCACGTTGCAATCATCACTTTATACCAATCTTCACCCAGCAAAGGGAAGTAATGGTCTTGAAGGTCTTTCGAGTCGGTTACCGCAGCAAAGAGTTGTCGAGCGCCCAGGGTTTGTCGCCCCAAATCAAGATCGAGCTTATATGGGTAAGCCATGATCTGCTCCAACGCCCACTCTAACCCTAAGTTCTTACGATGTCTTATGTAAGAAAACAGATTAAAGAATTCTGGTGCTGTGGTGAGATCGAGAACAAAAGAACGGCCTAGGCCTTTATCACGGCACAGATAGGCACATAAATTTAAAGCACCTGCGGAAGTACCAAAAAATTCATCAAAGGGGTCAAAATTAGAAAGAAGAAAGGCATCCAGCACTCCAGAAGTAAAAATACTTCTCTGTCCGCCACCTTGAGCGACCAGTGCTGTTTTTCCAGCAATAAACTTAGCGTAATAATCCAAGTCTATTGCTGTATCAATATTGGTTATGAGCCCACTATTCATTAATACCCTGAGTATGAAAACCCAGCCTCACGATAAATGGTATTAACTACCAATCGCAATAAAACCAAATGAAAGAATGATTGTGTAAATTAACACCGTTATTTGTAGGGCATTTTTCAGATTATGGTCCATAGACACCTCTGGCTTATTATTAATTTGTTGAGTCACTATTTAAGTACTATCAGGTGTGTGAAGTATCTTCAAGAATCGTCGAAATTAGTCGCACAATATTGATGTAACCATCACAATTAGTAAGTGTATGGATAAGGATATACTCATGAATAACAACGTAAATATGATGGCATTAATTGCGTTTTTCTCCGTGTCGGGCGTATATGCGTCTCCAGAGATCATCATTACTCCCATGGTAGGTTATACCGGTGGTGGCAGTGTCGAAGACCAGGATGGTAAAACCTTTGACATGGAAGGCTCAGAAAACTTCACCTTCGCAATAGAAACCCCATTAGAAAAAGGACGTATCGGTTTTTTCTATTCCAACCAAAGCTCTGAGTTAGAATCGCTGGATCTTAGCTCCTCAATCCAATACTTGCACTTTCAAAGCAGTATCTACTACCCTGCATCGCCTATGTTATCTGGCTACCTAGGGCTAGGTCTCGGGGCATCATACGTTGATGTGGATTGGGCGAAGGACAAGTATGGATTCTCAACCTCAATCTTTGGCGGCTTGGAATACAAGTTTAGCGACCGCTTAGCGCTGAACACCCAGGTGCGTTGGCTAGGTACGGTTGTCGATAACGACACATCTGGTGTGTGTAACATCCCTAGTACGGGTCAAGAGTGTATTATCCGCTTTGATACTGATTGGATGAACCAATTCCAAGCCAATGTCGGACTCAGTTTTACGTTCTAATTACGGTAGCTGATAAAACGAAAAAGCCAGCTCGAT